>NZ_AEWG01000164.1 GCF_000190375.1 Rubrivivax benzoatilyticus JA2 = ATCC BAA-35
CGATGGCATCGAGCTTGTGATGGCAGAAGTAGACGTCGAAGGAGCCATCGCGATCAAGGCGAGGCCGCAAGGCGACGTGCTGCCCGATCAACGCCTTGCCCACTCGCAGCTTGATGCCGCGGATACTGATGCGCCCGCCGTCGCCGACACGCCGGACGATGTCTTCGGGGCCGTACTCGACGTCAGGCAGCTTACTGGGCATCGAGCGCATGCTGGCGCTGTAGCGGCTGGCCGGCGTTTGCATACCCAGAGCTTCATGCGGGCGCTCGAAGTTGTAGACGTGACGCCAGGAGTTGAAGTGCCGCTGGACATCGGTCAGGTCGCGAAACTTGCGACCCAGCAGCACTTCGGCGGCCAGCGTGCGGTGGAAGCGTTCGTCCTTGCCGTTGGTCTGCGGATGGGCAGGTCGACTGTGGCTCAGGCGCACTCCCAGGCGGATCAGCCACACGCCCAAGCCCGTGAGCGCACCCACGGTCGGTGCGCCCCAGGGCGGGCCGTTGTCGGCATTGATGCGCTCGGGCAGGCCGTAGCGCCGGAAAGCATCTTCCAGGGCCTGCTGCACCGGTTCGCGTCGCTCACCGGCCAGAGCCTGCAGCACGAGGCTGAAGCGCGAGTGATCGTCCAGCACGGTCAGCGAATGGCAGCGCTGCGTGTCGGTGGCAAAGTGGCCCTTGAAGTCGATCTGCCACAGCGCATTGGGCGCCTCATGCTCGAAGCGCTGCCACGCGGTTGCAGCCGCGCTCGCGCCG
>NZ_AEWG01000163.1 GCF_000190375.1 Rubrivivax benzoatilyticus JA2 = ATCC BAA-35
GCGCGGCTTCGGCCGGGGCCGCCTGAGGCGCGGCGGCCTTGATCGTGCGCTTGCGCGGCTTCGGTGCGGCCTGCGCCTCGTAGTCGGCGGCGGCGAGCAGGTCGGCTTTCTTCGTCGGAGGCTTGGGCAGGGGCATGGTGGGCTCAGGAAAAAGCAAAAAGCCGCACGGCGGACCGTGCGGCTTTCGGCGGGAGCGGGAGGAGGGCACCGCCGAGGCGGCGCCGGACACGCGGGCGTTCGATCTCAGGCAGCCTGCTTGAGGGCCTTGACGGCCTTGAGCACTTCATCGACGTGCCCGGCAACCTTGATGCCGCGCCACTCGGCGCGCATCACGCCGTCGGCGCCGATGAGGAAGGTGCTGCGTTCGATGCCCTTCACCTTCTTGCCGTACATGATCTTGTTCTTGACCACGCCGAACATGTGGCAGAGCTTCTCTTCGGTGTCCGCGATGAGTTCGAAGGGCAGCTCCAGCGCCTGCTTGAACTTCTCGTGCGACGCGAGGTTGTCGCGCGACACGCCGAAGACGACCGCGCCGGCCTTCAGGAATTCCTGATGGTGGTCGCGGAACTGCATCGCCTCGGTCGTGCAGCCGGGCGTTGCGTCCTTCGGGTAGAAGTACAGGACCACAGCGTGGCCGAGGTTCGCTGAAGGCGTGAACTTCACGCCGCTGGTCGCGAAGGCTTCGAATTCCGGAAGGGTCTTGTTGACAACGGGCGTCATGGATGGTTTTCTCGGAACGTAGGCAGCCGTCGCCGGCTCAACACGTGATTATAAAACGCCTGCATTACGACCCATCGCCCTCCAAAACGAGAGCCGCGACAACCTCGCGTTCCTCCGCGGCGAGAACGTTGTAGGTGCGGCACGCGGCGACGGTGTCCATGGTCTCGACGCCGATGCGGCGCTCGATCAGCGGGCGCAGCAGCGCCGGCGAGACGAATCGCAGCCTGCGGCCCGAGCCGAAGATCACCAGCTCGGGGCGCAGTTCGGCGAGGCGCTCGAAGTGCTCGGCGGTCAGCGCGTCCAGCGACGGCGCCTCCCAGGGCAGCACGGCCCCCTTCCAGGGCACGACGATGCTGTGGAGGAAGGCGTTCGGCCCCACCCACACCTGCCCGGCGTCGTGACGCGTGATCACGTTGGCGCCGCTGAACCTGTCCGGCTGGAATTTCATGCGTGGATAATTCTAGGTTCCCTCACGAAAGCCGCCTGCCTTGAAGCCCATCGCCAAGTCCAGCAAGCTCGCCAACGTCGGTTACGACATCCGCGGTCCGGTGCTCGACAAGGCCCGGCAGATGGAGGAGGAGGGCCAGCGCATCATCAAGCTGAACATCGGCAACGTCGCCGCCTTCGGCCTGATGCCCCCGGACGAGATCGTCCAGGACATGATCCACAACCTGCCGTCGCAGGTGGCCGCCGGCTACACCGACAGCAAGGGTCTGTTCGCGCCGCGCAAGGCGGTCGTGCACTACACCCAGGAGAAGCGCATCGCCGGCGTGACCGTCGACGACGTCTACCTGGGCAACGGCGCCTCCGAGCTGATCGCGATGAGCATGAACGCGCTGCTCGACGCCGGCGACGAGGTGCTGATCCCGGCGCCCGACTACCCGCTGCACACCGCGGTCGTCTCGCTGTCCGGCGGCACGCCGGTGCACTACCGCTGCGACGAAGGCTCGGGCTGGTTGCCCGACCTCGACGACATCCGCGCCAAGGTGAGCCCCAACACCAAGGCCATCGTCGTCATCAACCCGAACAACCCGACCGGCGCGCTGTACCCGGTGGACCTGCTGAAGGACATCGTCGAGATCGCGCGCCGGCACCAGCTGATCGTCTTCGCCGACGAGATCTACGACAAGACGCTGTACGACGGTGCCGAGCACACCAGCATCGCCTCGCTGGCCGACGACGTGCTGTTCGTCACCTTCAACGGCCTGTCCAAGAACTACCGCTCCTGCGGCTACCGCTCGGGCTGGATGGTGGTCTCCGGCGAGAAGCGCTACGCCCGGGACTACATCGAGGGCCTGAACATGCTGGCCTCGATGCGGCTGTGCGCCAACACGCCCGGCCAGATGGCGATCCAGACCGCGCTCGGCGGCTACCAGAGCATCAAGGACCTCGTCGCCCCGGGCGGCCGGCTGCTAAAGCAGCGCGACCTGGCCTGGGAGATGATGAACGCGATCCCCGGGGTCAGCGTCGTCAAGCCGAAGGCGGCGCTGTACATGTTCCCGCGCCTGGACCCCAAGGTCTACCCGATCGCCGACGACCAGCAGTTCGCCTACGAGCTGCTGGAGCAGGAGCGTGTGCTGATCGTGCAGGGCACCGGCTTCAACTGGCCCGAGCCCGACCACTTCCGCCTCGTCTTCCTGCCCAACCTGGACGACCTGACCGAGGCCATCGGGCGCATCGAGCGCTTCCTCGCCGGCTACCGCAAACGCCACTCCCTTTAAGCCACCCGGGCCGCCGCGTCGGCCCCCGTTCCCGGAGAGACCCCGCATGAAACCCATCCAGGTCGGCCTGCTCGGCATCGGCACCGTCGGCAGCGGCACCTTCACGGTGCTCAACCGCAACCAGGAGGAGATCCGGCGCCGCGCCGGGCGCGGCATCGAGATTTCGATGGTCGCCGACCTCGACGTCGAACGCGCCCGCGGCATCGTCGGCGACCGCGCCCGCGTCGTCGCCGACGCGCGCGAGGTCATCGCCAACCCCGAGATCGACATCGTCGTCGAGCTGATCGGCGGCTACGGCATCGCCAAGACGCTGGTGCTGGAGGCGATTGCCGCCGGCAAGCACGTCGTCACCGCCAACAAGGCGCTGCTGGCGGTGCACGGCACCGAGATCTTCGAGGCCGCACGCGCCCAGGGCGTGATGGTCGCCTTCGAGGCCGCGGTGGCCGGCGGCATCCCGATCATCAAGGCGCTGCGCGAGGGCCTGACGGCCAACCGCATCGAGTGGGTGGCCGGCATCATCAACGGCACGACCAACTTCATCCTCTCGGAGATGCGCTCCAAGGGGCTGGACTTCGCCGCGGTGCTGAAGCAGGCGCAGGCGCTGGGCTATGCCGAGGCCGACCCGACCTTCGACATCGAAGGTGTCGACGCCGCGCACAAGGCGACGATCATGAGCGCCATCGCCTTCGGCGTGCCGGTGCAGTTCGACAAGGCCTATGTCGAGGGCATCACCGCGCTGCAGGCGGCCGACATCCGCTACGCCGAGCAGCTCGGCTACCGCATCAAGCTGCTGGGCATCACCAAGCGCCGCGACGACCTGGCGACCGCGCCGGGCGGCGCGGGCGGCATCGAGCTGCGTGTGCACCCGACGCTGGTGCCGTCGCAGCGCCTGATCGCCAACGTCGAGGGCGCGATGAACGCCGTCGTCGTGCAGGGCGACGCCGTCGGCAGCACGCTGTACTACGGCAAGGGCGCCGGTGCCGAGCCGACGGCCAGCGCCGTCATCGCCGACCTGGTCGACATCACCCGGCTGCACACCGCCGACCCCGACCACCGCGTGCCTCACCTGGCCTTCCAGCCGGGCTCGCTGCAGGACACGCCGATCCTGGCCATCGACGAGGTCGTCACCTCGTTCTACCTGCGTCTGCAGGTCGCCGACCAGGCCGGCGTGCTGGCCCGGATCACCGGCATCCTCGCCGAGCACGACATCTCGATCGACGCCGTGCTGCAGCGCGAGAGTGCCGAGGGAGAGAAGCAGACCGATCTGATCATCCTGACGCACGACACCGTCGAGGGCCGCATGCGCGCCGCGCTGGCGCAGATGCAGGCGCTGCCGACGGTGCTCGCCCCCATCGTGCGCATCCGCAAGGAGGAGCTGAAGTGAAGTACCTCAGCACCCGCGGCGACCTCACGCCGCGCGGCTTCTCCGACATCCTGCTCGAAGGCCTGGCGCCCGACGGCGGCCTGTACCTGCCGACGCACTATCCGCAGGTTGATCCGGCCACGCTGCAGCGCTGGCGCGGCCTGTCCTACGCCGACCTCGCGTTCGAGATCCTGTCGCTCTACATAGCCGACATCCCGGCCGCCGACCTGAAGCGGCTGGTGCACGCCACCTACACCGAGCAGGTCTTCGGCACGCCCGAGATCACGCCGCTGAAGCCGCTGGGCGACGGTCTCTGTCTGCAAGCCCTGTCCAACGGCCCGACGCTGGCCTTCAAGGACATGGCGATGCAGCTGCTGGGCCACCTGTTCGAGTACGAACTGGGCCGCCGCGGCGAGACGCTGAACATCCTCGGCGCCACCTCCGGCGACACCGGCAGCGCCGCCGAGTACGCGATGCGCGGCAAGAAGGGCGTCAACGTCTTCATGCTCAGCCCGCACGGCCGCATGAGCCCGTTCCAGCAGGCGCAGATGTTCAGCCTGCAGGACGCCAACATCCACAACCTGGCCGTCGAAGGCGTGTTCGACGACTGCCAGGACATCGTCAAGGCCGTCAGCAACGACCTCGAGTTCAAGCGCCGCCACAAGATCGGCACCGTCAACTCGATCAACTGGGCGCGGCTGCTGGCCCAGGTCGTCTACTACTTCGCCGGTTATTTCCAGGCGACGAAGAGCAACGACGAGCGCGTCAGCTTCGCCGTGCCCTCGGGCAACTTCGGCAACATCTGCGCCGGCCACGTCGCGCGCATGATGGGCCTGCCGATCCACCGCCTGGTGCTGGCGACCAACGAGAACGACGTGCTCGACGAGTTCTTCCGCACGGGGACTTATCGCGTGCGCGGCAGCGCCGAGACCTTCGAGACCTCGTCGCCGTCGATGGACATCAGCAAGGCGAGCAACTTCGAGCGGTTCGTCTTCGACCTGCTGGGCCGCGACGCGGCGCGCACGCGCGAGCTGTTCGGCGCCGGCGTCTCGCAGCAGGGCGGCTTCACGCTCGCCGCCGACGAGCACGCACGCTGCGCCGGCTTCGGCTTCGTCTCGGGCCGCAGCACGCACGCCGACCGCCTGGCGACGATCGCCGCCACCTGGCGCGAGACCGGCGTGCTCGTCGACACCCACACCGCTGACGGCCTGAAGGTCGCGCGCGAGCACCGTGACGCCGGCGTGCCGATGATCGTGCTCGAGACCGCGCTGCCGGCCAAGTTCGCCGCGACGATCACCGAGGCGCTGGGCGCCGACGCGCCGGTGCCGCCGCGCCCGGCGGCGCTGGCCGGGCTGGAGGCGCTGCCGCGCCGCTTCACCGTCGTGCCGCCCGACGCGGCGACGGTCAAGGCCTTCATCGAGGCCCACGCCGGATGAACGCGCCGCAGCCGCTGATCTCGCTGGACGAGGCGCTGGCGCGGCTGGTCGCCGGGGTCGCGCCGCACCGCATCGTCGAGACCGAGTCGGTGCCGACTGCCGACGCGCTCGGGCGCGTGCTGGCGGTCAACGTGCTGTCGATGCTCGACGTGCCGCCCGGCGACAACAGCTCGATGGACGGCTGGGCCGTCAACACCGCCGACGTGCCGGCCGCCGGCACGGTGCTGCCGGTGTCGCAGCGCATCCCGGCCGGTGTCGTCGGCCAGCCGCTGCGCCGCGGCACCGCGGCACGCATCTTCACCGGCGCGCAGATCCCCGCCGGCGCCGATGCCGTCGTCATGCAGGAGCGCTGCGAAGCGATCCCCGGCGACGGCCTGGGCGCGGTGCGCATCGGCGAGCTGCCGGCCTTCGGTCAGTGGATCCGCCGCCGCGGCGAGGACGTGCTGCACGGCGCGATCGTGCTGCACAAGGGCCGCCGGCTGACGCCGCAGGGCCTGGGCCTGGCGGCCTCGGTCGGTGCGGCGACGCTGGCCGTCTGCCGCCGCCCGCGTGTGGCGCTGTTCTCCACCGGCGACGAGCTGGTGATGCCCGGCGAGCCGCTCAAACCCGGCGCGATCTACAACTCCAACCGCTACACGCTGCGCGGCCTGCTGCAGGCCGGCGGCTGCGAGGTCACCGACCTGGGCATCGTGCCCGACCGCCTGGACGCCACCTGCACGGCGCTGGAGCGTGCGGCGCGTTTCCACGACCTGATCCTCACCAGCGGTGGCGTCTCGGTCGGCGAGGAAGACCACCTGAAGGCGGCGATCCAGGCCCAGGGCACGCTGGAGCACTTCCAGATGGCGATCAAGCCGGGCCGGCCGCTGGCCTTCGGCACGGTGCGCCGCGACGACGGCACGTCGGCGCTGGTCGTCGGGCTGCCGGGCAACCCGGTGTCGAGCTTCGTCACCTACCTGCTCTGCGTGACGACGGTGCTGCGTGCGATGCAGGGCGCGCCGGCGACACTGCCGGCCGGGCTGCCGCTGCGGGCCGACTTCGACTGGCCGCGCCCCGACCGACGGCGGGAGTTCGTGCGCGTGCGCCTGAACGACCAGGGCGGGCTCGACCTGTTCCCCAACCAGGGTTCGGGCGTGCTGACCTCGGCCGCGTGGGCAGACGGCCTCGTGGATATCCCGGCGGGCCAGCGCATCGTTTCCGGCGAAACGGTACGCTATCTGCCGTTATCCGAACTGATCGCCCGATGAAGATCCAAGTGCGCTACTTCGCCTCGCTGCGCGAGGCGCTCGGCCCCGGCGAGACCGTGGAGCTGCCCGAGGTCGCCACGCTCGGCGGGCTGCGTGACGGCCTGGCCGCACGCGGCGGCCCCTACGCCGACGTGCTGGCGCGCGGGCGGGCGGTGCGTTGCGCACTCAACCAGGTGATGAGCGACGAGGCGGCGGTCGTGCGCGACGGCGCCGAAGTGGCGTTCTTCCCGCCGGTCACCGGCGGCTGAACGTGGCGCGCGTCGCGATCCAAGGCGAAGACTTCGACGTCGGCGCGCTGTTCCAGGCACTTCACGCGGCCGACGCCGGCACCGGCGCGGTCGTCGGTTTCGTCGGCACCGTGCGCGGCCGTGACGGCGTTCACGACGTGCAGGCGCTGGAACTGGAACACTACCCGGGCATGACCGAGCAGGCCATCGAGGCCATGATCGACGCCGCCGTCGGCCGTTTCGGCCTGCGGGCGGCGCGGGTCGTGCACCGTGTCGGCCGCCTGGCGGCCGGCGAGAACATCGTCTTCGTCGGCGTCGCCGCCCCGCACCGGCGCGCCGCCTTCGAGGGCTGCGAATTCCTGATGGACTATCTGAAGACCCAGGCGCCGTTCTGGAAGAAGGAAACGACGCCCGAGGGCTCGCGCTGGGTCGACGCGCGCGCGGCCGACGACGCGGCGCTGGCCCGCTGGGGCCTGGACTCGGACAACGCCGCGAACGCCTGATGCACCCTCTGGACCCCTCCGACCCCAAGCAGCTGCGCCGCGCGCTGGGCCATTTCGCCACCGGCGTCACGCTGGTCACCTGCACCGACGCCGACGGCCAGCGTGTCGGGCTGACCGTCAGCTCCTTCCAGGCCGTGTCGCTGGACCCGCCGCTGGTGCTGTGGTCGCTGCGCGAGGCCAGCCCCAGCCTGCCGGCCTTCCGCCAGGCGAGCCATTTCGCCGTCAACGTGCTGGCCGAAGCCCAGCTCGCGCTGTCGCGGCGTTTCGCCTCGCCGGTGCCCGACAAGTTCGGCGAAGGCGACTGGCACGCCGGCGAGGGCGGCGCGCCGGTGCTCGCCGGCTGCGCCGCGGTCTTCGAATGCGAGACGGTCTCGGCCCAGGCGGCCGGCGACCACGTGCTCTTCATCGGCCGCGTCTGCCGGCTGGCGGACGCCCCGCTGGCGCCGCTGCTCTACCAGGGCGGACACTACCGCCGGCTCGGCGACTCCCTCTGACGCGTGCCTCGGCACGCGGCGGCGGGCTTGAAAAGCCGCCGTCCAGCCCGAATTGCAGGGCAACGGAGGATTCCCATGCGTGCTGACAAACTGACGACGGCGTTCCAGCAGGCGCTCGGTGACGCGCAAAGCCTGGCCGTCGCGCGCGACAACCCCTACATCGAGCCCTCGCACCTGCTCGCGGCGATGCTGCAGCAGCCCGATGGCCCGAAGGCGCTGCTCGACCGCGCCGGCGCCAACACCGGCGCGCTGACGACGGCGATGGAAACCGCGATCCGCAACCTGCCCCAGGTGCAGGGCGGCGGCCAGCCGGTGCAGCCCGGCCGCGACCTGATGGCGCTGCTGCAGGCGGCCGACAAGGAAGCCACCAAGCGCGGCGACCAGTTCATCGCCAGCGAGATGTTCCTGCTGGCGCTGGCCGAGGCCAAGACCGACCTCGGCGGCATCGTCCGCGGCCACGGCCTGACGCGCAAGTCGCTGGAGGCGGCCATCGAGGCCGTGCGCGGCGGCCAGAAGGTCGACTCGCCCGAAGCCGAAGGCCAGCGCGAGGCGCTGAAGAAGTACACGCTGGACCTGACCGAACGTGCCCGCCAGGGCAAGCTCGATCCGGTGATCGGCCGCGACGACGAGATCCGCCGCGCGATCCAGGTGCTGCAGCGCCGCAGCAAGAACAACCCGGTGCTGATCGGCGAGCCGGGCGTCGGCAAGACGGCCATCGTCGAAGGCCTGGCGCAGCGCATCGTCAACGGCGAGGTGCCCGAGTCGCTGAAGAACAAGCGTGTGCTGTCGCTGGACATGGCCGGCCTGCTGGCCGGTGCCAAGTACCGCGGCGAGTTCGAGGAGCGGCTGAAGGCGGTGCTGAAGGAGGTCTCGGCCGACGAGGGCCGCATCATCCTGTTCATCGACGAGCTGCACACGATGGTCGGCGCCGGCAAGGCCGAAGGCGCGATCGACGCCGGCAACATGTTGAAGCCGGCGCTGGCGCGCGGCGAGTTGCACTGCATCGGCGCGACCACGCTCGACGAATACCGCAAGTACGTCGAAAAGGACGCCGCGCTCGAACGCCGCTTCCAGAAGGTGCTGGTCGACGAACCCAGCGTCGAGGCCACCGTCGCCATCCTGCGCGGGCTGCAGGAGAAGTACGAGGTCCACCACGGCGTCGAGATCACCGACCCGGCGATCGTCGCCGCGGCCGAGCTGAGCCACCGCTACATCACCGACCGTTTCCTGCCCGACAAGGCGATCGACCTGATCGACGAGGCTGCGGCCAAGATCAAGATCGAGATCGACTCCAAGCCCGAGGCGATGGACCGGCTGGACCGGCGCATGATCCAGCTGAAGATCGAGCGCGAAGCGGTGAAGAAGGAGCAGGACGAAGCCTCGCAGCGCCGCCTCGGCCTGATCGAGGAAGAGCTGCTGAAGCTGCAACGTGAATACAACGACCTCGAGGAGATCTGGACCGCCGAGAAGGCCCAGGCCCAGGGCAGCGCCCAGGTCAAGGAAGAGATCGACCGCATCAAGTTCCAGATCGAGGAACTCAAGCGCAAGGGCGACTTCAACCGCGTCGCCGAGCTGCAGTACGGCAAGCTGCCGGAGCTCGAGAAGCGCCTGAAGGAGGCCCAGGCCAAGGAGGCCGGCAAGGCCCAGGGCGGCCAGGGCCCGCAGCTGCTGCGCACGATGGTCGGCGCCGAGGAGATCGCCGAGGTCGTCTCGCGCGCCACCGGCATCCCGGTCAGCAAGCTGATGCAGGGCGAGCGCGACAAGCTGCTGCAGATGGAAAGCCGTCTGCACGAGCGTGTCGTCGGCCAGGACGAGGCCATCGTCGCGGTGGCCGACGCGATCCGCCGCAGCCGCGCCGGCCTGTCCGACCCGAACCGGCCGCTGGGCAGCTTCCTGTTCCTCGGCCCCACCGGCGTCGGCAAGACCGAGTTGTGCAAGGCGCTGGCCTCGTTCCTGTTCGACAGCGAGGACCACATGATCCGTGTCGACATGAGCGAGTACATGGAGAAGCACTCGGTCTCGCGGCTGATCGGCGCGCCGCCGGGCTACGTCGGCTACGACGAAGGCGGCGCGCTGACCGAGGCCGTGCGGCGCAAGCCCTACAGCGTGCTGCTGCTCGACGAGGTCGAGAAGGCGCACCCGGACGTCTTCAACGTGCTGCTGCAGGTGCTCGACGATGGCCGGCTCACCGACGGCCAGGGCCGCACGGTGGACTTCAAGAACACCGTCATCGTGATGACCAGCAACCTGGGCTCGCACCTGATCATGCAGATGGCCGGGCAGCCGACCGAGCTCGTGCGCGAAGCGGTCTGGGGCGAGGTGAAGAGCCACTTCCGGCCCGAGTTCCTGAACCGCATCGACGAGGCGGTGGTCTTCCATGCGCTCGACGAGAAGAACATCGAGGCCATCGCGAAGATCCAGCTGAAGCTGCTCGAGACGCGGCTGGAGAAGCTGGAGATGAAGCTCGAGGTCTCGCCGGCGGCGCTGGCCGAGCTGGCCAAGGTCGGCTTCGACCCGGTGTTCGGCGCCCGGCCGCTGAAGCGTGCGATCCAGCAGCGCATCGAGAACCCGGTCAGCAAGCTGATCCTGCAGGGCCGCTTCGGGCCCAAGGACGTGATCCCGGTGGACGTGCTCGACGGCCAGTTCAGCTTCGAACGCACGGTTCACTGAGGCGGGACGTGCAAGGCCGGAAGGCCTTGCACGCCAGCGTCAGGCTTCAGGGGCGCCGCCCGTTCACCTCGATCGCGGTGGCTTCCGCTGTCCAGTCGGCATCGCCGGGTGAGGTCTGAACCTCCTTGATGAGCACGCCGGTGCCGACCAGCAGCCAATGCGTGTTGGAGTAGTCGGGCGTCGTGCTGTCGAGCTGCAGGCGGCACGCCTGGTAGGTTCCCGCGGGGACGGTGATCTGCTCGATGCCTTTGAAGGTCACACGCAGGTTCGGCGTGTGGCTGTAGTGCAGCGCGACCGATTGTCCGGGCTCCAATGCGTAGGTCGTGTCCACCACCGGCGGTTCCTCGGGCAGCGTCGTGAACACGGTGTCTGCGTCGGTACCGTAGGTCAGGCCGTAGTCCGTGCGTTCGGCCGTGCCCGTGCGCCGGCCGTAGTACCGGTAGACGCCGGTGACCGCTTCGGGCGTCCCGAAGAAGGTCGTCACCGTCGTTTCGTAGGCCTGATGGCCGTTGAAGTCGACCGGGCCTGCGACGCTGCCGACGTCGACGTAGTCCAGTGTCTCGCTGTCGCCCTCGGAGAACGATCGGAAGGCCACGCGGAAGCTGGATCCCGGGCTGTCGCCAAGCTGAGCGTCGTAGCAGACGGCGGCGGTCGATGCCGAGCCGGGTTCAGAGGGCGTTTCAGGATTTGCCGGATCGCCAACGCCCCCGCCGCCGCAGGCGGCCAAGGACGCAGCGGCGGCAAGGGCTGCGAGACGACGGGCGGTCATGGACATCATGCGAACCTCCTGGCTGCGGATGCCCGGCGGGCATCCCCGAAGCCAAGGTAGGCGCGAGCCGCTTACCCCCGAGTTACCGTGCCGCGGGCCGATGCCTCAGACCGCCCCGCTGGGCGGCGGCGTCAGGCGTTCGAGCTGCATGCGCGCCAGCGTCAGCGCGTTGGCGCTGCCGTGCAGCACCAGGTGCAGCACGATGCCCGGGTGGCCGCGCACCGGCTGCAGCACCAGATGCTGCTGGTCGAAGCTGATCGCCGCCTGCGGCGCGGCGCCGGCCAGCCCCAGCGAGCGTGCGGCGCCGGCCATCGCGTCGATCAGCAGCGCGCCCTGGGCGGCCAGCGGCTCCGAGGCCGGCGTGCTGCCGGCATGCGCGAGCGCACGCTGCGACACGAGGTCGAAGACGCAGCCGCTGACCGCGCTCTTGACCGCCAGGCAGCGCTGCAGGTAGTCGGCCCAGAGGGCCGCCACCGGCGCGGCCACCGGCCGCGCGGGTGCTGCCGGCGCGCCCGGGCGGCTGCCGGACAGCGCCGGCCCGGCCGGCATCAGGTCCATCGCCATCGTCGGCGCCTCGGGCAGCGGCACCGGCGGCGGCGGCAGCGCCTGCTCGATGTCGGTGTTCAGCGCGGTCTGGGCGGCACCGTGGCCGCTCATGCGGTTCCAGGCGCCGCTGATGAAGGACCAGGCGTCGTTCGGGCGTGCCGCCAGCGGCGTCACGCGCACGGAGATGCCGCTGCTGCCGCCCAGGCGTGCCGCCTGCGCCGCCAGCGTGCCGGCGGCGGCCAGCGGCAGCAGCAGCAGGTCGCGGTTGGGCCAGGGGGCGCGCGCGATCGCGTCCTGCAGCGGCTGCAGCGTCGACTGCAGCGCATGCGCCGGCAGCTCGCCGACCATCAGCACGCCCAGCCGGCTGCGGCCCAGCAGCACCAGGGCCAGCGCCTGGCGCGTCTGCGTGTCGGCGTTGAGGTCGGTCGAGTAGATGCGCACGTGGTTGCCGTCGGCCAGCGGCACCTCGACGAACTGCACGACGGCCAGCGCGACGCCGTGGCCCTGGCGGCGGATCGTCAGCCGCTGCACGCGTGCGCCGGCGGCACCGGCCAGCGCGCCCAGCAGGTGCAGCGAAGCCTTGGTGCCGACGTCGTGCAGCGTGATGAACTGCGGCGCCTGGCGCTCGAACTGCTGTTGCAGCGCGGTCGCGGGATCGGTGCTGACGAACAGCTCGACCTGGTCGTCGGCGATGCGCCGGCCGATGTCGCGCAGCCCTTGGCCGAGGTAGTCCTCGCGGTCGCGCACGATCTGCGTCGCCGGCGACAGCAGTTCGGGGTCGCGGCTGGAGCGGTAGGCGGGCGGCGGCCAGGGGAGCTTGTCGTGGGATCGGGTCATGGCACGAGGCTGGGGCCGCCCGGCGGACGGCTCGCGTCATCATAGGTAATGCGCCCGCGCGGGCCGATCAAGGATTGCCGCTCTAGGGGGGCGCCCGCGGTTGCAGCTCACGTCGGCTGCTCCGCCCGCCGCCGGCCGGCCGGGCGAGTGCGCGTTCGTAGAATGCCCCTCTCCTCACGGGAACCAGCGGCCGTCGTGTGCCGCGCCACCATGTCCACGGATTCCACTTCTCCGGGCACCGCGCCCGTCGTCGTCGTCGGCGCCGGCCTCGCCGGCCTGGTCGTCGCGCTGAACATCGCCGACACGCGCCCGGTCATCGTGCTCGCCAAGCGCGCCCTGGGCGAAGGTGCCACCGCCTGGGCGCAGGGCGGCATCGTCGGCGTGCTCGGCCAGGACGACAGCATCGAGTCGCACGTGCGCGACACGCAGGAGGCCGGCGCCGGTCTCGTCGACGAGAACACCGCACGTTTCATCGCGGAGCGCAGCGCCGCGGCGATCGCCTGGCTGGTCGACGCCGGCGTGCCGTTCTCGGTCGACCCCGAAGGCCCGCTGGGCCTGCACCTGACACGCGAAGGCGGCCACGCGGTGCGGCGCATCGCCCACGCCGCCGACGCCACCGGCCGCGCGATCCACGACGCGCTGCTGGCGCGCGCCGCCGCGCACCCCAACATCAGCCTGCGCGAGCGCTGGATGGCGGTGGACCTGATCACCTCGCGCCACCTCAAGCGCGACGAGACGCCGCGCTGCTACGGCGTCTACGCGCTCGACATGGACAAGCGCCGCGTCGAGACGCTGGCCGCGTCGGCCGTGGTGCTGGCCACCGGCGGCCTGGGCAAGGTCTACCGCTACACCAGCAACCCCGACACCGCCACCGGCGACGGCGTCGCGATGGCCTGGCGTGCCGGCTGCCGCGTCGCGAACATGGAGTTCGTGCAGTTCCACCCGACCTGCCTGTACCACCCGCAGGAGCGCAGCTTCCTCATCACCGAGGCGCTGCGCGGCGAAGGCGGCCTGCTGCGCCTGCCCGACGGCACGCGCTTCATGCCGGCGCACGACGAGCGTGCCGAACTCGCGCCGCGCGACATCGTCGCCCGCGCGATCGACTTCGAGATGAAGAAACACGGCCTGGACCACGTGTGGCTGGATGCCACGCACCTGGGCGAGGACTTCCTGAAGTCGCACTTCCCGACGATCCACGCGCGCTGCCTGGAGCTCGGCATCGACATCGCGCGCCAGCCGATCCCGGTGGTGCCGGCGGCGCACTACAGCTGCGGTGGCGTCGTCACCGACCTCGACGGCCGCAGCGACCTGCCGGGCCTGTACGCGATCGGCGAGACCGCCTACACCGGCCTGCACGGCGCCAACCGACTGGCGAGCAACTCGCTGCTGGAGTGCGCCGTGCTCGGCCGCACCTGCGCCGAGCGCATCCTGGCCACCGACGGCCACCTGCCGGCCTTGCCGCCGCCCTGGGACGAGAGCCAGGTCGAGGACGCCGACGAGGAAGTCGTCATCGCCCACAACTGGGACGAGCTGCGCCTCTTGATGTGGAACTACGTCGGCATCGTGCGCACGACGCGCCGGCTGGAGCGTGCGCTGCACCGCATCAAGCTGCTGCGCGACGAGATCGACGACTACTACGCCAACTTCCGCGTCACGCGCGACCTGCTGGAGCTGCGCAACCTCGTCGGCTGCGCCGAGCTGATCGTGCGCTCGGCGCTGCGCCGCCACGAGAGCCGCGGCCTGCACTTCAGCCGCGACTTCCCGGACACGCTGCCGGTCAGCTTCCCGACCGTGCTGATCCGCCCGGCCAAGAGCCCGAAACGCTGATCAGCCGAGGCGGAAGCCCCGCACGACGCCGGCCAGGCGCTCGGCCTGCTCGTGCAGCGACTGCGCGGCGGCCGCCGACTGCTCGACCAGCGCCGCGTTCTGCTGCGTCGCGCGGTCGAGCTCGCCGACCGCGGCATCGGCCTGCACGATCTCCTCGTGCTGCGCCGCCGCGGCGGCGGTGATCTCGGCGATCGTGTCGTTGACACGCTGAACGCCGGCGACCAGCTCCTCCATCGTGCGGCCGGCTTCGGCCACCAGCGCGGCGCCGTTCTCGACCCTGTCGACCGAGGCGCCGATCAGGCCCTTGATCTCGCGTGCCGCGGCCGCCGAGCGCTGCGCCAGCGCGCGCACCTCGCCGGCCACCACCGCGAAGCCGCGGCCGTCCTCGCCGGCGCGCGCCGCCTCGACCGCGGCGTTGAGCGCCAGGATGTTGGTCTGGAAGGCGATGCCGTCGATGACGCCGGTGATGTCGGCGATGCGGTGCGAGGCCTGGTTGATCTCGTCCATCGTCGTCACGACCCGCTGCACGACCTCGCCGCCGCGCGCCGCGACCTCGGCGGCGCGGGTCGCCAGATCGTGCGCGACACGCGCCGAGTCGGCGCTCTCGCGGCCGGTGCCGTTGATCTGCTGCATCGCGCTGGCGGCGCGCTGCAGGCTGGCGGCGGTCTGCTCGGTGCGTGCCGACAGATCGGTGTTGCCGCCGGCGATCTCGCCCGCGGCGACGTGCACCGAGTCGCTGGCTTCGCGGATCTGGCGCACCGCCTGCTCGATCTTGGCGACGAAGGCGTTGAAGTGGCGCGCGATGCTGGCGAGCTCGTCGCCGCCCTCGCTGGGCAGGCGCCGGCTCAGGTCGCCGTCGCCCGAGGCGGCTTCGGCCATCGCGTGTTCCAGCGCCTGCAGGCGGCGCAGCTGGCGGCCCAGTGTCCAGGCGAGCAGCAGCACCGCGACGACCGTCACCACCAGGCTGGCGGCCACCGAACGCCAGACCATCGCCATGACGCCGGCCAGCGCCTCGTCGCGGTCCAGCGCCAGCACCAGCAGCCAGTCGGTGCCGGCCACCGGTTCGGCGCGCACCAGGCGCGGCTGGCCCGCGATGGCCAGCTCCGCCAGCCCGTCACGGCCGGCCAGCGCCGCCAGCGCCTGCGGCACCAGCCCGGGCGAGAGTTCGGCCGCCGGCTTGAGCAGGCGTGCCGCGTCCTCGTGCACCACCACCTGGCCGGTGCGCGAGACGAGGAAGGCGCTCGTGCCCGGCGTCGGCCGGATCGAGCCGACGACCTTGACGACGCCGTCCATGAACACGTCGCCGGCGACGACGGCCTGGCCGTCGTCCACCGCCTGGGCGAAGGTGACGACGAGTTTTTTCGTCGCCGCGTCGAGGTAGGGCGCGGTCAGCACCGGCTGGCCGGCGGCGGCCGCGGCCAGTTGGTACCAGGGGCGCGCCGTCGGGTCGTAGCCGGGCGGCAGATCCTGCGGCTTGGAGAACTCGATGCGCCGGTCGGCGTGGGCGACGTAGGTGGTGTCGAAGCCGCCGGCGGCCTCGGCCTGCTGCAGCGCGGGCACCGGGTCGGCCGCCGCGGCGCTGCCGGCCATCGATCGCACGACTCGCTGATGCTGCTCGACCCAGCCGCCGAGGTCGGCGGCGTGCGCGCGCGCCAGCGCGGTGCTCTGCGTGTCGAGCTGCAGCAGCGCCTCGGTGCGGGCGCCGATCGCGTTGACGATGGTGAGGCCGGTGAGGCCGGCGAGGACGAGGCCTGCGGTCGTGGCGACCAGGCGCACGCGCAGCGAGGCTGAACGAAGGTACTTCATCGGTCTTCAGGACAAGGTTGCGGGGAGTCCGTCAGGACTCCGGGTTAACCCTTGTATCGACCGATGACCGCGCCACTGAAGCGTGGCAGCGGCGGCGCGCACGCGCCGCCTGCGCCGGATCAACCGCGGGCGCGCATCGCCACCCGGGCCTGGACGAAGCCGAAGGCGAACTCCACCGCCTCGGCGATCTGGTGCTCGCTGTCCTTGCGCTCGCGTTCGCTGAGATAGAACGAGAAGTCCACGGCGTGGCGGATGTAACGCGGCTGCAGCCGGTTCAGCGCGACGCAGGCGACGTCGGCCAGCAGTTCCTCGTTGCCGGCCACGCCGGGATGTGCCGGCGCTGCGGCCAGCACGGCCTCGAAGACGGCGCGTTCGTTGTGGTTGTGGATCGACGTGAAATCGATGCTCATCGGGCAGCCTCGCGAGGGTTTGCGTGCCTGCGCTTTATCGGCCGCCGCAGGCCCGGACTTGAGGGTGCGGCGCTCAGAACTCCTCGACGACGCGCATCGAGAAGTCGACCGCCTTCACGTCCTTGGTCAGCTTGCCGATCGAGATGCGGTGCACGCCGGTGGCGGCGATGGCCCGCAGCTGCTCCAGCTGCACGCTGCCCGAGACCTCCAGCAGCGCCCGGCCTTCGTTGATCGCCACCGCCTGGCGCATGCGCTCGAGGTCGAAGTTGTCCAGCAGCACGCTGGTCGCGCCAGCGGCCAGCGCCTCGCGCAGCTGCTCCAGCGTCTCGACCTCGATCTGGATCTCGACGCCGGCGTTCAGCGCCCGCGCGTTGGCCAGCACCTGGCTGACGCCGCCGGCCGCGGCGATGTGGTTCTCCTTGATCAGGATGCCGTGCCACAGCGCCAGACGCTGGTTGCGGCCGCCGCCGATGCGCACCGCGTACTTCTGCGCCTGGCGCAGGCCGGGAATCGTCTTGCGCGTGTCCAGGATCGCGCAGCCTTCGGGCAGCGGCGAGGCGCCGCCCACCGCCTCGACGTGGCGGCGGGCCTCGGTGGCGGTGCAGGACAGCAGCTGGATGAAGTTCAGCGCCGGGCGCTCGGCGGCCAGCAGCGCCCGCGCCTGGGCCTCGATCTCGACGACGGGCGCGTCGGGCGTCATCCAGTCGCCTTCTTCGACCTGCCAGGCGATGCGCGCCTCGGGGTCCAGCGTGCGCACCACGGCGTCGAACCAGTCGCGGCCGCAGAGCACGGCGCGTTCGCGCGCGATGACACGCGCCTTCACGCGGCGTTCGGCCGGCACCAGCATGCCGGTCCAGTCGCCGTCGCCCAGGTCCTCGGCGATCGCGTCGCGCACGTTGCGCTCGCGCGCGATCTCCAGCGTCTCGTTCATGCAGCCCCCACGTTCGGAACAAACCCTTGCGCCGGCTTCGCGACGGCCGCCGGATGGCGCTGCACGAAGTCCAGCATGCGTTCGATGCAGCCCAGCGCCTGGGCGCGTGTCGGCTCGGGCACGGTGATCTCGCCGGCACCGTGCTCCAGGCAGGCGAGCACGCCCTGCAGCGCGTTCATCGCCATCCACGGGCAGTGCGCGCAGCTCTTGCAGGTGGCGCTGTTGCCGGCGGTCGGCGCCTCGATCAGCGTCTTGCCCGGCGCCAGCTGGCGCATGCGGTGCAGGATGCCGTTGTCGGTGGCGACGATGTAGGCCGGCGCGTCGCCGCGGATCACCGCGTTCAGCAGCTGCGAGGTGCTGCCGACGACGTCGGCCTGCGCGACCACCGAGGCCGGCGACTCCGGGTGCACCAGCACCATCGCGCCGGGGTGCTCGCGCTTGAGCAGGTCCAGCTCCAGGCCCTTGAACTCGTCGTGCACGATGCAGGCGCCGTTCCACATCAGCATGTCGGCGCCGGTCTGCTCCTGGATGTAGCGGCCCAGGTGGCGGTCGGGCGCCCAGAGGATCTTGCGGCCCTGGTTCTTCAGGTGCTCGACGATGGCCAGCGCGCAGGAGCTCGTCACCATCCAGTCGGCACGCGCCTTCACCGCGGCGCTGGTGTTGGCGTAGACGACGACCTCGCGCTCGGGGTGGGCGTCGCAGAACGCCGCGAACTCGTCGGCCGGGCAGCCCAGGTCCAGCGAGCAGGTGGCGTCCAGGTCGGGCATCAGCACACGTTTGTCGGGCGACAGGATCTTGGCGCTCTCGCCCATGAAACGCACGCCGGCGACGACCAGCGTCTTGGCCGCGTGGTCACGGCCGAAACGCGCCATCTCCAGCGAGTCGGCGACGATGCCGCCGGTGGCCAGCGCCAGGTCCTGCAGGTCGCCATCGACGTAGTAGTGGGCCACCAGCACCGCGTCGCGGGCCTTCAGCAGCTCGGCGATGCGCGCCTTGGCGGCTTCGCGTTCGGCCGGCGGCAGCGCGGCGGGCACCTTGGCCCAGGCGTGCGCGGTGCAACTCGCGCCGCTGGCGTCCTGGCGGGTGTAGTCGTAGACGATCTCGTCGGTGTCCATCGTGTTTCTCGTGCGGCCTGCGGCCGCTGCAGAGGGCAGATTGTGGCCGCAGGCCGGGAGTCAACCCGCCGGGGCTGGATCAGCCCGCGTTGAAGAAACGGCTGGGCGGCATGCCGACGGCGCGCCGCACCATCGCGCTGAAGGCGCTGGGGCTGGCGTAGCCCAGTTCGGCGGCGATGTGGGCCATCGGCCGGCGCGCCGCGGCCATCGACAGCGCCTTGGCCAGCAGCACCTGCTGGCGCCACTCGGCGAAGCCGGTGTCCAGCTCCTGGCGGAACAGCCGCGCCACGGTGCGCACGCTGGCGCCGGCCTCGCGGGCCCAGCCGTCCAGGCGCTCGTGCCGCGTCGGCTGCTCGATGACGGCCTCGCACAGCGCACGCAGTCGTTTGTCGGCCGGCAGGCGCACGCCCAGCGGCAGCGGCCGCGCGCGCGCCAGCTCGTCCTGCAGCAGCGCGGCCAGGCACTGCTCGCGCGCCGGCTCCTGCACCACCGCCTCGTCGGCGAGCTGCGCCACCAGCTCGCGCAGCAGCGGCGAGGCCTCCAGCACGCGGCAGCGGTGCCAGTCGCCGGCGGCCGCCGCGCCGTCCAGCGGCCGCGGGCCGTGCGGCTCGTCCTGCAGCAGGTACATCGTCACCAGCTCGGCGTCCTCGACGACCGAGACGAAGTGCTCGACGTCGGGCGGCACCCAGACGACGCGCGTCGGCGGCACGATGAAGGTGTGGTCGGGCACCGTCAGGCGCACCACGCCGGTGGCCGAGAACGCCACCTGCGCCCACGGGTGGCGGTGCGGCACGATGCGTGTCGCCGCGCTCAAGCGCCGTTTGCGCACCCAGACCGGGTGCGCGGCGCTGGGCGCGTGGATCGCCGGGTCCAGCGGCAGTTCGCTGCGCGAGGCGCGGGGGCGGGTGGTGCGTGGCACGATCTCGACAGAAGTTGGCCGACCATCGTAACTGCGCCGCCAGCCGCGCCGCTACGCTGCGCCGCATGACCCCGACCGCCTCCCCGTCTGCCGGCGACGCGCGCCGCGACGTCGCGACGATCTCGCTGATCGGCCTCGCGCACGGCAGCTCGCACTTCTTCCACCTGCTGCTGCCGCCGATGTTCCCGGCCTTCATCCGCGACTTCGGCCTGAGTTATGCCGAGCTCGGGCTGCTGGTGACGGTGTTCTTCGTCGTCTCGGGCGTCGGCCAGGCGCTGGCGGGTTTTGTCGTCGACCGCATCGGCGCGCGGCCGGTGCTCTACGGCGCGATGGGCTGCTTCATCGCCGGCTCGCTGGCGGCGGCGGCGGCGCAGGGATTCGCCGGCTTGGCGCTGGCCGCGGTGCTGGCCGGGCTGGGCAACGCGCCGCTGCATCCGGCGGACTTCACGATCCTCAACCGCCGCATCTCGCCGCAGCGCCTGGGCCATGCGTTCTCGGTGCACGGCATCAGCGGCAACCTCGGCTGGGCGCTGGCGCCGGTGTTCCTGATCGGGCTGACCGCGGCCTTCGGCTCCTGGCGCGCGGCCTACCTGGGCTGCGCGCTGCTGGGCGCGGCGGTGCTGGTGCTGCTGGTCGCACAGCGCGAGCTGATCGACGACCACCACGACGCCCACGTGCAGCGGGCCGCGGTGGCCGGCGCGACCGAGCACCCGATGGCCTTCCTGAAGCTGCCCAGCGTCTGGCTGTGCTTCTCGTTCTTCTTCTGGACCACGGCCGCGCTGTCGGCGATCCAGAGTTTCGCCAGCCCGGCGCTGCAGCGCATGTACGGGCTGCCGCTGTCGACGACGGCCTTCGTCGTCACCGGCTACATGCTCTGCGGCGCCGCCGGCATGATCGTCGGCGGCTTCCTGGTGGCGCGCGCCGAGCGGCTGGAACGCGTGATCGCCGGCGCGATGGCGCTGGCTGCCGCGCTGCTGCTGCTGGTCGCCAGCGGCTGGCTGCCGGGGCTCGTGGCCGCGGCCGCCGCCGCGCTGGCCGGCTTCGGCACCGGGCTGGCCGGCCCGTCGCGCGACATGCTGATCAAGCGCGCGGCGCCGCCCGGCGCTACCGGCCGCGTCTACGGCACCGTCTACTCCGGGCTGGACGTCGGCTTCGCGCTGTCGGCCCCGGTGTTCGGCGCGCTGATGGACGCCGGCCTGCCGAACGCGGTGTTCGGCGGCTCGGCGGCGGCAATGGCGCTGGGCGTGCTGTCGGCGTCCTTCGTCGGCCTGGCGTTGCACCGCCGGCGCCGCCTGGCGCCGGCCTGAAGCCGGTGCGCCGCGCGGCTACAGTCGCGCGATGCACAGCACCGCCGCCTCCCGCCTTGCCGGCCATGCCGTCGTCGAGGCCCTCGTCGCCCAGGGTGTGGACACCTGCTTCGGCGTGCCCGGCGAGAGTTACCTCGCCGTGCTCGACGGCCTGCACGAACACCGCGAACGTATCCGCTTCGTCGCCTGCCGCCACGAAGGCGGCGCGGCCTTCATGGCCGAGGCCCAGGGCAAGCTCACCGGGCGGCCCGGCGTCTGCTTCGTCACACGCGGCCCCGGCGCGTCGAACGCGGCGATCGGGCTGCACACCGCGTTCCAGGACTCGACGCCGATGCTGCTGTTCATCGGCCAGGTGGCCGGCGACCAGCGTGACCGCGAAGCCTTCCAGGAAGTCGACTACCGCCAGATGTTCGGCCCCGGCACGCTGGGCATGGCCAAGTGGGTGGGCGAGGTGCACGACGCCGACCGCATCCCCGAGTACGTCGCGCGCGCCTTCCACACCGCGATGCAGGGCCGGCCCGGCCCGGTGGTGCTGGTGCTGCCCGAGGACGTGCTGACGCGCGAGACGGCCGCGCCGGTGCTGCCGCGTGTCGAGCCGGCGCTGGCCTGGCCGGCGCCGGGCGCCTTGCGCGACCTGCGCCGGCTGCTGCTGCAGGCCGAGCGGCCGATCGTCATTGCCGGCGGCAGCGGCTGGGACGCCGAAGCGGCGGCGGCGCTGCAGCGTTTCGCCGAGAACTGGCAGCTGCCGGTGGCCTGCGGCTTCCGCTTCCAGGACACGTTCGACAACGCCCACCCGCTGTACGCCGGCGACGTCGGCATCGGCATCAATCCGAAGCTCGCCGCCCGGGTGCGCGACGCCGATCTCGTCATCGCGCTCGGTGTGCGCCTGGGCGAGATGACGACCGGCGGCTACACGCTGCTGCAGGCGCCGCGCCCGGCGCAGACGCTGGTGCACGTGCACGCCGGCCCCGAGGAGCTGGGCCGCGTCTACGCCGCCGACCTGCTGCTGCAGGCCTCGATGCGCAGCGCTGCCAAGGCGCTGGAGGCGCTGACCGCGCCGCCGGGCCGCGACGGCGCCTGGGCCGCCGCGGCGCGCGCCGACTACGAGGCCAACCAGGTGCCGACGCCGGTCGAGCCGCTGGACCTGGCCGCCGTCGTGCAGACGCTGCAGCGCCGCCTGCCCGAGGACACCGTCTGGACCAACGGCGCCGGAAATTACAGCGGCTGGCTGCATCGTTTCCTGCGCTACCCCGGCCTGCAGCACCACGGCCGCACGCAGCTGGCGCCGACCTCGGGCGCGATGGGTTACGGCCTGCCGGCGGCGGTGGCCGCCGCGGTGCTGCAGCCGCAGCGCCAGGCGGTGGCCTTCCTCGGCGATGGCGAGTTCCTGATGACCGGCCAGGAGCTGGCGACGGCGCGCGCCGCGGGCGTGCAGCAGCTGCTGGTCGTCGTCGTCGACAACGGCAGCTACGGCACGATCCGCATGCACCAGGAGCGCGAGTACCCGGGGCGCATCAGCGGCAGCGAGCTCTGCAACCCCGATTTCGCCGCGCTGGCGCGGGCCTACGGCTGGGCCGGGGAGACCGTCGAGAAGACCGCCGACTTCGAGGCTGCTCTGGAGCGTGCGCTGGCAGCCGGCAAGCCGGCGCTGCTGCATTTGAAGCTCGACGTCGAGGTCAGCACCTCGCGCGCGACGCTGGCGCAGATCCGCGCCGCGGCCGCCCGGCGCTGAGTCAGCGCCGTCCGGCCAGCAGCAGCACCACGCTGGCGGTGACGATGCCGGCGGCCAGCATCTCGCCGGCGCCGACGACCTCGCCGCCGATCGTCACGCCCAGCACCATCGCGATCACCGGGTTGACGAAGGTGTAGCTCGAGGCCAGCGCGGTGCTGGCACGCTGCAGCAGCAGCATGTAGGCGCTGAAGCCGATCAGCGAGCCGGCGACGACGAGGTAGACCCAGCAGGCCAGCGACCGCGGGTCCGGCGGCAGCGTCGGCTGCTCTCCGGCGGCCCAGGACATGGCCATCAGCAGCAGCCCGCCGGCCAGCATCTGGCTGGCGTAGCCTGCGGCGCCGGGCGCCAGCTCCAGCCGGCGGCCGCCCGGCAGCCCGTGTTTGGCCCAGACGCTGCCGGCGCACCAGGCGGCGCAGGCGATCGTCATCGCCACGAGGCCCTCGCCCGAAGCGCCGAAACCTTCGCCTTGCGTCAGCAGCACGATGCCGGCCAGGCCGGTGGTGATGCCCAGCGTCTCCAGCCGCGACGGGCGCAGGCCGTAAGGCAGCTCGAACAGCGCGACCACCGCCGGCACGACGGCGATGAAGGCCACGACCAGACCCGAGCTGACGCTCTGCTGCGCGAAGGCCGTCGCGCCGTAGCCGCCGCCGAGCATCAGCGCGCCGAGGATGAAGGCGCTGGTCCACTGCGCGCGGTCGGGCCAGCCGGCGCCGCGCCAGCGTGCGAAAGCGCCCAGCACCAGCCCGGCGGCGACGAAACGTGTGCCCATCTGGAAGAAGGGCGGGAAGCTCACCAGCGCCCACTTGATCGCCAGGTAGGTCGAGCCCCAGATCAGCCAGGTGGCGGCCAGGCAGGCCAGCAGCAGCGGCGACAGCCGGGCGGCGGAGGTGGGCAGGGCGGCGGTTGACATGGGGCGAGATGATAGAAAGCTCTTCAGCCGAGATCCATGCAGAATCGAAGGTGATCGCGGTTGTCTGCCGTCGAAACAAAGGTTCTGAATGAGCTGCGCCTTGGATGCCTATGACACGAGATTGCTCGCCGAACTCCAGGCCGACGCCCGGCTGAGCCTGGCCGAACTGGGCCGGCGTGTGCACCTGAGCCAGCCGGCGGTGGCCGAGCGCGTGCGCAAGCTGGAGGCCGCCGGCGTCATCACCGGCTACCGCGCGACGGTCAACCTGGGCGCGCTGGGCTACGGCATCCGCGCGCTGGTGCGTGTGGGCCGCACCGACTACGAGCGCATGCTCGAGCTGATCGAGCAGACGGCCGAGGTCGTCAACGCCTGGAACATCACCGGCGAGGACAGCTGGATGCTGGAGATCGCGGTCACCGACGTCGCCCACCTCGACGCCGTGGTGTCGCGTTTGTGCCTGCTGGCCGAGACCTCGACCTCGATCATCTTGAAGTCGGTGCGCGAGCACCGCGTGATGCTGCCGCCGGCGCCGCGCGAGCCGGCTCGATAGCCGGCCGGCATGGGGCTTTGGCGGCCGTCGACATGGCGCGATTAGCATTCTTCCAGGGGGACCGACGATGAACGACTTCTCCACCTGCGACCTCTGCGACCGGCACAAGGACGACGACCGCGGCGACTTCCGCGTGCTGCCGCCGGTGTTCGCGAGCTACGGCGGGCGCGTGCGCTTCGCCGGCCCGGCGAGCACGGTCAAGTGCCACGAGGACAACAGCCTCGTGAAGGCCGCGCTCGACGAGCCGGGCGCCGGGCGGGTGCTCGTCGTCGACGGCGGCGGCTCGCTGCGCCGTGCGCTGGTCGGCGGCAATCTGGCCGCCGCGGCGGCGAAGAACGGCTGGGCCGGCCTCGTCGTCGACGGTGCGGTGCGCGACCTGGCCGAACTCGCCGCCTGCGACGTCGGCATCCGCGCGCTGGCCGCGATGCCGATGCCCACGGTCAAGCGCCACGAAGGCCGGCGCGACGTGCCGGTGCAGGTGCAGGGCGTGCGCGTGGCGCCGGGCGAGTGGGTCGTCGCCGACGAAGACGGCATCGTCGTGATGCCGGCCCGGCCCTGACGATGGCCGCCCCGGCGGACTGGGTCGTGGTGCCGGGGACCGAGGCCGAGATCGAGGCCGCCGCGGCCCGCGCGCGGCGCCTGGTCACGCGGCGCGCGCTGGTGGCGGCGGGCATCGCCGCGGTGCCGATCCCGGGCATCGACTGGATCACCGACGTCGGCACGCTGGTCAAGCTGCTGCCCGAGATCAACGCCGAGTTCGGCCTCAGCGCCGAGCAGGTCGAGCGCCTGGCGCCCGACCGGCGCCTCGTCGTCTACAAGGCGATCAGCGTCGGTGGCGGTGTGCTCGTGGGGCGGCTGGTGACACGCGACGTCGTGCTGCGCATCGTGCGCACCGTCGGCGTGCGGCTGACGACCAAGCAGGCCGCCAAGGTCGTGCCGGTGGCCGGCCAGGCGGTGTCGGCGGCGCTGACCTTCTCGGCGCTGAAGATCGTCTGCGAGCAGCACATCCGCCAATGCAAGGCGGTGGCGCGCCAGCTGCAGCTGCCGGCGCCGGCCGAACGGATCTGACCCCCCAGGGCGGCGAGCGGCCCGCCAGGGGCCGACCGCTACAATGGCCGGCTTCGTCGGGGTGTAGCGCAGCCTGGTAGCGCAACTGCTTTGGGAGCAGTGGGTCGCACGTTCGAATCGTGTCACCCCGACCATCCAACTTATTGATTCCGTTGCGGAAATCGCTCCGCGGCTGCTGCAACATTTTTGTGCAGTTTTCTAACGGAATCGGATTCTTCTAACGGAGCGGGCGAGTCGCTTCGCCAGATGAGGCTCCGGCACCCAGGTCTGAAGGGCCCGCCGGAGGCTCTTGAATGCCTTCCGGCCGGCCTCCTTCATGCCGTCGCCCTCGTCTTCCTCGCCGTTTTTGATCGCACGTAGTCGGCCGTCTGGGCCTCCGTCGTGTGGGTGCCCATCGCGTTCGCGGCGCGCATGCCTCCCCGCAGTGCCGTATCGGTGAGCGCACGTGCACGGATGTCGCGGAACATGAATGGCAGCACCTTCGACCGGCGGATGCCTTCCTGCCAGGCGTTGGCGACGGCCGAGTAGGTCAGGGGTTCACCGCTCTGGCGCGTGAACAGGAACGCCGTGTCCGCGCGCGGTGCTGCCGTCCTCTTCAGCCGGCGTTCCGCCCGTATGCGCCGCAGCGCGGCGATGACGGCCCGCAGCCGCGGGGTCCACTCGACGAGTACCGCGTTGCCTGTCTTGTCGCGGCGGAAGAACACGCCATCCTTGTGAACGTGCGGCTCGTCGGGGTGGAGCGGGTCGCGTTGGTCCCGAAGCCGGATCATCACCGAGACGTCCTGCCCGGTCAGATAGGCCAGTTCGATCAGGCAGGCCATCGTGAGCCCTGAGCGGGTGCGCTTGCCGTCGTCGCCGTAGAGGCAGCCGATCTTCACGCGCCGCAGTTCGCTCGTCGTGGGGCAGCGCTTGCGCGGCGGCGTGCTCATGGTGCGCACCACGGCCGTCACTGGGTTCGTGCCCGGATCGCGCAGACCCTTCTCGATCGCGAAGCGCATCAACTCTCCGATCTGCGCGCGGTAGAGGTTGAACGTTCGGGGCTTTGCGCGGAACGGTTTCAGGAACTCGACGACATCGGGGGGCGTGACGTCGACCACTTGGAAATCCGCGAAACGGGCGGCGATCTTGGCGCCCCGGGCGCGCTCGTCGATCTGGGTCTTGGCCGAGTGCTTGACCATCACCTCGGCTTCCCAGTCGGCGATCAGCTGAGCCATCGACCCATCGCGATCGTCGGCGCTCAGCATCTTCGCGAGTGCGGTATACATCGCCGGCAGGCCGTCCCTGACCTTCGACAGCTTGTTCCATACCCGCTTCTTCCCGTCTGCCACCACGAGGTAGTAGCACGCGCCTTTGGCGAAGACGCGGGCGGGCAGCGCAGGGTCCTTGCTCACGGCGGGACCGGGCGAAGCCTTGGGCGTGGGCGTCCGCCAAGGACCGGCGCATGTGTGTGGCCGGCCGCCACCGCGTCGTAGTGCGCGCGTTCGACTACGACGCGGCCGGTTCGCCTGGAGCGATGTGCCCGGTGATAGCCCCGCTCGTGCAGTGCACGAAGCTGGTCGGCCGGGCGAACGTAGCCCCCAGAGAGGAGCCGCACTTCCTCCGGCGACAGGATC
>NZ_AEWG01000162.1 GCF_000190375.1 Rubrivivax benzoatilyticus JA2 = ATCC BAA-35
AAACGCCGAGTCGACCAACGTCTTGCCGAGCTCGTTGATGTCGCTGGCCGCTCCCGCGGTCAGCGTGGGTTGAAACAGCCGGCGGCTCGATCGTCCAGGGCTGCCCCGGGTCGCTGGCCGCTCCCGCGGTCAGCGTGGGTTGAAACAGGCCCGCGGTGAACGGAGGCGCTGGCCTACCCGGTGTCGCTGGCCGCTCCCGCGGTCAGCGTGGGTTGAAAACTGGAGCAGCTTGACCACCAGGGCGCCGACGCCTTGTCGCTGGCCGCTCCCG
>NZ_AEWG01000161.1 GCF_000190375.1 Rubrivivax benzoatilyticus JA2 = ATCC BAA-35
GCGGTCAGCGTGGGTTGAAACGGGAAGTGATGCGGCGCCACAAGCTGCAGCAGAAGGTCGCTGGCCGCTCCCGCGGTCAGCGTGGGTTGAAACGTCGAGGAGATGGCTCGGCTGACCAACACCGCGCGTCGCTGGCCGCTCCCGCGGTCAGCGTGGGTTGAAACTCGAACTGCGGGCGCGTCATTGGTCCATCTCCGCGTCGCTGGCCGCTCCCGCGGTCAGCGTGGGTTGAAACATCGCCATCGTGGGCGAGTCCGGCGCCGGCAAGTGTCGCTGGCCGCTCCCGCGGTCAGCGTGGGTTGAAACGCATGGCCACCGACGCCTACAGCCACCCGGGCGTCGCTGGCCGCTCCCGCGGTCAGCGT
>NZ_AEWG01000160.1 GCF_000190375.1 Rubrivivax benzoatilyticus JA2 = ATCC BAA-35
GCCGGCCTTGGCCTCGGTGTCGATCCTGGCGATCAGCTGGTCGCTGGCGACGGTGGCACCGTCGGCCTCGACGAGCTCGGCCAGCACACCGGCGGCCGGCGCCGGCACCTCGAGCACGACCTTGTCGGTCTCGATCTCGATCAGGATCTCATCGGCGGCGACGGCGTCGCCGGGCTTCTTCTTCCATTGCAGCAGGGTGGCTTCCGCGACCGATTCGGACAGTTGCGGGACCTTCACTTCAACGATTGCCATGGTCTATCTCGGTGTCTTGTTCGGGGCACCGCGGGGTGACAGGGCCGTCCAGGCCGTCGACCTCGCGGCGGGGCCGGGCGCTGCCACACGGCGCACCCGGCACGCGCTCACTTGGTCAAAACAAAGCCCTTGAGCTTGCCGTAGGCCTGCTCGAGCAGCGCCTTCTGCTGCTCCTGGTGCAGGTGCGAGTAGCCGACCGCGGGCGAGGCGGACGGCGGCCGGCCGGCATAACCCAGCTTCTGGCCGTCGAGCATGTTCTCGTGCACGTAGTGCTGCACGAAGAACCACGCGCCCTGGTTCTGCGGTTCGTCCTGGCACCACACGACCTCGGTGGCGTTCGGGAAACGCTTCATCTCGGCCGCGAAGGCCTTGTGCGGGAACGGATAGAGCTGCTCGACGCGGATGATCGCGACGTCTGCGGCCTTCTTCTCCTCGCGCTTCCTGATCAGGTCGTAGACCACCTTGCCCGAGCAGCAGACGACACGCTTGACCTTGTCGGCCTCGGCGTCCGGGTGCAGCGAGGTCATCACGGTGCGGAACTCGCCGCGCGTGAACTCGGTGAGCGGCGAGGTCGCGTCCTTGGCACGCAGCAGCGACTTCGGCGAGAAGATCACCAGCGGCTTGCGGAACGGGCGCACCATCTGGCGGCGCAGCAGGTGGAAGATCTGGCTGGCCGACGTGGGCTGCACGATCTGCATGTTGTTGTCGGCCGCCAGCTGCATGAAGCGCTCCAGGCGCGCCGAGCTGTGCTCGGGGCCCTGGCCTTCGTAGCCGTGCGGCAGCAGCATCACCAGGCCGTTGGCCCGGCCCCACTTCACTTCGCCGGAGGCGATGAACTGGTCGATGACGACCTGCGCGCCGTTGGCGAAGTCGCCGAACTGGGCTTCCCAGATCGTCAGCGTGTTCGGCTCGGCCGAGGCGTAGCCGTACTCGAAGCCGAGCACCGCTTCTTCGGACAGGATCGAGTCGATGACGACGAACGGCGCCTGGCCTTCGGCGACGTTCTGCAGCGGCACGTAGGTGCCGGTGTCCCACTTTTCGCGGTTCTGGTCGTGCAGCACGGCGTGGCGGTGCACGAAGGTGCCGCGGCCGCAGTCCTCGCCCGACAGGCGCACCGCGTAGCCGCTGGCCACCAGCGACGCGTAGGCCAGCGTCTCGCCCATGCCCCAGTCGACGTTGATCTCGCCGCGGCCCATCGCGGCGCGGTCGGCGAGCACCTTCTCGACCAGCGGGTGCACCTTGAAGGTCGACGGCAGCGTCGTCACGCGTTCGGCCAGCCGCTTGATCTCGGCCAGCGGCAGCGCGGTGTCGGCGGCGTCGGTCCACTTCCGGCCGAGGTACGGGGCCCAGTCGACCGCGTACTTGCTCTTGAAGTTGGTCAGCACCGGGTTGATCGTGTGCCGGCCCTCGTCCATCGCCGAGCGGAAGGCCTTGACCATCTGGTCCGGGCCCTCGGGCGGCAGCACGCCCTGGGCGACGAGCTTGTCGCCGTAGAGCTTGCGCGTGCCCGGGTGCTGGGCGATCTTCTTGTACATCAGCGGCTGCGTCAGGCTCGGCGTGTCCTGTTCGTTGTGGCCGAGCTTGCGGAAGCAGACGATGTCGACGACGACGTCCTTCTTGAACTGCTGGCGGTAGTCCATCGCCAGCTGGGTGCACAGCACGACGGCCTCGGGGTCGTCGCCGTTCACGTGCAGCACCGGCGCCTCGATCATCTTGACGACGTCCGAGCAGTACAGCGTCGAGCGGCTGTCACGCGGGTCGCTGGTCGTGAAGCCGATCTGGTTGTTGACGACCAGGTGCAGCGTGCCGCCGGTGAAGTAGCCGCGCGTCTTGGCCAGCGCCAGCGTCTCCATCACGACGCCCTGGCCGGCGAAGGCCGCGTCGCCGTGCACCTGCACCGGCAGGACCTGGTTGCCCTGCGGGTCGCCGCGGCGGTCCATGCGCGCCTTGGCCGAACCTTCGACGACCGGGTTGACGATCTCCAGGTGCGAGGGGTTGAAGGCCAGGCTCAGGTGCACCGGGCCGCCGGCCGTCGAGACGTCGCTGGAGAAGCCCTGGTGGTACTTGACGTCACCGGCCGGCAGCGCCTCGGGCGCGGTGTGGTCGAACTCGGCGAACAGGTCCTTGGGCATCTTGCCCAGGGTGTTGACGAGCACGTTCAGGCGGCCGCGGTGGGCCATGCCGATGACGATCTCCTGCACGCCCTTCTCGCCGGCGCGCTGCACAAGTTCGTCCATCGACGCGATGAAGCTCTCGCCGCCTTCGAGCGAGAAGCGCTTCTGGCCGACGTACTTGGTGTGCAGGTAGCGCTCCAGGCCTTCGGCGGCGGTCAGGCGCTCGAGGATGTGCTTCTTCTCGTCGGCGGTGAAGCTGGGTTTGCTGCGCGAGGACTCCAGGCGCTCCTGCCACCAGCGCTTCTCGGCCGGGTCGGTGCAGTGCATGAACTCGACGCCGATCGTGCCGCAGTAGGTCTCGCGCAGGGCCTGCAGGATGTCCCGCAGGCTCATGTTCTCGGCCTTGCTGAAGTACGTGTTCGCGGCCGAGAACACGATGTCCATGTCCGACTCGCTCAGGTCGTAGAACGCCGGCTCGAGTTCGGGGATCTTCGGGCGCTCGGTGCGCTTGAGCGGATCGAGGTCGGCCCAGCGCGAACCGAGGAAGCGGTAGGCGGCGATCAGGCTCTGGACGTGGACCTGCTTGCGCGCGACGGCGAGGTCGGCGGCGCTGGCCTTCAGCGCGAAGGCGTTGGCCTTGGCGCGCTGGGCGAAGGATTCGACGACCGGGGCGTGGGCGACGTCGCGGCTGTCGGAGCCGTCGACCGCGGGCACGTGCTGGAGGTTGTCGAAGTAGGCGCGCCAGTTGTCGGGCACGCTGCCGGGGTTGTCGAGGTAGGCCTCGTAGAGTTCCTCGACGTACGGGGCATTGCCCCCGAACAGGTACGAATTCGACCTGTACTGCTGCATCATCTCTCGCGCACCTTTCGCCCCGGTTCCCAGGGCTACGATGGGTTGATCAACCTTCCGCGGCCCCGGCTTCACCGGTTGGCGGATTGCGACCCGCCTTGCTGCACATCTGACTCAGCAAGGGGACGGGAAGGACCAGACACGTTCCGTATCCAGCGAAGGACTGTAGCACTCGTGCGGATTTCGGGTGGGGCGATCTGATCCAGCGCAAACCCGGACGACCCCATGCACGGCGTGGCAAATGGCACGCGGCGGCAGCCTTCATCGGCGCTTGGCGGCCCGGCGTCCGGGCGCACACTGCGCCGGCCATGTCCACCCGCCGCGTCCTCATCGTTCCCGAGGCACCACCGAAGCCGACGGCCGGCGAGCCCTGCAACGGCTGCGGCGTCTGCTGCGCCGCCGAGCCCTGCCCGCTGGGCGTGTGGATCTCGCGCCGCCGCCACGGCGCCTGCGCGGCGCTGGTCTGGGCGGCCGAAGAAGGCCGCTACCGCTGCGGCGCGATCGCCGAGCCCGGCCGCCATCTGCCGTGGCTGCCCGAGGCCTGGGCGGCACGGCTGGCACGGCGCTGGATCGCCGCCGGCGTCGGCTGCGACGCAGACTACGAGGTGCTGGACGCACAACAGGCCGGAGACGCCGCGAACGGCGACCCGGCCCGCTGAGCCCGGCGGGGCCGAGTCAGGCCGTCAGGCCCAGGCGCTGGCGCGCCGCGTCGTACTCGCGCTTCAGCCGCGCGACCAGTTCGCCGGCCGGCAACACCGCCTTCACGGCACCGATGCCCTGGCCGCAGCCCCAGATGTCCTTCCAGGCCTTGGCACCGTCACCGCCGAAGTTCATCTTCGACGGGTCGCTCTCGGGCAGGTGGTCCGGGTCCAGCCCGGCGTTGCGGATCGACGGCTTCAAGTAGTTGCCGTGCACGCCGGTGAAGAGGTTGGAGTAGACGATGTCGTCGCTGTCGCAATCGACGATGCACTGCTTGTAGGCCTCGGCGGCGCGCGCCTCCTCGGTGGCGATGAAGGCCGAGCCGATGTAGGCCAGGTCGGCGCCCATCGCCTGCGCGGCGAGCACCGCGTCGCCGGTGGCGATCGAGCCCGACAGCGCCAGCGGCCCGTCGAACCAGGCGCGGATCTCCTGGATCAGCGCGAACGGGCTCTTGACGCCGGCATGGCCGCCGGCACCCGCGGCCACGGCGATCAGGCCGTCGGCGCCCTTCTCCACCGCCTTGTGCGCGAAGGCGTTGTTGATGACGTCGTGCAGCACGATGCCGCCCCAGGCGTGCACCGCGTCGTTGACGTCGGTGCGCGCACCCAGCGAGGTGATGACCAGCGGCACCTTGTAGCGCGCGCAGACCTCCAGGTCGTGCTCGAGCCGGTCGTTGCTCTTGTGCACGATCTGGTTGATCGCGAACGGCGCCGACTTGCGCTCGGGGTGGTCGCGGTCCCAGGCGGCCAGCGTCTCGGTGATCTCGGCCAGCCACTCGTCGAGCAACGAGGCCGGCCTGGCGTTGAGCGCCGGCATCGAACCGACGATGCCGGCCTTGCACTGCTCGATGACGAGCTTGGGGTTGCTGATGATGAACAGCGGCGAGCCGATGACCGGGAGCGCCAGGTGTCGCAGCACGGGCGGCAGCATCAGAAGGCCTCCAGTTCGAGCGCGGTGACCGACTCGGCGCCGTCGACGATGGCGTCGCGCAGACCGCCGCAGCGCACCAGCAGATGGTCGCCGTAGAAGCGTGCGGTGGCGATCTTGGCTTTCATGAACTCGGGGTCCTCGCCGGCAGCCAGGCGCTGTTCGGCGACGAGCAGCGCACGCGCCATCTGCCAGCCCGCGACCGCCGTGCCGGCCAGCATCAGATAGGGCACGCTGCCGGAGAACACGGCGTTCGGCTCGCTCTTCACCTTGGCGAGCACGAAGTCGACGACGTCGAGGAAGGCGCGGCGCGCGGCGCCCAGGTGGCGCGCCATTGCCAGCGCGGCGGCGCTGCCCGACGCGTTCAGCTCGCCTTCGGTGGCTTCGATCTGCGCCGCGATCGCACGCGCGGTGGCGCCGCCGTCGCGCGCCGTCTTGCGGCCGACCAGGTCGTTGGCCTGGATCGCCGTCGTGCCTTCGTAGATCGTCAGGATCTTGGCGTCGCGCAGGTGCTGCGCGGCACCGGTCTCCTCGATGAAGCCCATGCCGCCGTGCACCTGCACGCCCAGGCTGGCGACGTCCAGGCTCATCTCGGTGGACAGGCCCTTCACCAGCGGAACCAGGAACTCGTAGAAGGCCTGGTTCTGCTTGCGCGCGGCGGCGTCCGGGTGTGCGTGCGCGGCGTCGTAGGCGGCCGCGGCCACCAGCGCCATCGCGCGGCAGCCTTCGGTGTGGGCGCGCATCGTCATCAGCATGCGGCGCACGTCGGGGTGGCGGATGATGGCCGCAGCGCCCGGCGTCGAGCCGTCGACCGGGCGGCTCTGCACGCGGTCGCGGGCGTAGGCCACGGCCTGCTGGTAGGCACGTTCGGCCAGCGCGATGCCCTGCACGCCGACGCCGAAGCGCGCGGCGTTCATCATGATGAACATGTACTCCAGGCCGCGGTTCTCTTCGCCGACGAGGTAGCCCACCGCACCCCCGTGGTCGCCGAACTGCAGCACCGCGGTCGGGCTGGCCTTGATGCCCAGCTTGTGTTCGATGCTGACGCAGTGCACGTCGTTGCGCGTGCCGTCGGCCAGCACCTTGGGGCAGACGAACAGCGAGATGCCCTTCACGCCTTCGGGCGCGCCGGTGACACGCGCGAGCACGAGGTGGACGATGTTCTCGGCCATGTCGTGTTCGCCCCAGGTGATGAAGATCTTCGTGCCGAAGACCTTGTACGTGCCGTCGCCCTGCGGCTCGGCGCGCGTGCGCACCAGCGACAGGTCGCTGCCGGCCTGCGGTTCGGTCAGGTTCATCGTGCCGGTCCAGCGCCCCGAGATCAGGTTCGGGATGTAGGCCTGCTGCATCTCGTGGCTGCCGGCGGTCAGCAGCGCCTCGATGGCGCCATCGCTGAGCAGCGGGCACAGCGCGAAGCTGATGCTGGCGCTGTTGACCATCTCTCCGCAGGCCGCGCCGATCAGCTTGGGCAGGCCCTGGCCGCCGAACTCCACCGGGTGCTGCAGCCCCTGCCAGCCGCCTTCGGCGAACTGCTGGAAGGCCTGCTTGAAGCCGGGCGTGGCGCGCACCTGGCCGTCGGCGAACGACGAGGGGTCGAGGTCACCGACACGGTTCAGCGGCGCGACGACGTTCTCGTTGAAGCGCGCGCACTCCTCCAGCACGGCGGCAGCGGTGTCGAAGCCGGCGTCCTCGAATCCGGGCAGCGCGGCGACGGCGTCGAGGCCGGCGAGCTCCTTCATCACGAACAGCATGTCCTTGACCGGGGCACGGTACGTCATGGTTTTCGTCTCCAGATGGAAAAAAGGCGCCACGGAGGGCGCCTCGGGATCTTGTTGTTCTTCAGATGGCGGCGACCAGCTCCGGCACCGCGGCGAACAGGTCCGCCTCCAGGCCGTAGTCGGCGACGCTGAAGATCGGGGCCTCGGGATCCTTGTTGATCGCGACGATGACCTTGCTGTCCTTCATGCCCGCCAGGTGCTGGATCGCGCCGCTGATGCCGGCGGCGATGTAGAGCTGCGGCGCGACGATCTTGCCGGTCTGGCCGACCTGCCAGTCGTTGGGCGCGTAGCCCGCGTCGACCGCAGCGCGGCTGGCGCCGAGCGCGGCACCCAGCTTGTCGGCCAGCGGCGTCAGCACCTCGTTGAACTTGTCGCTGGAGCCCAACGCGCGGCCGCCGGAGACGATGATCTTGGCGGCCGTCAGCTCGGGGCGGTCGCTGGTGGCGATCTCGCTGCCGACGTAGACCGAGAGGCCGGCATCGGCCACGGCCGCGATCGACTCGACCGCGGCACTGCCGCCGGTCGCCGCCGCGGCGTCGAAGCCGGTCGTGCGCACGGTGATGACCTTGATCACGTCGGCGCTCTGCACGGTGGCGATGGCGTTGCCGGCGTAGATCGGGCGCTCGAAGGTGTCGGCGGAGACGATCTTCGTCGCGTCGCTGATCTGGGCGACGTCCAGCAGCGCGGCGACACGCGGGGCGACGTTCTTGCCGCCGGCGGTGGCCGGGAACAGCACGTGGCTGTAGTCCTTGGCGATGGCGACGACCTGGGCGGCGAGGTTCTCGGCCAGGCCATGGGCCAGCGCCGCGCCGTCGGCGTGCAGCACCTTGGCGACACCGGCGATCTGCGCCGCGGCCTGGGCCGCCGCGCCGGCGTTCTCGCCGGCGACCAGCAGGTGCACGTCGCCGCCGCAGGCCAGCGCCGCGGTGACGGTGTTCAGGGTCGCGCCCTTGACGGTCGCGTTGTCGTGTTCGGCAATGACGAGGACAGCCATCTCAGATCACCTTCGCTTCGTTCTTCAGCTTGGCCACCAGCGTGGCGACGTCGGGCACCTTGACGCCGGCGCCGCGCTTGGGCGGCTCGGCGACCTTCAGCGTCTTCAGCCGCGGCGTCACGTCGACACCCAGGTCGGCCGGCTTGACGGTCTCCAGCGGCTTCTTCTTGGCCTTCATGATGTTCGGCAGCGTGACGTAACGCGGCTCGTTCAGGCGCAGGTCGGCGGTGACGACGGCCGGCAGCTTGAGGTCCACGGTCTCGGCGCCGCCGTCGATCTCGCGCGCCACCTTGGCGCGGCCGTCGGCGATCTCGATCTTGCTGGCGAAGGTCGCCTGCGGCAGGCCGGCCAGCGCGGCCAGCATCTGGCCGGTCTGGTTGGCGTCGTCGTCGATCGCCTGCTTGCCGACGATGACGAGGCCCGGCTGCTCCTTGTCGACCAGCGCCTTCAGCAGCTTGGCGACGGCCAGCGGCTGCAGCTCTTCGGTGGTCTCGACGAGGATCGCGCGGTCGGCGCCGATCGCCATCGCGGTACGCAGCGTCTCCTGGCACTGCGTGACGCCGCAGGACACGACGACGATCTCGGTCGCGACGCCCTTCTCCTTCAGACGCACGGCCTCCTCGACGGCGATCTCGTCGAAGGGGTTCATGCTCATCTTGACGTTGGCGATGTCGACCCCGGTGCCGTCGCTCTTCACGCGGACCTTGACGTTGTAATCGACCACCCGCTTGACGGGGACCAGCACCTTCATGCCTCAGCTCCTGGGAGTTGACGTTGACGTTACCCGACGATTCTAGTGGGGGGTTCCCGAACGCATCGACCGGAGCCCCCAGAAATCGAACGATCGTTCTATTTTGGGCGAACCCCATCAGGGTGAACACTAGGATTCCCCCTGCCCCGAGGCCCGCGCCAGATTCAGGAACGCGTAAACGCCCGAGGGTAATGGCGTCCGTACCAGCCACGCGCGCCCTCGTGGTCCTGGCGAAGGAAGTGCGCCAGCCCCGGTACCGCCATCAGCAACAGGCCGCTGAAGGCAAAACCCGCCGCCAGCATCAGGTAGACCGTCGGCACCGCGACGACCCCCAGCAGCGCGCCGCCGAGCGCCGGCGCGAGTGCCGCCGCCAGATGGGCGATCGCCAGGTGCGCCGCACTCATGCGGGCGCGGTAGTCGTCGGGCATCGCCAGCATGCGGTGCGTCTGGCCGACCAGCTGCGTCACCGACAGCGCCAGGCCGATGACGGCGAACAGCGCGACCAGCAGCGGCGCCCGCTCGCCCCAGCCGACGCCGGCGATCGCCGCAGCGCAGGCGAGCGTCGCGACGGCGAGCGCCCGCAGCCGCCCGACGCGTTCGATCAGCGCCGGCGCCAGCCCGGCGACACCGGCCAGCAACCCCAGCGACAGCGCCCCGCTGCAGGCCCCGAACCACGCCGCCGACAGCCCCAGCCCCTGGATGCGCAGCGGCAGCAGCAGCCCGGTGGCCGGCAGCAGGCACAGCATCATCAAGGCGCCGACCAACGTCCACCAGCGGTCCAGCCGCACCTGCCACTTGGCACGCAGGCCGTCGGCCATCTCGTCGAACCAGCCGCGGCTGGGCGCAGCGCCGGCCGGCCGCACGGCCGAACCGACATTCCAGGCCGCGAGCGCCGCCACGCCGAACAGCAGCAGGTTCAGCAGCATCGCGGCCGGCAAGCCCGCGGCGGCCAGTACGACGCCGCCCACGCCCGGCCCGAGCAGCCCGCCGAGCGCCTGGGCACCGCGGCGCCAGCGGATCGCCGCCGGCAGTTCGTCCGCCGGCACCAGCTCGGGCAGGATGCTCGCCTCGGCCGGCCACAGCAGCGCCGTCGTCGCCACCGACAGCAGGCTGCAGAGGCAGATCAGCCGCAGGTCGTAGACGCCGGCCCCGCACAGCAGCGTGATGGCCAGAGCATCGAGCACCAGCACCAGCTTGCCCAGGCGGATCAGCCGCCGCTTGGGCCAGCGGTCGCCGGCCGGAGACAGCAGCGGCGTCGCCAGCAGCGCCGCCAGCGCGGTGACCGCGCCGTAGCGCGCCAGCGCGTCAGCACCACCTTCGCGGCTGATCCACCAGGCCAGCGCCAGATGCATGGCCGCGGCGGCCAGCAGCCCGAACAGCTCGCCCAGCATCAGCCGGCGCACCGGCACCGGAATCGAGCGCCAGGCGGCGGGCAGGGTCGGGAGCAGGCGTTCCGTCATGGCACTGCACTCTAGGCAGCGCGGCCGGCGTGCGTAAGCCACAGCAGCCGCCTCCGGCGCCGCATGCAGCGGCCGCTGTATCGACCCAGGCGACGGATCTCTGTATCGATCCAGAAGCGCTGCATCGGCGTATCGTCACGCCATGCCCGAACGCCCCACCCGCTACCGCAGCCTGGCCGAGGACCTGGCGCGTGCGCTGCACGAAGGACGCTACCCGCCGGGCTCGCAACTGCCGTCGGTGCGCCAGCTCTGCGCCGAACACGGCGCCAGCCTGGCGACCGTCACGCACGCGCTGCACGAGCTGGAGGACGCCGGGCTGATCGAGGCGCGCGCGCGGCGCGGCCACTTCGTGCGCGGCGCGGTGCGCGCGCCGGTGCCGGCCGGCGGCGAGGCGCTGGAACTCGAAGGCCGGCGCAAGCGCCTGATCGAGCTGGCGACGACACGGCCCGACAGCCTGTCGCTGAGCCATCTGGCGCTGCCGGCGGCGCTGCTGCCGCTGCCGGCGCTGCAGCGCCATCTGCAGCTGGCGCTGGCGGCCGACCGCACGCTGCTGGCGATCGGCAGCGTCTACGGCAGCGAGGCGCTGCGCCGGGCGCTGGCGCACCGCATGCTGCGCGCCGGCTGCGCGGTCGACGCCGAGGACGTCGTCGTCACGCACGGCGAAGGCGAGGCGCTGGAGCTCTGCCTGCGGCTGCTCACCCGCCCCGGCGACACCGTCGCGGTGCCCGAGCCGGCGTCGCCGCGCACGCTGGAACTCGTCGCCAGCCTGGGCCTGAAGCCGCTGGCGATCCCGGCGCCGCAGGACGGCGGCTTCTCGGTGCCGGCGCTGGCCTTCGCGCTGCAGCACCACGACGTGCGCTGCTGCATCGCCGAGCCCAGCTTCGACAGCGTGCGCGGCAGCCGCATGCCCGACGCGGCGCGCGAGCAGCTCGCCGCGCTGCTGCGCCAGCACCGCCTGCCGCTGATCGAGTGCGAGCTGATGGGCGAGCTGCAGCGCACCGGAGAGCGCCCGCGCCCGGTCAAGGCCTGGGACGACGACGACCGGGTGCTGTACTGCGCCAGCCTGGCCTGCGTCACCGGGCCGGGCATCAGCGTCGGCTGGGTGGCCAGCCGGCGCCACCGGCTGCAGCTGCGCGCCGCGCGCGCGGTGCACGGCGAGCTGCTGTCGCCGCTGACCGACGCCGCGCTGGCCGGCTTCCTGGCCGACCGCGGCTACGAGACCCATTTGCGCCGGCTGCGGCGAATTCTGGCGACGCAGACCGAGGCCTGGGTGGCGGCGGCGCGCCGCTGGCTGCCGCCCGGCACACGCGTCACGCCGGGCGAAGGGGGCTACGTGATCTGGGTCGAACTGCCGGCGGGCGCCGACAGCGCCGCGCTGCTGCCGCGGCTGCGCGAGCGCGGCTACGGCTTCGTGCCGGGGGCGGCATTCGGCAGCGGCGCGGCGCTGGCCGGCGGGCTGCGGCTGAGCGCCGCCCATCCGCTGGACGCCGAGCGCGAGGAGGGGCTGCGACAGCTCGGCGCGCTGCTCGGCGGCTGAGCGTCGGCTGTCGGACACGTCCGACAGCGCAGCACGCGGGTGCACCGACAGCCGGTCGCGCCCGAGCCCCACGCCGGCGGCACCGGCGCGAGGACACGATGCTGCTCACGAAAGCCGCCGGCTGCGGCCTTCGCCACGAGGAACAAGGAGAACGCATCGCATGAACACCATCCGAAACACGCTCGCCGCCACGATCACGGCCGTCGCCGCCCTCGTCGTCCTGCCGGGCTGCGCCGTCACGCGCGACCAGAGCACCGTCGGCGAATACATCGACGACAGCGCGATCACCACCGCCGTGAAGGCCAGGTTCGTCGAGGACAAGACCGTCGACGCCTCCGCCATCAGCGTCGAGACGCTGCGTGGCGAGGTGATGCTGTCGGGCTTCGCCAAGTCGGGCACGGAAAAGGAGCGTGCCGAGACGCTGGCGCGCAGCGTCAAGGGCGTCAAGCAGGTGAAGAACAAGCTCGAGGTGCGCGGCTGAACTTCGGCCTGCCGCCACGACGGGCGCCTTCGGGCGCCCTTTCTTTTGCCCGCGCCGGCCGCCCGGCGGCGCAGGCGGTACACTGCGCGCCCTTTACCGATCCTTCGACTGGCTCATGCTGCACGGGTCTGCCAGCCCGGGCGTTGCCGGTTCGGAGCTCACCCGCCTCCTCGCCCGTCTTGCCGACGGGCCGCCGGCCGAAGGGCGACCCGCCTTCGCCGAGCGACTGGGCCACTGGCTCGGATGGGCGGGCGCCATCTCGCTCGCTTCGGCGCTCTCCGCCGGACAGGCCGTGCCCGCCGCGGGCCGCACGGCCGGCAGCGAGGACGCGGACTTCCGGCGCGTGTGCGCGGCCCTGGAGGCGGCGATTGCCGCCGGGCCCGCCGAGCCGGCCACGAGCCCGGACGACTTCGGCCCGTTCCATCGCCACTGCCTGGGGCTCCAGCAGGGCATGCACGACGCCGTCGCCGCGCTGCGGCGGCGGCTGCGTGACGCCTTGTCGCGGCGCTCGGCAGCGCTGGCACGCGTCGCGGCGATCGACGCCGCGCTGGAGCCGGCGCTGGCGGCGCAGGAACGCCGCGTGCTGGCGCTGGTGCCGCAGCGGCTGATGGCGCATTTCGAGCGCCTGGGCCGCGAACACGGCGACGACGCGGGCTGGCTGGCCGCCTTCCGCGAGGATCTGGACGAGGTGATGCGGGCCGAACTGGCGCACCGGCTGCTGCCGGCGCAAGGCCTGCTGCAGACGCTGCACGATCACGAGGCGAGATGAACCGACTGCTTCCCCACGCGGCCTTCGCTGCCGGCATGCTGACCCTGATCTGGGTCGGCGCCGGTTATGGCGCCTCCAACCCGCTGGCGCTGACGCTGGTGGCCCTGATCGCGGTCTTCTTCATCGTCGGCGCACTCGAACTGCGGCGCTTCGCCGCCGAGACCGAGGCGCTGAACGCCCAGCTCGGCGCGACGACGGCCGAGCCGCCGTCGCTGGCCGCCTGGCTGGACGGCGTGCCGGCAGGGCTGCGCGACACCGTGCGCCTGCGTGTCGAAGGCGAACGCGCCGCGCTGCCCGGCCCGGCGCTGGTGCCCTACCTCGCCGGCCTGCTGGTGCTGCTGGGCATGCTCGGCACCTTCCTCGGCATGGTCGTCACGCTGCAGGGCACCGGCCAGGCGCTGGAGCACGCCGCCGACGTCGAGGCGATCCGCGCCTCGCTGGCGGCGCCGGTGCGCGGCCTGGGGCTGGCGTTCGGCAGCTCGGTGGCCGGCGTCGCCGCGTCGGCGATGCTGGGGCTGATGTCGGCGCTGCTGCGACGCGAACGCCGCCGTGCCGGCCGCCGGCTCGACGCCGTGATCGCCGGCCCGCTGCGCGCCTTCTCGCGCACGCAGCAGCGCGAAGCCTCGCTGGCGCTGCTGCAGGCCCAGGCGCAATGGCTGCCGGCGCTTGCCGAGCGGCTTCAGGCGCTGGCGACGACGATCGAGGAACGCGGCCGCACGCTGGACGAGCGCCTGCTCGCCGGCCAGCAGCGTTTCCATGACGACGCCGGCCAGGCCTGGCGCGAGTTGTCGGCCACCGTCGCCACGACGCTGGCCGAGACCGCCGCCGCCAGTGCCCGGCAAGCCGCTGCGGCGGTCGAGCCGGCGGTTCAGTCGACGATGGCGGCGCTGGAGCGCCAGTCGGTGACGCTGAACGAGACGCTGCGAGGCCAGGTGCAGCAGCATCTGGCCGGCGTCGCCGAACGCCTGGACGCCACGGCCGAACGCCTGGCCGAACACGGCCGCGAGGCGCTGGACGCGCAGCAGGCGCGCCAGCAGGCCCAGCTCGACCGCCTGGGCGCGGCGCTGGAACGTTTCGGCGGCGACCTGCAGACACGCTCGGCGACGCTGCTCGACGGCCTGGACGCCAGGCTGCAGACCGGCAGCGAACGCTGGTCGGCCGCCTGGCAGCAGACGCTGGAAATGCAGCACGACGCCCAGGCCGCACTGGCCGCCGCCGGCCGCGAGACCGTCGCCGCGGCCGGCGAGGTGCTGCAGCGCCACGCCGCCACGCTGCAGGCCGAACTGGCCGCGGCCCGCGCTGCCGCCGACGAAACCGCCGCTGCCCGCGAAGCCGAACGCCGCGCAGCGATGGAGACCACGCTGCAGGCGCTGGCCGAGCGACTGGCCGACGAGACACGCCGTGCCGCCGCCGACGCCGCCGGCCACCAGCAGCGTGTCTGCGCCGCGCTGGACGCCGCCGCCGACGCCGTCTCGGCACGCACGCGCGAGCAGGCCGAGGCGACGATCGCCCAGATCGGCCGCCTGGTGCAGGCCGCTGGCGAGGCGCCGCGCGCCGCCGCCGAGGTCATCGCCGAGCTGCGCCAGGCGCTGTCGGACAGCCTGGTGCGCGACAACGCGGCGCTGGAAGAACGCAACCGCCTGCTGGGCACGCTGGGCGAACTGCTCGACACCGTGCAGCGCGCCGGGCACGAGCAGCGCGAGACCATCGCCTCGCTGGTCGAGAGCACCGGCACGCTGCTGGAAGACGCCGGCAAACGCTTCGCCGCCCAGGTCGAGAGCGAAGCCCAGGCGCTGCGCACGACCGCGGCCCAGGTCGAGGCCGGCGCCGGCGAACTCGCCGCGCTGGGCGAAGGTTTCGGCCAGGCGGTCGAGCTCTTCGCGCGCAGCAGCGAGCAGACGACGGCGCAGTTGCAGCGCATAGAGGCCGCGCTCGCCCAGGCCGGCGCGCGCAGCGACGAGCAGCTCGCCTACTACGTCGCCCAGGCGCGCGAGATCGTCGACCTGACGCTGGGCGCCCAGCAGCAGGCGGTGGCCGCGCTGCAGCGCCGCGCCGCCGAGGCCGGGGCATGACCGCCGACGACGAGATCGACGGCGACGCCGAACACGGCGCGCCGGTCTGGGCGGTTTTCGGCGACCTGATGTCGGGGCTGCTCGGCGCCTTCGTGCTGATCCTGGTCTGCGCCATCGGGCTGCAGCTGGACCTGGCCGAACGCCTGCGCGCCGAGGTGCAGCAGCGCCAGGCCGAGGCCCAGCGCCGCGAGGCGCTGGAGCACGCGCTGGCCGTCCCGCTGGCCGCCGGCCGCGTGACGCTGGCCGGCGGGCGCATCGGCATCAGCGGCAACGTGCTGTTCGCCTTCAACTCCGCCGAGCTGCAGCCCGAGGGACGCCAGTTGCTGAAGAGCCTGGCCGGCCCGCTGGCGGCCTATCTGTCGGCGCGCGACGAGGTGCTGATGGTCAGCGGCTTCACCGACGACCGGCAGGTGCGCGACGGCGGCCGGGCGCGTTTTGCTGACAACTGGGAGTTGTCGGCCCAGCGTGCGCTGACGGTGACACGCGCGCTGATCGAGGACGGCGTGCCGTCGTCGGCGGTGTTCGCCGCGGCCTTCGGCGCCGAGCAGCCGGTGGCCTCGAACGCCGACGCCGCCGGGCGCGCCTTGAACCGGCGTGTCGAGATCGCGCCGACGCCGCGGCGGGCGGCCGACACGGCTCGATGAACGCAGCGGCCGACGAAGACGTATTCGCGGCGCTGGCCGCGCGCCGCGCCGTGCCCGGCGCCGAGCCGGTCGCACTGGCCGTCGCCGAAGCGCTGGCGCGCCGTGCCGCGGCGGCCGAAGGCGAGACGCGACGGCTGCTGCTGGCGCAGTTGCAGCGGCGCATCGACGCCATTGCCAACGTGCCGCCTGCCGCGCCCGCCGCCGCATTGCCGCCGCCCTGGGCCGGCCTGTCGTCGCTGGTCGACCGCCTGGGCCGCGCCGAAGCGCCGCCGCCACGCCGCCAGGTGCGCGCGCCGGCGCCGCCGCTGCTGAAGACCGTCGCCGCGCTGCAGCCCACCGTCGGCCGGCTGAAGACCGAGCACCGCTTGCGCCAGGCGCGTGCCCAGGTACCCGAGAACGCCGGGCCGCTGCATTCGTCGCGTGTGGTCCACCGCATGCTGCAGACGCTGCACGCCGACGCGCCGGCCTATCTGCAGGCACTGAGCGCCAGCGTCGAGGCGCTGGCCGAGCTGGAGAGGGCGTTCGAAGCCGGCCTGCGGCCGGCGGGGCGCGAAGCGCGAGGCGAGAGACGCCGTCAGCGCTGATGGTGCCCGGAGCGGGGATCGAACCCGCATGCCCTCTTTCGAGAGGCGGCGGAGTTTAAGTCCGCTGCGTCTGCCAGTTTCGCCATCCGGGCGGCTCAACGGGTTCTCGATGCACAAAGGGCTCCACACGGGAGCCCTTTGACGATCGGAATACTGGAGGCGCGATCCGGAGTCGAACCGGACTAGATGGATTTGCAATCCATTGCATAACCGCTTTGCTATCGCGCCGCGGGACAGAAAACCCGGATTCTGCCCAAAAAGAAGGGAAGCCTGGGCTTCCCTTCGGATGTCTTGGAGCGGGAAACGAGGCTCGAACTCGCGACCTCAACCTTGGCAAGGTTGCGCTCTACCAACTGAGCTATTCCCGCTTTGCCCTTGACTTCCTGCATTGGCTGCAACGAATCAAGACCGACAGTATAGACCGATTTTTACGCGGTTGGCAAGACCTTTTCAGTGCGGCAGCGCATCGGAACCGACGACCGGCGCCACCGCCGCTTCCGGTGTGGCGTCCTTGGCCGCGACCTCGTCTTCCGGCAGCGGCTCGGGCACCTTCTCCAGCGCGATCTCGAGCACGCGGTCGATCCAGCGCACCGGCACGATCTCGAGGTTGTTCTTCGCGTTCTCCGGAATCTCCTGGAGATCCTTGACGTTCTCTTCCGGGATCAGCACCGTCTTGATGCCGCCGCGGTGCGCCGCGAGCAGCTTCTCCTTCAGGCCGCCGATCGCCGTGACCTCGCCGCGCAGCGTGATTTCGCCGGTCATCGCGACGTCGGCCCGCACCGGGATGCCGGTCAGCGCCGAGACGAAAGCCGTCGTCATCGCCGCACCCGCGCTCGGCCCGTCCTTGGGCGTCGCGCCGTCGGGCACGTGGATGTGGATGTCGCGCTTCTCGAAGAGCTCGTCCTTGATGCCCAGGCGGCGGGCACGCGAGCGCACCACCGAGCGGGCCGCCTCGACCGACTCCTTCATCACGTCGCCCAACTGGCCGGTGCGGATGATGTTGCCCTTGCCGGGCATCACCGCCGCCTCGATCGTCAGCAGATCGCCGCCGACCTCGGTCCAGGCGAGGCCGACGACCTGGCCGACCTGGTTCTGCTTCTCGGCGCGGCCGAAGTCGTACTTGCGCACGCCCAGGAAGTCGTTGAGGTTGTCCTCGGTGACGACGACCTTGCCCTCGTAGGTCTTGAGCTGGATGCCCTTGACCACCTTGCGGCAGATCTTGGAGATCTCGCGCTCGAGCGAACGCACGCCGGCTTCACGCGTGTAATAGCGGATGATGCCGCGCAGCGCCGACTCGGTGACTTCCATCTCGCCGTCGGCCACGCCGTTGTTCTTCTGCTGCTTGGGCAGCAGGTAGCGCTGGGCGATGTTGAGCTTCTCGTCCTCGGTGTAGCCGGCCAGGCGGATGACTTCCATCCGGTCGAGCAGCGCCGGCGGGATGTTCATCGAGTTGGAGGTGGCGACGAACATCACGTCGGACAGGTCGAAGTCGACCTCGACGTAGTGGTCGCTGAAGGTGTGGTTCTGCTCGGGGTCGAGCACTTCCAGCAGCGCCGACGACGGGTCGCCGCGGAAGTCCATGCCCAGCTTGTCGATCTCGTCGAGCAGGAACAGCGGGTTGCGCACCGCGACCTTGCTCAGGCTCTGCAGCACCTTGCCCGGCATCGAGCCGATGTAGGTGCGGCGGTGGCCACGGATCTCGGCCTCGTCGCGCATGCCGCCCAGCGCCATGCGCACGAACTTGCGGCCGGTGGCACGCGCCACGCTCTGGCCGAGCGAGGTCTTGCCGACGCCCGGGGGGCCGACGAGGCACAGGATCGGCGCCTTGACCTTGTCGACGCGCTGCTGCACCGCGAGGTACTCGAGGATGCGGTCCTTGACCTTCTCCAGGCCGAAGTGATCCTCGTTGAGCACCGTCTCGGCGTTCGCCAGGTCGTGCTTGATCTTGGACTTCTTCGCCCAGGGCAGGTTGACCAGCGTGTCGATGTAGTTGCGCACGACGGTCGCCTCGGCGGACATCGGCGACATCAGCTTGAGCTTCTTCAGCTCCGACTCGGCCTTCTTGCGCGCTTCCTTGGTCATGCGCGCGGCGGCGATCTTCTTCTCGAGTTCCTCGAGGTCGGCGCCTTCTTCGCCGTCGCCGAGTTCCTTCTGGATCGCCTTGACCTGCTCGTTCAGGTAGTACTCGCGCTGGCTCTTCTCCATCTGCCGCTTGACGCGGCCGCGGATGCGCTTCTCGACCTGGAGGATGTCGACCTCGTGCTCGAGCAGCTCGAGCAGCTTCTCCAGCCGCTGCGCGGTGGCGAACAGGTCGAGCACGGCCTGCTTGGCCTCGAGCTTGAGCGGCAGGTGCGCGGCGATCGTGTCGGCCAGGCGGCCCGGATCGTCGATGCCGGCGATCGAGGTCAGGATCTCGGGCGGGATCTTCTTGTTGAGCTTGACGTACTGGTCGAACTGCTGCGTCACGGCGCGGCGCAGGGCCTCGATCTCGGGCGAGCTGTCGGCCGGCGCGGTGATCGGCGCGACGGTGCCGACGAAATGCTCGCCGGAGTCGGTGATCGTGACGGTGCGGGCGCGCTGCAGGCCTTCGACCAGCACCTTCACGGTGCCGTCGGGCAGCTTGAGCATCTGCAGGATGCTCGACACGCAGCCGATCTCGAACATGTCGTCGGCCTTGGGCTCGTCCTTGCCGGCGGCCTTCTGGGCGACGAGCATGATCTGCCGGCCCGACTCCATCGCCGCTTCCAGCGCCTTGATCGACTTCGGGCGCCCCACGAACAGCGGGATGACCATGTGCGGGAACACCACGACGTCACGCAGCGGCAGCAGCGGCAGCGTGATCGGGTCGCTCGGCAGGGTGGGATGTCCGGACATCGGTGTACCTCTCTTTCTCAGGCCCACGTGGGGCCCGAGAGGGCAAATGCAAGTGGCGGGCCGCCGCGTGCGGGCGCGGACCGGACGGGATCAGGCACTGGCCTTGGCCTGTTCCCGGTAGACCAGCAGCGGCTTGGCGCCGTCTTCGATGATGTGTTCATCGATCACGACCTTGGCCACGCCGTCCAGCGTCGGCAGGTCGAACATCGTGTCGATCAGCGCGTGCTCCATGATGGAACGCAGGCCGCGGGCGCCGGTCTTGCGTGCCAGCGCCTTGCGCGCGATGGCCGACAGCGCCGAAGGACGGATCTCGAGCTCGACACCGTCCATGCCGAAGAGCTTCTGGTACTGCTTGACGAGCGCGTTCTTCGGCTCGGTCAGGATCTGCACCATCGCGTCCTCGGTCAGTTCGCCCAGCGTGGCGACGACCGGCAGCCGGCCCACCAGCTCGGGGATCAGGCCGAACTTGATCAGATCCTCGGGCTCGACCTCGCGGAACAGGTCGGAGACCCGCTTCTCGCTCTTGCTGTGCACGGTGGCACCGAAGCCGATGCCCGACTTCTCGGTGCGGCCCTGGATGACCTTCTCGAGGCCGTCGAACGCGCCGCCGCAGATGAACAGGATGTTCGTCGTGTCGATCTGCAGGAAGTCCTGGTTCGGGTGCTTGCGCCCGCCTTGCGGCGGCACGCTGGCCATCGTGCCTTCAACGAGCTTCAGCAGCGCCTGCTGCACGCCTTCGCCCGACACGTCGCGCGTGATGCTCGGGTTGTCGGCCTTGCGGCTGATCTTGTCGATCTCGTCGATGTACACGATGCCGCGCTGCGCCCGCTCGACGTCGTAGTTGCAGTTCTGCAGCAGCTTCTGGATGATGTTCTCGACGTCCTCGCCGACGTAGCCGGCCTCGGTCAGCGTGGTCGCGTCGGCGATCACGAAGGGGACGTTGAGCAGCTTGGCCAGGGTCTGCGCCAGCAGCGTCTTGCCCGAGCCGGTGGGGCCGATCAGCAGGATGTTGCTCTTGGTGAGCTCGACCTCGTCCTTGCCACCGGCGCCCATGTGCTTCAGGCGCTTGTAGTGGTTGTAGACCGCCACCGACAGCGTGCGCTTGGCGACGTCCTGGCCGATGACGTACTGGTCCAGGCTGGTCTTGATCTCGCTCGGGACGGGGAGGTCGGACTTCGCGGCCTTCGCCGCGCCGCCTTCGGCCGGAACCTCGTCACGGATGATGTCGTTGCAGAGCTCGATGCACTCGTCGCAGATGAACACCGAGGGCCCGGCAATGAGCTTCTTCACCTCGTGCTGGCTCTTGCCGCAGAAGGAGCAGTAAAGGACTTTCTCGCCGGAGGCGCCCTTCTTGTCGGCCATGTCTCGTCTTGCGCGGAGGGAAAAGGGATCCGAACCCCATCATAGACCAACTCCCGCCGCCCGCCGGGCGGCGAAAAGGAGGCCTTTTCAGGGGTTCGAGAAGGGGTCGGGAAACGCGTCAGCCGCGCTTTTCGAGGACCTGGTCGATCAGACCGTAGTCCTTGGCTTCGCCGGGCGAAAGCCACATGTCGCGCTCCATGTCGGCGGCGATCTTCTCGATCGACTGCCCGGTGCGCTCGGCATAGATGCGGTTGAGCTGCTCGCGCGTCTTGATGATCTCGCGGGCCTGGATCTCGATGTCGCTGGCCTGCCCCTGGGCGCCGCCCGAGGGCTGGTGGATCATCACCCGCGAGTTCGGCAGCGCGAAGCGCTTGCCCTTGGCGCCGGCCATCAGCAGGAAGCTGCCCATGCTGGCGGCCATGCCCATGCACAGCGTCGACACTTCGGGCTTGATGAAGTTCATCGTGTCGAAGATCGACAGGCCCGCGCTGACGCTGCCGCCCGGCGAGTTGATGTACAGCGAGATGTCCTTGTCCGGGTTCTCGGACTCCAGGAACAGCAGCTGAGCGCAGACGAGATTCGCGACCTGGTCATTGACAGGGCCGACGAGGAAGACGATCCGCTCGCGCAGCAGGCGGCTGTAGATGTCGTAGGCGCGTTCACCGCGCCCGGACTGCTCGATGACCATGGGCACCATGCCCAGGCCGGTCGTCTCGATCACGCTCATAAGGGGCTGTTTCCTCAGGCTGCCGACATCAGTTCGTCGAACGGTAGCACCTTGTCCGTGACCTTGGCCTTCGCCAGGATGAACTCGGTGACGTTGTTCTCGATGACCACGGCCTCGACCTCGGCCATGCGCTGGCGGTCGCCGAGGTACCAGCGCACCACTTCGGCGGGCTTCTCGTAGCTCTGGGCGAGCTCCTCGATGTGCGCACGCAGCTGGTTGGGCTGGGCCTGCAGGTTGTTGGCCTTCACCAGCTCGGCGACGACCAGACCCAGGCGCACGCGGCGCTCGGCCTGCGGGCGGAAGATCTCCTCGGGGATCGGCGCGTTCTCGGCGTCCTTGACGCCGCGCTGCTTGAGGTCGGCACGGGCACCAGCGACCAGACGCTGGAGCTCGTTGGCGACCAGCGCGTTGGGCAGCTCGAGCTCGGCCGCCTTGGCCAGCGCGTCCATCGCCGCGGCCTTGTTGCGCGAACGCACGCGGAACTTGACCTCGCGCTCGAGGTTCTTCTTGACGTCGGCGCGCAGCGCGTCGATCGTGCCTTCGGCGATGCCCAGCGACTTGGCGAACTCGTCATCGACGGTCGGCAGGTTCTGGACCTCGCACTTGGTCATCGTGACGAGGAAGTCGGCTTCCTTGCCGGCGACGTCCTGGCCGTGATAGTCGGCCGGGAACTGCAGCGGGAAGGTCTTGTTCTCGCCGACCTTCATGCCGCGCACGGCCTTGTCGAACTGCTCCAGCATCTGGCCTTCGCCGATGATGAACTGGAAGCCCTCGGCCTTGCCGCCGGCGAAGGGTTCGCCGTCGATCTTGCCTTCGAAGTCGATCGTCACGCGGTCGCCTTCGGTGGCGCCTTCGGCGGCCGGACGCTGGGCGAAGGTGCGGCGCTGCTTGCGCAGGATCTCGATCGTGCGGTCGATGGCTTCATCGGTGACGTCGGCGGCCACGCGCTCGACCTCGATCTCGGCCAGGTCGCCGAGCTTGACCTCGGGGTAAACCTCGAAGGTCGCCTCGAAGGCGATCTCGCCCTCGGCAGACTCTTCCTTCTGGGTGATGCGCGGCGCGCCGGCGACGCGCAGCTGCGCTTCGGCGGTGGCGTCGGCGAAGGCCTGGCCGACACGGTCGTTGACCACTTCGTACTGGACCGAGTAGCCGTAGCGCTGGGCGACGACCGACATCGGGACCTTGCCCGGACGGAAGCCGTCGGCCTTGACGGTGCGGGCGAGCTTGCGCAGGCGGGCCTCGACTTCGCTGTTGATCACGGTCGCCGGCAGCGTCAGCGTGATGCGGCGTTCCAGTTTTTCGAGGGTTTCGACGTTGACGGCCATGTGGGGCTCTCTAAGGCTTCAGTGAATGTCTGGTGCGCGGGGCCGGACTCGAACCGGCACGCCCGTGAAGGCGTCAGGACCTAAACCTGGTGCGTCTACCAATTTCGCCACCCGCGCGCTCAAAAACGTCGCCGCGCGACACCCCGCGGCGCGAATCCCGCGGGGGTCGTCGATCGCCGTTCCCGGATAACTCGATCGGTAAACCGCGCATTCTAGCCGGCACACGGAGCGCACCGGTGCCGGCCGCGGACGCGGGGCCGTTCAGCGCCCTTCTCCGCCTTCGCGGCGCACGCGAAACCAGGCCGCGTACATCGCCGGCAGCGCCAGCAGCGTCAGCACGGTGGCGAGCACCAGACCGCCCATGATCGACACCGCCATCGGCCCCCAGAAGATGCTGCGCGACAACGGGATCATCGCCAGCACCGCCGCGGCAGCGGTCAGCACGATCGGCCGGAAGCGCCGCACCGCGGCCTCGATGATCGCGTCCCAGGCCGGCACGCCGCGCGCCCGGTCGAGTTCGATCTGGTCGATCAGGATCACCGAGTTGCGCATGATCATGCCGGCCAGCGCGATGACGCCCAGCAGCGCGACGAAGCCGAAGGGCTGGCCCAGCAGCAGCAGCGCCGCCGCGGCCCCGGCGATGCCCAGCGGGCCGGTCAGGAAGACGAGCATCGAACGGGCGAAGCTGCGCAACTGCAGCATCAGCAGCGTGAAGATGATGAACAGCATCGCCGGCACGCCGGCGACGATCGAGCGCTGGCCCTTGCTGCTCTCGGCCACCGCACCCGCGGTCTCGATGCGGTAACCCTGCGGCATGCGCGCCTCGAGCGCCCGCATCGCCGGCTCGAGCTGGGCCGTCACGGTCGCACCCTGCACGCCATCGGCGACGTCGGCCTGCACCGTCGCCGCGTACTCGCGTCCCTGCCGGTGCAGGACGCCGGGCTCCCAGTCCAGACGCACGCGCGCCACCTGCGTCAGCGGCACGGCGCGGCCGCTGGCCGTCTGCACGTAGGTGCTGGACAGGTCGGCAATGGTGTCGCGCTCGGACTCGGGCAGGCGCAGCACGACATCGACGAGCTTGTCGCCTTCGCGATACTGGGCCACCGTGCTGCCCGACAGCAGGGTCTGCGAGGTCTGCGCGACGAGGCGGCTGGTGACGCCCAGCGCACGCGCCTTGTCCTGGTCGATCTCCAGGCGCAGCACCTTGATGGCCTCGTTCCAGTCGTCGTTGACGCCGCGCACATGGGCGTTGGAGCGCATCAGCGACTTGGCCTCGTCGGCCCAGCGGCGCACCTCGCGGGCGTCGGGCCCGAGCACGCGGAACTGCACCGGATAGGCCACCGGCGGGCCGTTGGGCAGCGCGGTGACGCGCGCACGGACCTCGGGAAACTCGGCCGCCAGCAGCGCCGGCAGCTCGCGCCGCAGCCCGTCGCGCTCGTCCTGATCCTTGGGCACGAGGATCATCTGGCTGACGTTGCTGTTCGGGAAGATCTGCTCCAGCGGCAGGTAGAAGCGCGGCACGCCGGAGCCCACCCAGGTGCTGACGCTGGCGATGCGCTCGTCGGCCAGCAGCCTGGCCTCGACGCGGCGCGCGACCTCGTCGCTGGCACGGATCGTCGCGCCCTCGGGCAGCCACAGGTCGACCAGCAGCTCGGGCCGTGCCGACTCCGGGAAGAACTGCTGCTGCACGCGCGTCATGCCGAACAGGCCGAGCGCGAACGAGGCGACGGTGATGCCGATCGTGATCCAGCGGTGCGCCACGCACCAGTCGACCGCGGCGCGGAAGCGGTTGTAGAACGGGGTGTCGAACAGCTCGTGCGGTCCCACCCCCGGCCCGCCGGCATCACCGAGCTTGCTGCGCGTGTGCAGCAGCCAGGTGCCCAGGTAGGGCACGAAGTAGACCGAGACCAGCCACGAGACGAGCAGCGCGGCGGTCGTCACGGCGAAGATCGCGAAGGTGTACTCCCCGGTCTCCGACTTCGCGAGCCCGATCGGCAGGAAGCCGGCGGCAGTGATCAGCGTGCCGGTGAGCATCGGCATCGCCGTGATCTCGTAGGCGAAGGTCGCGGCGCGCAGCTTGTCGTAGCCCTCCTCGAGCTTTCGCACCATCATCTCGACGGCGATGATCGCGTCGTCGACCAGCAGGCCCAGCGCGATGATCAGCGCGCCCAGCGACACCTTGTGCAGGCCGATGCCCCAGAAGTGCATCACGACGAAGGTGATCGCCAGCACCAGCGGGATCGTGATCGCGACCACCATGCCCGGCCAGATGTCCACCCGCAGCGGCCGCGTGTGCAGCCCCAGGCTGAGGAAGCTGACGGCCAGCACGATCACCACGGCCTCCAGCAGCACGCCGACGAATTCTTTGACCGAGGCCGAGACGACCTTCGGCTGGTTCTGGATCTGCTCGAGCTCGATGCCCACCGGCAATCCGGCACGGAGCTCGGCCGTCGCCGCGGCGAGCGCCTTGCCCAGCGTGACGATGTCGCCGCCGGAGGCCATCGACACGCCCAGCGCCAGCACCGGGCGGCCCTGGTGGCGCACCATCGTCGTCGGCGGATCGACGTAGCCGCGGCGGATCTCGGCGATGTCCTGCAGCCGGATCGTGCTCGCGCGGCCGGTCTGCGGGTTGACCGCCCGGATCGGGAAACGCGCCAGTTCCTCGACCGAGCTGAACTGCCCCCCCACGCGCAGCTGGAGCTGCTCGGCGCCGGCCTGCAGCGTGCCCGCGCCTTCCATCGCGTTCTGCGCCCCGAGCTGGGCGACGACCTCGCCGGCGTCCAGGCCGAGCTCGGCCATGCGCTTGCGCGAGACCTCGACGAAGATGTTCTCCGGCTGGCTGCCGAAGATCTCGACCTTGGCGACGTCGGGCACGCGCAGCAGGCGCTGGCGCACGTCGTCGGCGAACTCGCGCAGCTCCTCCTGGCTGAAGCCGTCGGCCGACAGCGCGAAGATCGAGCCGTAGACGTCGCCGAAGTCGTCGTTGAAGACCGGGCCGACGACGCCTTCGGGCAGCGTCGAGCGCATGTCGCCGATGCGCTTGCGCACCTGGTACCAGGCGTCGCGCACCTCGGCCGGCGGCGAGTGTTCGGCCAGGAACAGCGTCGTCACCGACTCGCCGGGCTTGGTGTAGCTGCGGATGCGGTCGGCGTACGGCACCTCCTGCAGCGTGCGCTCGATCTTGTCGGTCACCTGCTCGGCCACCTGCTCGGCGCTGGCGCCCGGCCACCAGGCCTGCACGACCATCGCGCGGAAGGTGAACGGCGGGTCCTCGTCCTGGCCGAGCTGGAAGTACGCGGCGATGCCCAGCACCATCAGCACCACCAGCAGGTAGCGCGTCAGCGGCGCGTGCTCGAGCGCCCAGCGCGAGATGTTGAAACGCTCGCGGGCCGGGGCCGCCGCGGCGTCGTGGACCTGCGGTTCCATCAGCGCCCGCTGTCCTGGTACAGGCGCACCTTCTGGCCCGGGGCCAGCACGTGCACGCCGGCCGTGACGACGACCGCACCGGGGACCAGCCCGCTGGCGACGACGACGCTGTTGCCGTCGCTGCCGCCGATCTCGATCGGCTGCGGCTTGACCGTCATCGTCGCGCGGTCGAGCACCCAGACCGAACTCCGGCCCTGGTGCTGGACGACGGCGGCCAGCGGCAGCGTCAGGACGCCGGCGACGCCGGGGCGCTCGATCAGCACCGTCGCGGTCTGCCCCAGCTGCACCGGGGCGCTGCCGAGATCGGCCTTGACGACGAAGGTGCGCGTCGCCGGGTCGGCGGCCGCGGCGACCTCGCGCACCGTGGCCGGCAGCGTGTCCTCGCGCCCCCACAGCCGCACGCGCACGACACCCGGGCGGCCGATCATCGAGCGCACACGCGCGACCTCGTTCTCGGGCACCGCGAAGACGGCGTCGCGCGGGCCGTCGTGCGCCAGACGCAGCACCGGCGTGCCGGCGGCGAGCACCGCACCCGGCTCGGCCACCACCGCAGTGACGACGCCGGCGGCCGGGGCGTGCAGGTCGCTGTAGGCCGCCTGGTTGGCCTGCACGCCGGCCTGGGCGCGGGCCTGCTCGAGCTGGGCCCGCGCGGCCTTCAGCGTGGTCTCGCGGCGGTCGAGTTCGGCAGCGCTGATGAAGCCCTGCTCGTACAGCTCGCGAAAGCGCCTGAAGTCGGCCTCGGCCATCTCGGCGTTGACCTGGGCCGAACGCACCGTGGCCAGCGACGCTGCCTGCGCGAGGCGCAGATCCTCGGGGTCGAGCTGGGCCAGCAGTTCGCCGGCGCCGACGTGGCGGCCGACCTCGGCCTGGCGGCGCACCAGCTTGCCGGCGACACGGAACCCCAGCGGCGACTCGGTGCGCGCCTGCACCTCGGAGGCGAACTCCTGGACCTCGCCCGAGCCGGACGGGGCCAGCACGACGGTGCGCACCGCGCGCACCGGGTCGGGCGCGGGCTCCTGCCGCGAGCAGGCGGAGAGAGCGACGGCCGCCAGCAGGGCCGCCACCGGGACGAACGGAAGAGAACGCATGCGCCGGCTTTAATGACTCACTGGTCATTAATGTAGTCCGGGCGTTTGTGCGCTGTCAACGTCCGGGACTCCGGCCGTGCCGCCACAATCGCGCCCCGTGAGCGTTGACCACTACGAGAACTTCCCCGTCGCCTCGGTGCTGTGCCCGCCGACGATCCGGCCCGCCGTCGTCGCCGTGTACCACTTTGCGCGCACCGCCGACGACATCGCCGACGAAGGCGACGCACCCGCGGCGCAGCGCCATGCCGATCTGGCCGCCTACCGCGCCGACCTCGAGGCCGTCGTGCGCGGCTGCGCACCGGGTGAACGCTGGGCAAGGGTGTTCGTGCCGCTGGCCGCGGCGCTGGAGCGCTACGCGCTGCCGCCGGTGTGGCTGCACCGGTTGCTCGACGCCTTCGAGCAGGACGTCGACAACCCGGTCTACGCCGACCGCCAGCAGATCCTCGCCTACTGCCGCCGCTCCGCCGACCCGGTGGGGCGGCTGCTCCTGCACCTGTACGGCGTGCGCGACGCCGAGTCCGAGCGCCGCAGCGACGCCGTCTGCACCGGGCTGCAGCTGGCCAACTTCTGGCAGGACCTCGGCGTCGACGCCGGGCGCCGCCGCGTCTACCTGCCGCAGGACGAGCTCGCCGCGGCCGGGCTGACGATGGACGACGTGCTGGCGCGCCGCGACAGCCCGGCACTGCGCCGCCTGGTGCGCGAGCTCTGCGCCTGGGCCGAGTCGCTGCTGCGCGAAGGCGCGCCGCTGGCGCTGGACGTGCCCGGGCGCGCCGGCTGGGAGCTGCGCCTGGTCGCGCAGGGCGGGCTGCGTGTTTTGGAGAAAATCGGCCGCATGGACCATGCGACGATGAGCGCGCGCCCGACGATCGGCGCCGCAGACCTGCCGGCGCTGCTGTGGCGCGCGGCGACGATGCGGCACGCCCGATGACCCCGGCCGAGTACGTGCAGAAGCGGGCCGCCGGCAGCGGCTCCTCGTTCTACTACGCGTTCCTGTTCCTGCCGCCGCCCGAGCGCGCCGCGATCACCGCCTTCTACGCCTTCTGCCGCGAGGTCGACGACGTCGTCGACGAGATGCAGGACCCGTCGGTCGCCGCGCGCAAGCTGCAGTGGTGGCGCGGCGAGGTCGACGCCGCGTTCGCCGGCGCGCCGACGCACCCGGTGACGCAGGCGCTGATGCCGCTGGCGGCGCGTTTTCGCATCGAGCCGGCGCACCTGCACGCGATCGTCGAAGGCTGCCAGGTCGATCTCGAGCAGACCCGCTTCCTGGACTTCCCGGCGCTGTCGCGCTACTGCCACCTGGTGGCCGGCGTCGTCGGCGAGGTTGCGGCCAACATCTTCGGCCGCAGCAGCGAGCAGACGGTGCGCTACGCCCACACGCTGGGCCGCGCGCTGCAGCTCACCAACATCATCCGCGACGTCGGCGACGACGCGCGCCGGGGCCGCATCTACCTGCCGGTGTCCGAACTGCAGCGTTTCGACGTCAAGGCGCACGAGATCCTCAAGCGCGAGTCGCCCTGGGGCTACAGCGAGCGCTTCACGGCGCTGATGCGCTTCCAGGCCGAGCGCGCGCACGCCACCTACGACGAGGCGCTGGCGCTGCTGCCCGAGGCCGACCGCGCGAAGCAGAAGACCGGACTGATGATGGCCAACATCTACCGCGCGCTGCTGCGCGAGATCGAGGCCGGCGGCTTCCAGGTGCTGCACCAGCGCACCTCGCTGACGCCGCTGCGCAAGCTGTGGATCGCCGCACGCACGCACGTGCTGGCACGGTGACGGCGCGCGTCGCGGTCGTCGGCGCCGGCTGGGCCGGGCTGTCCGCCGCGGTCCGCCTCACGGCCGCCGGCCTGCAGCCGACCGTCTTCGAGATGGCGCCGCGCGGCGGTGGCCGGGCACGCAGCCTGGGCGACGGCGACGAGGGCCTGGACAACGGCCAGCACATCCTGATCGGCGCCTACTCGCGCACGCTGGCGCTGATGCGCGAGGTCGGCGCCGATCCGGGAACGCTGCTCGAACGCCGCCCGCTGGCGCTCACGCGCCCCGACGGCAGCGGCCTGGCGCTGCCGCCGGGCCCGCCGGCCCTCGCCTTCGTGCGCGCGGTGCTCGCCGCACGCGGCTGGACCTGGCGCGACAAGGCCTCGCTGCTGCGCACCGCCGCGGGCTGGGCCGCCGGCGGCTTCCGCTGCCCGCCCGGGGCGACCGTCGCCACGCTGTGCCGCGGCCTGGCCCCGCGTGTGCGCACCGAGCTGATCGACCCGCTGTGCGTGGCCGCGCTGAACACCCCGGCGCACGAAGCCAGCGGCGAGGTGATGCTGCGCGTGCTGCGCGACGCGCTGTTCGGCGGCGCCGGTGCGGCCGACCTGCTGCTGCCGCGCCACCCGCTGTCCGGCCTGCTGCCCGATCCGGCCGCGGCCTGGCTGCGGGCACGCGGCGCCGAGCTGCGCTGCGCTCGGCGCGTGAGCTCGCTGTCAGCGGCCGCCGGCGGCTGGGTGATCGACGGCGAAACCTTCGACGCGGTGGTGCTGGCCGCCAGCGCCACCGAGGCGGCGCGCCTGACGGCCGCCCTGGCGCCGGCCTGGTCCGCCGAGGCGCGGTCGCTGCGTTACGAGCCGATCGTCACCGTCTACCTGGACGCTCCCGGCGGCACCCTGCCCTGCGTGATGACCACGCTGCGCGACGGCCCCGACGCGCCGGCCCAGTTCGCCTTCGACCACGGCCGGCTCGGCGGCAGGAGCGGGCGCTCGGCCTGGGTCGTCAGCGGAGCCCGCCCCTGGATCGACCGCGGGCTCGAGGCCTGCGCCGCCGCCGTGCTCGAGCAAGCCCGGCCGATGCTGCCGGCGGCCACGGTGTGCCGCACGGTGGCCGACAAACGCGCGACCTTCCGCTGCACGCCCGGGCTGCGGCGTCCGCCGGCCGCCATCGCGCCGCGGCTGTGGGCCGCCGGCGACTACGTGGCCGGGCCTTACCCCGCCACGCTCGAAGGCGCGGTGCGCGCCGGGGAGAACGCCGCGGCCGGCGTGCTGCACGAGCTCGACGCCCCGGACGGGCGCCATCCAGCCGCCTGACGCCGCCGCACGTCGAGAGACGACGTCGGCACGCACGAATCCGCCGCCGTGCCGGCGGCCCCGGCGCTCAAGCGGCGACGCCGTGCGCGGCGCCGCTGCAACGAGTTTTCTCCTTCCGACAAGCAAATCGCCCTTCCGCGATGCAAAATCGGGACATCGTTTTCGGCCCCTCGCATTCATGAGTCTCAAGGATCAGCAGAGCCCCACCATCCAGGTGCTGGAGCGCACGTTCGCGCTGCTGGACATGCTGGCCGCCCACCCGGACCCGGTCTCGCTGAAGGAGATCAGCGAACGCACGGGGCTGCATCCGTCGACCGCGCACCGCATCCTCAACGACCTGACGATCGGCCGCCTGGTCGACCGGCCGCAGGCCGGCAGCTACCGGCTCGGGATGCGGCTGCTGGAGCTGGGCAACCTCGTGAAGGCCCGGCTGGACGTGCGCGATGCGGCACTCGGCCCGATGCGCGAGCTGCACAAGCTGACGCACCAGCCGGTCAACCTGTCGGTGCGCCAGGGCGACGAGATCGTCTACATCGAACGCACCTACAGCGAGCGCTCGGGCATGCAGGTGGTGCGTGCCGTCGGCGGCCGCGCCCCGCTGCACCTGACCTCGGTCGGCAAGCTGTTCCTCGCGCACGAGGAGCCGCAGCGCGTGCGCGCCTACGCGACACGCACCGGCCTCACCGGGCACACGCGCAACAGCATCACCGACGTCGCGCGGCTGGAGCGCGAACTGGCCGCGGTGCGCGCGCAGGGCTGCGCCCGCGACGACGAGGAACTCGAGCTCGGCGTGCGCTGCATGGCCGCCGGCGTCTACGACGACCAGGGCAAGCTCGTGGCCGGGCTGTCGGTGTCGGCGCCGGCAGACCGGCTGGAAGAGAACTGGATGGAGAAGGTCCGCCTGACCGCGTCGCAGATCTCGGCGGCGCTGGGCTTCAGGGGCTGAAACCGGCGCGGACAGCGCCGCGCGCCTGCCCCGCGGCTACGGGCGCATGCCGGCGTCCAGCACCGGCGAGGCCTCGCTGTTGAGCCACTTGCGGATGCGTTCGGCGTCGCCGATTCGCGAGTACTTCCCGGCCGAATCCAGCAGCACCATGATGAGGTTGCGCCCGGCCAGCTGGGCCTGCATCACCAGGCAGCGGCCGGCCTCGGAGATGTAGCCGGTCTTCTGCAGGCCGATCTCCCAGCTCGGGTTGCGCACCAGGCCGTTGGTCGTGTGGAACTGCAGCTGGCGGCGGCCGACGGCGACGCTGGCGTCGGTGGACGTCGACAGCTCGCGCAGGATCGGATGCTGGTAGGCGGCCTTGACGAGCACCGCGAGATCACGCGCGCTCGACTGGTTGTTGCTCGACAGCCCGGTGGGCTCGACATAACGCGTGTCGTGCATGCCCAGCAGCTTGGCCTTGGCGTTCATCGCCTGGACGAAGGCCGAAAGCCCGCCCGGGTAGTGGCGCCCCAGCGCGTTGGCGGCACGGTTCTCGGAGGACATCAGCGCCAGGTGCAGCATCTCGCCGCGCGTCAGCTGGGTGCCGACCTGCAGGCGCGAGTGGCTGCCCTTCTCGGTGTCGACATCGTCCTGGGTGATCGTCAGCACCTCGTCGAGCGGCTGCTGGGCCTCGGTGACGAGCAGCCCCGTCATCAGCTTGGTGATCGAGGCGATCGGCAGCACCGCGTTCGAGTTCTTGCTGAGCAGGATCTGGTCGGTCTCCTGATCGACGACGAGCGCGACGCTGGACTTCAGGTCCAGCGGATCCTCGGTGCGGTGCAGGCCGTACATCTGGCCGAACGAGGCCTTGGCCGGCTCGACCGCGACGACGACCGACTTGCGCGGCGAGACCTTGGCGACGGTGCGCGCCGGGACGGCCTTGGCACTGCGCACCGGGCTCTTGCCGCGGGCCTTGGCCGCTGCCGTGCCGCGCGAAGCCGTGCTGCCGGCCTTCTTGCTGGTCTTGGTCTTGGCTTTCGCCTTGGACGACGCGGAGGTGGCGCTGGCTGCGAGCGCCGTCGACGGCGAAAGACCGCCGCCAGTGAGCGCCGCCGCCACGAATGCGACTGCCGCGAGCCGCTGAAAACTACCGAACCAGCCCACTGAATCGACCCCGGAGAGAATGCACCAAAGTGTAGTTCACCTGAAGAACATGCGCAAGATCAAGAACTTGCGCACGATTTCTCAAGTGGTCCATCGCAGGAGCCGTGCCAGGCCCCCGCGGTGCATCCGCCCGTCGGCCCGTCAGCTTTGCGCCGGCACCCGTTCGGCGTTGCTCTGCAGCTTGCTCAGCGCCGAGAGATAGGCCTTGGCCGACGCGACGACGATGTCCGGATCGGCCCCCACCCCGTTGACGATGCGCCCGCCGTGCTGGAGCCGAACGGTGACCTCGCCCTGGGATTCTGTGCTGCCCGAGGTGATGGCATTGACCGAATAGAGCACCATTTCGGCGCCACTGCAGACCTTCGACTCGATCGCCTTCAGCGTCGCGTCGACCGGGCCGTTGCCGTCGCTCTCGACGCGGTGCTCGACGTCGCCGGCGGCGAACGCGATCGTCGCGTGCGGGCGCTCGCCGGTCTCCGAGCGCTGCGCCAGCGACAGCAGGCGGTAGTGCTCCTGCACCGCGGTGACGCTCTCGTCGCCGACGAGGGCGATGATGTCTTCGTCGAAGATCTCGCTCTTGCGGTCGGCGAGGTCCTTGAAGCGCGCGAAGGCGGCGTTGATCTCGGCTTCCGACGCCATCTCGATGCCGAGTTCCTGCAGGCGCTGCTTGAACGCGTTGCGGCCCGAGAGCTTGCCGAGCACGATCTTGTTGGCCGTCCAGCCCACGTCCTCGGCGCGCATGATCTCGTAGGTGTCGCGCGCCTTCAGCACGCCGTCCTGGTGGATGCCGCTGGCGTGCGCGAAGGCGTTGGCGCCGACGATGGCCTTGTTCGGCTGGACGACGAAACCGGTGGTCTGGCTGACCATGCGCGAGGCCGGCACGATCTGGTGGGTGTCGATGCCGACCTCGAGGCCGAAGTGGTCGCGGCGCGTCTTCACCGCCATCACGACTTCTTCCAGGCTGCAGTTGCCGGCGCGTTCGCCCAGGCCGTTGATCGTGCATTCGATCTGGCGCGCGCCACCGATCTTCACGCCGGCCAGCGAGTTGGCGACCGCCATGCCGAGGTCGTTGTGGCAGTGCACCGACCACACCGCCTTGTCGCTGTTGGGCACGCGCTCGCGCAGCATGCGGATGAAGTGGCCGTAGAGCTCGGGGATCGCGTAGCCGACGGTGTCGGGGATGTTGATCGTCGTCGCGCCTTCGGCGATGACGGTCTCGATGACGCGGCACAGGAACTCGGGGTCGGAGCGGTAGCCGTCTTCCGGGCTGAACTCGATGTCCTCGCAGACGTTGCGCGCGAAACGCACCGCCAGCCGCGCCTGCTCGAGCACCTGCTCGCGCGTCATGCGCAGCTTCTTCTCCATGTGCAGTTCGCTGGTGGCGATGAAGGTGTGGATGCGCGAACGCGCGGCCGGGCGCAGCGCCTCGGCGGCGCGCGAGATGTCGCGGTCGTTGGCGCGCGCCAGCGAACACACCGTCGACTCGCGCACCGCCTGGGCGATGGCGCGCACGGCTTCGAAGTCACCGTTGCTCGACGCCGCGAAACCGGCCTCGATCACGTCGACACGCAGGCGCTCCAGCTGGCGGGCGATGCGCAGCTTCTCGTCGCGCGTCATCGAGGCGCCGGGCGACTGTTCGCCGTCGCGAAGCGTGGTGTCGAAGATGATGAGCTTGTCGGTCATGGTCGTGCCTTTGCGAGAGATTGGGGTCGCAAGCAGCTTGGAAGACGGAAATGAAAAACGGCCCGCTGCGTTGCGCTGGCGGGCCGTTGATCGGAAAAAGGACGGACGAAGACGATCAGCGCACCCGCGGTTGCGGTAGCGCTAGCAGGATGAAGGCGTGGATCGTCGTCACGCGACGAATGTAGCACAGCGCCGTGCTCACGGATGCAGGCCCTTCTCGTCGGGATCGTCGGTGGAGGTCGAGATCACGCTCGCCGGCTGGCCCTTGAAACGCCGCCAGGCGAACACCGCGTAACCCGACAGCCCGTAGAGCACGAAGATACCGAACAGCACGCGCGGCGGGTCCAGCGCGATCAGCGCGATCGCCAGCATCACCGCGACCAGCACGACGAAAGGCACGGTGCGCCGGCCACCGAGCGTCTTGAAGCTGTAGAACGGCGCGTTGGTCACCATCGACAGCCCGGCATACAGCGTGACGGCAAACGCCGTCCATTCGAGCCAGGGGATCGAGTAGACGTCGCGGAAGCCCGCGTCGTCGAAGACCCAGACCATGCCGATGACCAGCGCCGCCGCCGCCGGGCTGGGCAGCCCCTGGAAGAAACGCCGGTCGACGACGCCGATGTTGACGTTGAAGCGCGCCAGCCGCAGTGCGGCGCCGGCGACGTAGACGAAGGCCGGGATCCAGCCCAGCTTGCCCAGGTCCTTCAGCGCCCAGACGTAGACGATCAGCGCCGGCGCGGCGCCGAACGAGACCATGTCCGAGAGGCTGTCCATCTGCTCGCCGAAGGCGCTCTGCGTGCGCGTCATGCGCGCCACGCGGCCGTCCATCGCGTCGAGCACGGCCGCGACGAAGATCGCGATCGCGGCGGCCTCGAAGCGGCCGTTGATCGCCATCACGACGCCGTAGAAGCCGGAGAACAGCGCCGCGAGCGTGATCGCGTTGGGCAGCACGTAGAGGCCCCGGCGCGGCCGTCGCGCGGGGGCGGCGTCGGCCTCGGCGTCGTCGTCGCCGGGAACCTGGGTGTCGTCGGTCATCCGGTCGAGCATAAACGCGACCGGGGCCGCATGCGGCCCCGGGGACTTGCACTTCGGCCAGCGCCCCGCGTGTCTCGCACGCGGGGCTGCCGTTCAAGACCGCGTCAGTTGCGCGACTTGTCGACCAGCTTGTTGGCCTTGATCCACGGCATCATCGCGCGCAGCTGCTCGCCGACGACCTCGATCGGGTGCTCGGCGGTCAGGCGACGGCGCGAGGTCAGCGTCGGGGCGCCGGCCTTGTTCTCGAGGATGAAGCTCTTCGCGTACTCGCCGGTCTGGATGTCCTTCAGGCACTGGCGCATGGCGTTCTTCGTGTCCTCGGTGACGACACGCGGGCCGGTGACGTACTCGCCGTACTCGGCGTTGTTCGAGATCGAGTAGTTCATGTTGCCGATGCCGCCTTCGTAGATCAGGTCGACGATCAGCTTGAGCTCGTGCAGGCACTCGAAGTACGCCATCTCGGGCGCGTAGCCGGCTTCCACCAGCGTCTCGAAGCCGGCCTTGATCAGCTCGACGGTGCCGCCGCACAGCACGGCCTGTTCGCCGAACAGGTCGGTCTCGGTCTCTTCGCGGAAGCTGGTCTCGATGATGCCGGCCTTGCCGCCGCCGTTGGCCGCGGCGTAGGACAGCGCCAGGTCGCGCGCCTTGCCCGACTTGTCGGCGTGCACGGCGATCAGGTGCGGCACGCCGCCACCCTGCTTGTAGGTGTTGCGCACGGTGTGGCCCGGGGCCTTGGGCGCGACCATCCAGACATCGAGGTCGGCACGCGGCACGACCTGGTTGTAGTGCACGTTGAAGCCGTGCGCGAACGCGAGCGAGGCGCCTTCGCGGATGTTGGGCTCGACGTCGTTGGCGTAGACGCTGGCGATCTGCTCATCGGGCAGCAGGATCATGACGACGTCGGCGGCCTTCACGGCCTCGGCGACTTCGGCGACCTTCAGGCCGGCGGCCTCGGCCTTGGCCCAGCTCGCGCCGCTGCGGCGCAGGCCGACGGTGACCTTGCAGCCGCTGTCGTTCAGGTTCTGGGCGTGGGCGTGGCCTTGCGAGCCGTAGCCGATGATGGTGACGTTCTTGCCCTTGATGAGGCTCAGGTCGGCGTCCTTGTCGTAATAGACCTTCATGGGGTTCTCCGTTCTCTAGTCAGACGCCCGGCCGCGATTGGCCGGGCAGGTTTCCGGGCGATGGGCGGCCACGGGGCCGCCGGGGCGCCGCCTCAGATGCGCAGGATTCTTTCGCCGCGGCCGATGCCGCTGGCACCGGTGCGCACGGTTTCCAGGATCGCCGCGCGGTCGATCGCGACGAGGAAGGCGTCGAGCTTGGACGAGTCGCCCGTCAGCTCGATCGTGTAGCTCTTCTCGGTGACGTCGATGATGCGGCCGCGGAAGATCTCCGCCATGCGCTTCATCTCCTCGCGCTCCTTGCCGACGGCGCGCACCTTGATGAGCATGAGCTCGCGCTCGACGAAGCTGCCTTCGGTCAGGTCGACGACCTTGACGACCTCGATCAGCCGGTTCAGGTGCTTGGTGATCTGCTCGATGACGTCGTCGCTGCCGGTGGTGACGATGGTCATGCGCGACATCGACGGGTCTTCGGTCGGGGCGACCGTCAGGCTCTCGATGTTGTAGCCGCGCGCCGAGAACAGCGCGACGACACGGGACAGGGCGCCGGCTTCGTTCTCGAGCAGCACCGCGATGATGTGTTTCATGGTCTCGTCCTTGCGCGGATCCTCGAGCCTGCGGCGGTAACCGCCGGCCCTTCACCGCGCCGTTGGATCGTTGGGAAGATGCAGTCCGCAGGGGTTCGCGGCACCGGCTGCGGCGGCCGGCGGCGGCGCGGTAACGCCGTCGCCGCCGACGCGGCCCGTGCCGGTCACAGGTCTTCGGACTTGAGCTGCATCTCGCTGATGCCCTTGCCGGCGTGCACCATCGGCCACACGTTCTCGGTCGGGTCGGTGCGCACGTCGAGGAACACGGTGCGGTCCTTGAGCCGCATCGCCTCCTTCAGCGCGCCTTCGACGTCGGCCGGCCGGTCGACGCGCAGGCCGACGTGGCCATAGGCCTCGGCCAGCTTGACGAAGTCGGGCAGCGCGTCCATGTAGCTGTGCGAGTAGCGGCCGCCGTAGATCAGCTCCTGCCACTGCCGCACCATGCCCAGGTAGCGGTTGTTCAGCGAGACGATCTTCACCGGCGTCTTGTACTGCAGGCAGGTCGACAGCTCCTGGATGCACATCTGGATCGAGCCTTCGCCGGTGATGCAGAAGACGTCGGACTCCGGCTTGGCGAGCTTGATGCCCATCGCGTACGGCAGGCCCACGCCCATCGTGCCCAGGCCGCCGGAGTTGATCCAGCGCCGCGGCTCCTCGAAGCCGTAGAACTGCGCCGCCCACATCTGGTGCTGGCCGACGTCGGAGGTGATGTAGGCATCGCGGCCGCGCGTCAGGCGGGCCAGCGTCTGCACCACCATCTGCGGCTTGATCACGTCATCGCTGGGCTCGTAGGCCAGGCACTCGCGCTTGCGCCACTCGTTGATCTGGCCCCACCAGGAGGAGATCGCCACGGTGTCCGGACGGGCGTGCGACTCCTTGATCTGGGCGATCAGCTCCTGCAGCACGTCCTTGACGTCGCCGACGATCGGGATGTCCACGCGCACGCGCTTGGAGATCGACGACGGGTCGATGTCGACGTGGATGATCTTGCGCTCGACCTGGGCGAAGTGCGCCGGGTTGCCGATGACGCGGTCGTCGAAGCGCGCGCCGACGGCCAGCAGCACGTCGCAGTGCTGCATCGTCATGTTGGCTTCGTAGGTGCCGTGCATGCCGAGCATGCCCAGGAACTTCGGGTCGCTGGCGGGAATCGCGCCCAGCCCCATCAGCGTGTTCGTCACCGGGAAGCCGAGCAGGTCGGCCAGCTGGCGCAGTTCGGCCGCGGCTTCGCCGAGCACGACGCCGCCGCCGGTGTAGATGTACGGGCGCTTGGCCTGCAGCAGCAGCTGAACGGCCTTGCGGATCTGGCCGCTGTGGCCCTTGCGAACCGGGTTGTACGAGCGCAGCTCGACGGTCTGCGGGTACTGGAACGGCGCGGTGTTCAGCGACACGTCCTTGGGCACGTCGATGACGACGGGGCCCGGGCGGCCGGTGCGCGCGATGTGGAAGGCCTTCTTGATCGTCGAGGCCAGCTCGCGCACGTCCTTGACGAGGAAGTTGTGCTTGACCACCGGGCGCGTGATGCCGACGGTGTCGCATTCCTGGAAGGCGTCCATCCCGATCGCGGCCGTCGGCACCTGACCGGTGATGATGACCATCGGGATCGAGTCCATGTAGGCCGTCGCGATGCCGGTCACGGCATTCGTGACACCCGGGCCCGAGGTGACGAGGGCGACGCCGACGTTGCCGGTGGCGCGGGCATAGCCGTCGGCGGCATGCACCGCGGCCTGTTCGTGGCGTACCAGGACGTGCTGGATGCTGTCCTGCTTGTACAGCGCGTCGTAGATGTAGAGAACCGATCCGCCGGGATAGCCCCAGAGGTACTGGACCCCTTCGGCCTGCAGGCTGCGAACCAGGATTTCAGCGCCGTTGAGCACGGCGGGAGGAGAAGACGGTTGTGCCGAAGCGGCACGCTTGACTTCCGCGGCGGAGATGTCCATTTCCGAACCTTTGCGAATTTCTCTGACGAAAATCCATCGGTGCCCCTCCTCGCGCCCTCGTGAGGCGGATTCGGAACTGCGCGCGGTCTGGGAACTGCCGTCCGGGTCGGACGGCGAGCGAGACCAAAAGAGCGTTGTGCGACCGGGGATTATGCACCGGCGCCGGGCGTCGCCCCGCCAAGGTGCCCGCCGCGGGCCCCGCGTGCATAATGCGCCGCGCCCGAAACCGGGGTGCAGAACCCCGTCCGCGCGTTGGCTTCCGACAAAGAACTTTCCGATTTCCTCAAGAGCGTCGAGAGGCGCGCGTTCAAGCGCGCCGCCTTCGCCGTGCGCGACGAGGACGCGGCGCTGGACATCGTGCAGGACTCGATGATCCGCCTGGCCGAGAAGTACGCCGAGCGGCCCGCGGCGGAGTTCCCGATGCTCTTCCAGCGCATCCTGTCGAACGCGACGATGGACTGGTTCCGTCGCCAGAAGGTGCGCAACGCGGTCATCCAGAACCTCTCGGACTTCGAGGGCGAGGACGGGGACGGCGACTTCGACCTGCTCGAGACGCTGCAGGTCGTCGAGGACACCCTGGGCACCGAGAGTGCCGCCGAATCGGTGTCGCGGGACCAGATCTTGCGTCTCATCGAGCACGAAGTGGCCGGCCTGCCCGACCGTCAACGCGAAGCCTTCCTGCTGCGTTACTGGGAGGAGTTCGACGTGGCCGAGACCGCGGCGGCGATGGGCTGCTCCGAAGGCAGCGTCAAGACCCATTGTTCCCGTGCGGTCCACTCGCTGGCCAAGGCCCTCCGACTCAAGGGAATCGCGCCATGACCCAAACCAGCTTCACCGACGCGGACGTCCTGCGCGCGCGCTTCGCGGCGCGCATCGCCGCCAGCCTGACCGAGCGTGCCGACGAGCTTCCGCACGACCTGACGGAACGCCTGCGCGTGGCCCGCGAGCAGGCGCTGTCCCGTGCGCGCGCCGTGCGCCGCGAGGTCGCGGCCGAGTCCGTGGTGAGCGTTGCCGGCGGCGCCGCCGCCCGGAGCGGGCCGCCGTGGTGGCAGCGGCTGGCCATCGTGCTGCCGCTGGTGATGCTGGTCGCCGGTCTGGTGCTGATCCGCGAGCACGACCTGCGCGAGCAGATCATGGCCGCCGCCGACATCGACTCCGTGCTGCTCGCCGACGACCTCCCGCCGGACGCCTACTCCGACCCCGGATTCGCCGAGTTCCTGAAGACGCAGCAACCGTGACCTTCCGCCCGGCCGTCATCGCCGCCCTCGTGATCGCGGCCGTGTTCGCCACGGCCGCGCCGGCGCATGCGGCCGAGGCCGACCCGTCCTGGGCCCAGCTGTCGGCGGCGCAGCGGCGCGCGCTGGCACCGCTGCAGCAGGACTGGCCGAACATCGACTCGACCGGCAAGGAACGCTGGCTGAGCGTCGCCGCGCGTTTCCCCAAGATGAGCCAGGCCGAGCGCCAGCGCGTGCAGGAGCGCATGGCGGCGTGGACCCAGATGACGCCGTCGGAGCGTGCCCGCGCGCGGCTGCAGTTCCAGCAGGTGCGCCAGCTCTCGGCCGAGGACCGCCAGGCCCGCTGGGACGCCTACAGGGCGCTGCCCGACGACCAGCGCAAGCAGCTCGCCGAACGCGCCGTGCCGCCCAAACGCACGCCCTCGCGTGTGCGTGAAGGCGACGACGAGGACGGAAAGCCCAAGCGCAACATCGTCACGTCGCCGCGCCCGCCGTCGCCCAAACCCGTCGCGCCGGCCGTCATCCAGGCCGCCCCGGGGGCGACGACGACGCTGATCACCTCCCGCCCCTCCTCGCCTGCGCACCACCAGTCCGGGATGCCCAAGATCATCGCCACCGACGATTTCGTGAACCCGGTGACGATGCTGCCGCGCCGCGGCCCGCAGGGCGCTGCGGTACGCTCGCAGGCTGCCTCCGAACCGCGCTGACCCGTCTCGATGATCGTTCTGCCTCCCGCCGCGGGTGACCACCCGACCCCGGCGCTGATCCGCCGCCTCGCCTGTTTCGTCTACGAGGGCATCCTGCTCTTCGGTGTCGTGATGGCCGCCGGCCTCGTCTACTCGCTGGCCACCAACCAGCGCAGCGCGCTGCAGGGGCAGTTGGGGCTGCAGGTCTTCCTGTTCCTCGTCTTCGGCCTGTACTTCGTCTGGTTCTGGAGCCGCACCGGCCAGACGCTGGCGATGCAGACCTGGCACATCCGCCTCGTGCAGCGCGACGGCCAGCCGGTGAGCGTGGGCCGCGGCATCGTGCGCTACCTCGTCTGCTGGGTCTGGTTCCTGCCCTGGCTGGCGATCGCCCATTTCGCCGGCCTGCACAGCAACGGCCAGGTCTTCGGGCTGCTGACGCTGGGCATCGTCGTCTGGGCGGCCTTGTCGCGGCTGCACCCGGACCGCCAGTTCTGGCACGACGCGCTCTGCGGCACGCGGCTCGTCGCGTGGCGTGCCAAGTCCAAGGACTGAGCCCATGGATCCCGGCAGCCCGCCGCCGCGGGGCGGCCAGGCGAACCCGCACAAGGGACGCACCGGCCTGGACCGCATCCGGCGCGCCGCCGGCTATTCGGCCGCAGGCCTGTCGGCCGCCTTCCGCGGCGAGAGCGCGTTCCGCCAGGAGGTCTTCGCCGCGGCACTGCTGCTGCCGGCGGCGTTCTGGCTCGGGCGCTGCTGGGTCGAGGTCGCGCTGCTCGCCGGCAGCGTCGTGCTGGTGCTGATCGTCGAGCTGCTGAACTCGGCGATCGAAGCCGTCGTCGACCGCGTCGGCTTCGAGCTGCACGAGCTGTCCAAGCGGGCCAAGGACCTGGGCAGCGCGGCGGTGATGCTGTCGCTGCTGCTCGCCGGCGGCATCTGGCTGGGAGCGCTGTGGCAGCGTCTGGCCTGAGACAATCCGGGCCATGAACGACATCGCGCCCCCGCCCCCCTTCACCGTCTGCGTCTACTGCGGCTCGCGCCACGGCCGGCGCAGCGCCTACACCGAAGCCGCCCGCGTGCTCGGCCGCTCGATCGGCGAACGCGGCTGGCAGCTCGTCTACGGCGGCGGCAAGGTCGGCCTGATGGGCGAGGTCGCCGACGCGGTGCTGGCCGCCGGCGGCCGTGTCGTCGGCGTGATCCCCGAGTCGCTGATGAAGCGCGAGGTCGGCCACCCCGGCCTCAGCGAACTGCACGTCGTGCCGACGATGCACAAGCGCAAGCAGATGATGGCCGAGCGCGCCGACGCCTTCGTCGCGCTGCCGGGCGGCATCGGCACGCTGGAGGAGCTGTTCGAGGTCTGGACCTGGCGCCAGCTGGGCTACCACGACCAGCCGATCGGCCTGCTCGACGTCGACGGCTTCTACGAGGGCCTGCTGGCCTTCATGCAACGCACCGTCGACGAAGGTTTTCTCTCGGAAGCCCAGCAGGCGGTGCTGCAGGTCGAGACCGACCCGCTGGCGCTGCTGGACCGGCTGGCGGCGCTGGCGCAGCGCGCCGGCGGCCCCGACCACTTCGGCCGCATCTGAGCCCTTGAACGACAACGGGGCACTGCTCGCGCAGCGCCCCGTTGTTCTGGACAGCGCCCGGCCACGGCCGGGCCGACCTCAGACCGCCGACTCGTCGGTCTCGCCGGTGCGGATGCGCACCACCTGGTCGACCGAGGTGACGAAGATCTTGCCGTCGCCGATCTTGCCGGTCTTGGCGGCCTTGACGATGGCGTCGAGGCAGCGCTCGACGTCGGCGTCCTTGACGACGACCTCGATCTTCACCTTCGGCAGGAAGTCGACGACGTACTCGGCGCCGCGGTAGAGCTCGGTGTGGCCCTTCTGGCGGCCGAAACCCTTGACCTCGGTGACGGTCAGACCCGAGACGCCAACCTCGCCCAGTGCTTCGCGGACTTCTTCGAGCTTGAACGGCTTGATGACGGCGGTGATCTGCTTCATGCGGGGAACTCCGGGAAAAGACGATGGACTGACGGGAATTTAAGCACGGAACCTCGACGTGATGGGGTAACGCCAGTCGCGTCCGAAGGCCCGATGGGTGATGCGGATGCCGACCGGCGCCTGACGCCGCTTGTACTCGTTGATCTTGATGAGCCGGGTGACACGTTCGACGTCGGCACGCTCGAAGCCGGCGGCGACGATCTGCTCGACGCTCTGGTCGTCTTCCATGTAGCGCGCCAGGATCGCGTCGAGGACCTCGTAGGGCGGCAGGCTGTCCTGGTCGGTCTGGTCCGGGCGCAGCTCGGCCGACGGCGGGCGCGTGATGATGCGCTGCGGGATGACCTCGGCGCCTTGCGCGTTGCGCCAGTTCGCCAGGCGGTAGACCAGCGTCTTGGCGACGTCCTTGATGACCGCGAAGCCGCCGGCCATGTCGCCGTACAGCGTGCAGTAGCCGGTCGCCATCTCGCTCTTGTTGCCGGTGGTCAGCACGATCGCGCCGGTCTTGTTCGACAGCGCCATCAAGAGCGTGCCGCGGATGCGCGCCTGCAGGTTCTCCTCGGTCGTGTCCTCGGCCAGCCCGGCGAACTGCGGCGCCAGCGCGGTGCGGAAGGCGTCGAACATCGGCGCGATGTCGATCTCGTCGTAGCGCACGCCCAGGCGCGCGGCCATGTCGCGCGCGTCGATCCAGGAGATGTCGGCGGTGTACGGCGACGGCATCATCACCGCGCGCACCTTGTCGGCGCCGAGCGCGTCGACGGCGACGGCCAGCACCAGCGCCGAGTCGATGCCGCCGGACAGGCCGATGATCGCGCCGGGGAAGCCGTTCTTGCCGAGGTAGTCGCGCACGCCGGTGACGAGCGCGTCCCAGGCCTGGCGGTCGAGGTCGGGCGCTTCGGCGACCGGACCGACGGGGCGGGCGTCGGCGTCGAAGTCGACGACCAGCAGTTCCTCGGCGAAGGTCGCGGCCCGCGCCCTCACCTCGCCCGCCGCGTCGAGCGCGAACGACGCGCCGTCGAAGACGACCTCGTCCTGGCCGCCGACCAGGTGCGAGAACAGCAGCGGCAGGCCGACGTCGCGCGCGCGCTCGGCCATGCGGGCCTGGCGTTCCTCGGCCTTGCCGAGGTGGAACGGCGAGGCGTTGAGCACGCACAGCACCTGGGCGCCGGCGTCGCGCGCCAGGCGCGCGGGCTCGTCGAACCAGGCGTCCTCGCAGATGACGACACCGAAACGCAGGCCTTCGCAATCGAAGACCAGCGGCGGCAGGCCGGCGTCGCGCCCGGAGGCGAAGTAGCGGCGTTCGTCGAAGACCTGGTAGTTGGGCAGTTCGCGCTTGCAGTAGGTGGCCTGCACGCGTCCCCCAGCCAGCAGCGAGGCCGCGTTGTAGCGCTGCTGCACGGTCACGGACTTGGTCCTAAGATCGCCGCGCTCGCCGAACTGGTGCGGGTGCCCGACGACCAGATGCAGCCCTTCGCAGTCCCGCAAAACATCGGCCAGCGCCGCCAGCGCGTCGGCGCAAGCCTGCATGAAGGCCGGGCGCAGCAGCAGGTCCTCGGGTGGGTAGCCGGTCAGCGCCAGCTCAGGGGCCAGCACCAGGCGCGCACCCTGCGCGTAGGCGCGGCGGGCGGCGTCTTCGAGGCGACGGGAGTTGCCGGCGAGATCACCGACGACGGCGTTGAACTGGGCCAGCGCGACCTTCATCGACGGCTCCGCTGAATGTCACGAGGGCTCACGGGACAGGATTATCACATCGGGGTCGAGGCCGACCCGGGACGGCTGGACGCGCGGGCCTGGAACACGCTGCTCGACATGCAGCCCGCACCGACACCCTTTCTGCGCCACGAGTACCTCGCGGCATTGCACGCGTCGGCCAGCGCGGTGCCGGCCACCGGCTGGACACCCCGTTTCCTGACGCTGCACGACGCGGCCGGCGAACTGGCCGGCGCCGCGCCGCTGTACCTGAAGACCCATTCCTGGGGCGAATACGTCTTCGACTGGGCCTGGGCCGACGCCTACCGCCGCCACGGGCTGCGCTACTACCCCAAGCTGCTCGGCGCGGTGCCGTTCACGCCGGTGCCCGGCACGCGGCTGATGGCGCGCGACGAGCCGGCACGCGAGGCGCTCGTCGCCACGATCCGAGAGTTCGCCGACGAAGCCGGGCTGTCCTCGGCCCACGTGCTCTACGTCGACGACGCCGACCGCGCGGCCTTCGAACGCGCCGGCTGGATGCTGCGCGAGAACCTGCAGTTCCACTGGACGCGCGACGAAGCCGACCCCGCGGCCGACTTCGACGCCCTGCTCGCCCGGCTGCAGCGCGACAAGCGCAAGAAGATCCAGCAGGAACGCCGCCGCGTCGCCGAACTCGGCATCGAGTTCAGCGTCCACGAGGGCGAGGCGATCGACACCGCGCTGTGGGACTTCTTCCATCGCTGCTACACGCTGACCTACGCGGCGCACCAGTCGACGCCTTACCTGACACGCGACTTCTTCGCCCGCATGCAGGCGACGATGGCGCGCCACTGGCTGGTGTTCGTCGGCCGCCGCGACGGCCGGCCGGTCGCGGCCTCGCTGGTGGCGATCGACCGCGAACGCGGCGCCGCCTGGGGCCGCTACTGGGGCGCGGTCGAGCCGCTGCCCTTCGTGCACTTCGAGGCCTGCTACTACCAGCCGCTGGCCTGGTGCCTGGCCAATGGCTTCAGTCGCTTCGAAGGCGGCGCCCAGGGCGAGCACAAGATGGCCCGCGGGCTGCTGCCGGTGCGCACGAGCTCGGCGCACTGGCTGCGCGACGAACGTTTTGCCGGCGCGGTGGCCGAATTCCTCGCCCGCGAGGGCGAGGGCGTGGCGGCCTGGGAGGACGAGCTGCGCGAGCGCAGCCCGTTCAAACGCGGGGAACCCGAGGGCTGAGCCCGCGCGCAGGACGCTCAGGCGCCCGGGTGTTCCTTGGCCCAGTTGGCCATGCCGGTGCGCACTTCCTCGCGCGCCGACTCCGGGCCTTCCCAGCCCAGCACCTTGACCCACTTGCCTTCCTCGAGATCCTTGTAGTGCTCGAAGAAGTGCTGGATCGCCTTCAGGCGCGCCGGGTTCAGGTCTTCCGGCTTCTGCCAGGACGAGTACAGCGACAGGATCTTGGCCGTCGGCACCGCCAGCAGCTTGTTGTCGCCGCCGGCTTCATCGTCCATCTTCAGCACGCCGATCGGGCGGCAGGTGACGACCACGCCGGGGATCAGCGGCACCGGGGTGATGACGAGCACGTCCACCGGGTCGCCGTCGTCGGCCAGCGTGTTCGGCACGTAGCCGTAGTTGCACGGGTAGTGCATCGCCGTGCTCATGAAGCGGTCGACGAACAGCGCCCCCGAGTCGTGGTCGACCTCGTACTTGATCGGGTCGCCGTTCATCGGAATCTCGATGATGACGTTGAACTCGTCGGGCGCCTTGGCGCCGGGGGTCACGTTGTGCAGGCTCATGCAACGGTCTCGGGCAGGAGGAGAAAAGAGAGGAGAGAGCGAGAGAAAGATCGGGGCGCGATTCTAGGCGCCACGCTTGCCCTCGCCTGACGCGCGACGGCCTTGACCCGGCTCAGGCAGGCACTCGGACATAGGAAAACCCCCAACCGAGCGTGATAGCCTTCACATAGCATGCCGCGCCAGCCGGCCCGAAGCGCCCGGGCGGCGTGCAGGAGATAGAGAGAAGAGACTAGGCCCGAACGAGAGGAAGGAGCTCTTTCCATGACGACGAGTTTGGCGCTGTACATAGCGCTGGGGTGCGGCCTGGTGGCCGTGCTCTACGGGTTCATCCAGCGGGGATGGATCCTCGCGCAGGACGCCGGCAATGCACGAATGCAGGAAATCGCCGGCGCCATCCAGCAAGGCGCTGCGGCGTACCTGGCGAGGCAATACAAGACAATTGCCATCGTCGGCGCGGTGCTCGCGATCCTGATCTTCTTCTTCCTCGGCGGCCTAACGGCCGCCGGGTTCGTTTTGGGGGCCGTACTTTCCGGCGCCTGCGGCTTCATCGGGATGAACGTCTCGGTGCGCGCCAACGTGCGCACCGCGCAGGCCGCCACCAAGGGCATCGGCCCGGCGCTCGACGTCGCGTTCAAGGGCGGTGCGATCACCGGCATGCTCGTCGTCGGCCTGGGGCTGCTGGGCGTCGGCATCTTCTTCCTGCTGATCGGCGGCGTCGCCAACCCGGACAGCGCGACGCTCAAGCCGCTGCTCGGCCTGGCCTTCGGCTCGTCGCTGATCTCGATCTTCGCGCGCCTGGGCGGCGGCATCTTCACCAAGGGCGCCGACGTCGGCGCCGACCTGGTGGGCAAGGTCGAGGCCGGCATCCCCGAGGACGACCCGCGCAACCCGGCGGTGATCGCCGACAACGTCGGCGACAACGTCGGCGACTGCGCCGGCATGGCCGCCGACCTGTTCGAGACCTACGCCGTGACGCTGATCGCGACGATGGCGCTGGGCGCGCTGATGGTCGTCGGCAGCGGGGGCGCGGCGGTGGTCTATCCGCTGCTGCTCGGCGGCGTGTCGATCATCGCGTCGATCGTCGGCTGCGCCTTCGTCAAGGCCAGCCCCGGCATGAAGAACGTGATGCCGGCTCTGTACAAGGGCCTGATCGTCGCCGGCGTGCTGTCGCTGATCGCCTTCTACGTCGTCACGACGATGATGTTCCCCGCCGGCCTGACGCTGGCCGACGGCAGCGTCATCGGCACGACGGCGCTGTTCGGCACCTGCGTCGTCGGCCTGCTGCTGACGGCGGCGATGGTCTGGATCACCGAGTACTACACCGGCACCGACTACGCGCCGGTGAAGCACGTCGCGCAGTCCTGCACCACCGGCCACGCGACGAACATCATCGCCGGCATCGGCGTGTCGATGAAGTCGACGGCCTGGCCGGTGATCTTCGTCTGCCTGTCGATCCTGGCCGCCTACTGGCTGGCCGGCCTGTACGGCATCGCGATCGCCGCGACCTCCATGCTGAGCATGGCCGGGATCGTCGTCGCGCTCGACGCCTACGGCCCGATCACCGACAACGCCGGCGGCATCGCCGAGATGTCCGAACTGCCCGACAGCGTGCGCGACATCACCGACCCGCTGGACGCCGTCGGCAACACGACCAAGGCCGTCACCAAGGGCTACGCGATCGGCTCGGCCGGCCTCGCGGCGCTGGTGCTCTTCGCCGACTACACGCACTCGCTCGAGGCGCGCGGCATCATGGCCTCGTTCGACCTGAGCAACCCGAAGGTCATCGTCGGGCTGTTCCTCGGCGGCCTGATCCCCTACCTCTTCGGCGCGATGGCGATGGAGGCCGTGGGCCGCGCCGCGGGCTCGGTGGTGCAGGAAGTGCGCCGCCAGTTCCGCGACATCCCGGGCATCATGGAAGGCACGTCCAAGCCCGAGTACGGCAAGGCGGTCGACATGCTGACCGTCGCGGCGATCAAGGAGATGATGATCCCGTCGCTGCTGCCGGTCGCGGTGCCGGTCGTCGTCGGCATGGCGCTGGGCGCCGAGGCGCTGGGCGGCCTGCTGATGGGCACCATCGTCACCGGCCTGTTCGTCGCGATCTCGATGTGCACCGGCGGCGGTGCCTGGGACAACGCCAAGAAGTACATCGAGGACGGCAACCACGGCGGCAAGGGCAGCGATGCCCACAAGGCCGCGGTCACCGGCGACACCGTGGGCGACCCCTACAAGGACACCGCCGGGCCGGCTGTCAACCCGCTGATCAAGATCATCAACATCGTCGCGCTGCTGATCGTGCCGCTGCTGCCGATGGCCACCTCCCCGGCCAAGGCCACGCACGCCGAACCGGCACCGATCGTGCAGCCGGCCGAGACCGCGCCGGCGATGCCGGCCGCGCCGACGGCCGAGCCCTCGGCCCCGGCGGCCTCGCAGTAAGCTCGCGGTCTTTCCCGCACGTGCCGGCGCCCTCGGGGCGCCGGCCTTTTTTCCGATGTCCGAGAAGCCTCCCGAGGTCGCCCCCGAGCTGCCGCGATTCCGCCCGATCCCGCGCCGGCGCCGGCTGCTGCTCGTCGCGCTGGCGATCGCGACCGCGATCACGGTCGTGTCGATGCTGCTGGACCCGCCCGGCCGCCCCGAACACCCGCGCGACACCCAGGTGCGCGAATGCCCGACCGGCCGCGGCGTCAACTGCGTCGGCGGCAAGGCCCAGGTGCTGCTGCTGGCCCCCGACGCGCCGAGCGCTGCCGCCTCCGCTGCACGCTGAGCCGCTGCGTGCTCCAGGTCACCGACACGCCGGCCGCAGCCGTGTGCAATGCCGGCATCGCCCTGCCCGCCTCCCGATGACCGCCAAACGCCCGCCCCGCACCGCCACCGTTCCCCAAGGCCGCACCCGCCGGCTGCTGCACTTCGGCCGCGCCGTCGGTGAACTGGCCGCGGGCGCGGCCGCCGAGGGCCTGTCGCGGCTGGCCCGCGGCCAGGTGCCCAAGGCCTCGGCGATGATGCTGACGCCGGCCAACGCGAGCCGGCTCGCCAACCGGCTGTCGCGGCTGCGCGGCGCGGCGATGAAGTTCGGCCAGCTGATGTCGATGGACGGCCACGGCGTGCTGCCGCCGCAGTTCACCGAGCTGCTGGGCTCGCTGCGCGACCAGGCCCACGTGATGCCGGCCTCGCAGCTCGCCGAGGTGCTGGAACAGGAGTACGGCGTCGGCTGGCACCGGCGCTTCCGCCAGTTCAGCTTCGAGCCGGTCGCCGCGGCCTCGATCGGCCAGGTGCACCGCGCGACGACGCACGACGGCCGCGTGCTGGCGCTGAAGATCCAGTACCCCGGCGTGCGCGAGAGCATCGACAGCGACGTCGCCAACCTCGCGCTGCTGGCCAAGACGCCGGGCCTTGTGCCCGCCGGGCTGGACCCGGCCCCGCTGTTCGAACGTGTGCGCCGCGTGCTGCATCAGGAGACCGACTACGTCGCCGAGGCCCGCGCGCTGGCCGAGTACCGCGAGCGCCTCGGCGACGACGAGCTCTTCGTCGTGCCCGAGGTCGACGCCGAACACTCGACCGGGCGCATCCTGGCGACCAGCTTCCAGCCCGGCGACACGATCGACCACCTCGCGGCGCCGGGCGTGCCGCAGGCCCACCGCGACCGTGTCGCCGAGGCGCTGTGCCACCTGGTCGTGCGCGAGATCTTCGAGCTGCGCCTGGTGCAGACCGACCCGAACTTCGCCAACTACCTCTACGACCCCGAGACGCGGCGCGTCGCGCTGCTGGACTTCGGCGCGACGCAGACCGTGAGCCTGCAGCGTGTCGAGCACCTGCGCGCCCTGGGCCGCGCCATGCGCGACCAGGACGCCGACGCGATGACGCGCGCCGCGCGGCGCGCCGGCTTCATCGCCGAGACCGACCCGCCCGATCAGGCGCGCGGCGTCGTCAATCTGATCCTGACGATCGGCGAACCGCTGGCACACGACCGGCCGTTCGACTTCGCGCGCTCGGATCTCTTCAAGCGCAGCTTCGAGGCCGGGCGCGAGCAGTTCTTCGGTGACGGCTTCTCGCACGCGCCGCCGCCGGATCTGGTGTTCCTGCAGCGCAAGATGGTCGGCGTGTTCATGCTGTGCACGCGGCTGAAGGCGCGCGTGAACCTGGCGCGCCTGTTCGGCGCCCAGCTCTAGCTCAGGACAGCACGCGGCGGCGCATGCCCAGCCACTCGTTGGCGGCCAGCGCCCCCAGCACCAGCAGGCCGCCGGCGAGCACCGCCGAGTCGGGCGCCTCGCCGGCGCCCAGCCAGGCCCAGCTGACGCCGAAGATCACCTCCAGCAGCCCGAGCAGCGACATCTCGGCCGCCGGCAGCACGCGCGAGACGGCCACCGCGATCAGGCAGGGCACCGCGAGCTGCACCGAGCCCAGCAGGGCCAGCAGCCCCAGGTCATGGCCCGAGGCCTGGAAAGGCCAGGCCAGCGGCAGCGTCACCAGCGCCGACAGCGTCGCGCCGATCAGCACCGCCGGCAGCATGTCGGCCCCGGGGTCGTCGCGCCGCGATTGCAGCGTCGTCCAGTTGATCGCCGCGGCCACCGGCACCGCCAGCGCGACCAGCGTGCCGGCCAAGTGGCGCGCGTCGCCGGCATGCAGATGCTGGCCGTACATCCAGGCGATGCCGGCGCCGGCCACCGCGATCGCGCCCCAGGTGCGCGCCGGCAGCCGGTGCCCGAGGGCGAAACGCGCCAGCAGCGCCGTGAACAGCGGCCCCAGCGCCATCGTCACCAGCACGTTGGCCACCGTGGTCAGCGTCAGGCCGACCATGAAGGCCGTGTACATGACGCTCCAGCAGACGCCCGACAGCCACAGCGTGCGCCCGCCGTCGCGGATCGAGCGCCACAGCGGCACCGGCCCGCGCAGCCACGACAGCAGCGCGAGCAGCGCCAGCGCATTGAAGGCGCTGCGCCAGAACGTGACCTCGAAGCTGCGCGCCGCCTCCAGGTGGCGCGTGACGACGCCCGCGATGCTCCACATCAGCGTGGCGACGATCATCAGCAGCACGGCGTTGCGACGAGACACGGCGGGGACGATTCAAGAGGCTCGCGCAGCGAGCCGGGCAAAGACCTGGCTAGACGCCCCCCTCCCGGAGGGGGGCTGCGGGGGAGCCCACGGAACGGCGAACGCCGAAGAGCGTCCGGATCCGCAAGCGCCCGCGCTCAAGCGCCTTCGCGAGACGCACGCTTGCGATCGTGCTCCTTCAAATGGCGCTTACGGATCCGGATGCTCTTCGGGGTGATCTCGACCAGCTCGTCGTCCTCGATGAACTCGACCGCGTACTCCAGCGTCAGGTCGATCGGCGGCGTGATCTTGATCGCGTCTTCCTTGCCGCTGACACGGAAGTTGGTCAGCTGCTTGGTGCGCGTGGCGTTGACGACAAGGTCGTTGTCGCGGCTGTGGATGCCGACGATCATGCCTTCGTAGGTCGGGTCGCCCGGCTTGACGAACATGCGGCCGCGGTCGTCGAGCTTGCCCAGCGCGTAGGTGATGATCTCGCCGTCGTCCATGCTGATCAGCACGCCGTTCTTGCGCCCGGCGATCTCGCCCTTGTAGGCCTCGTAGCCGTCGAAGATGTTGCTGATCAGGCCGGTGCCGCGCGTCAGGTTCATGAACTCGTTGGAGAAGCCGATCAGGCCGCGCGCCGGGATGCGGTACTCCAGGCGCACGCGGCCGCGACCGTCGACTTCCATGTTCGCGAGTTCGCCCTTGCGCTCGCCCAGGGCCTGCATGACGCCGCCCTGGTGCTGGTCCTCGACGTCGACCGTCACCAGCTCGATCGGCTCCTGGCGCTCGCCGCCGTCGTCGTGGAAGACGACACGCGGCTTGCTGACCGCCAGCTCGTAGCCTTCGCGGCGCATGTTCTCCAGCAGGATCGTCAGGTGCAGCTCGCCGCGGCCCGAGACCTCGAAGATGCCGTCCTCGCCCGACTCCCTGACGCGCAGCGCGACGTTGCTCTGCAGTTCCTTCTGCAGGCGGTCCCAGATCTGGCGGCTGGTGACGTACTTGCCTTCGCGGCCGGCCAAGGGGCTGGTGTTGACGCAGAAGTTCATCGTCAGCGTCGGCTCGTCGACGCGCAGCATCGGCAGCGGCTGCGGGTTGGCCTGATCGGTGATCGTGACGCCGATGCCGAGGTCCTCGATGCCGTTGACGAGCACGATGTCGCCCGGGCCGGCCTCGTCGGCCATCACGCGGTTCAGGCCCTCGAAGGTCAGCACCTGGTTGATGCGGCCCTTGTAGGCGCGGCCGTCCGGGCCTTCCATCACCAGCACGTCCATCGCCGGCTTCAGCGTGCCGCTGTTGACGCGGCCGACGCCGATGCGGCCGACGAAGGTCGAGTAGTCCAGCGAGGAGATCTGCAGCTGCAGCGGCGCGGCCGGGTCACCCTCGTGCGGCGGAACGTGCTTCAGCACGGTCTCGAACAGCGGCGCCATGTTCGTGCCCCAGGCCTCGCCCGGAGCGCCTTCCTCCAGCGCCGCCCAACCGTTCAGGCCCGAGGCGTAGACCACCGGGAAGTCGAGCTGGTCCTCGGTGGCGCCGAGCTTGTCGAACAGGTCGAACGCGGCGTTGATGACGTAGTCCGGGCGCGAGCCGGGCTTGTCGACCTTGTTGACGACGACGATGGGCTTCAGGCCCAGCGCCAGCGCCTTCTTGGTCACGAAGCGCGTCTGCGGCATCGGGCCTTCCTGGGCGTCGATCAGCAGCACGACGCCGTCGACCATCGACAGCGCGCGCTCGACCTCGCCGCCGAAGTCGGCGTGCCCCGGGGTGTCGACGATGTTGATGTGCGTGCCCTGCCAGGTCACCGCGCAGTTCTTCGCGAGGATCGTGATGCCGCGCTCGCGTTCGATGTCGTTGCTGTCCATCACGCGTTCGGCGATCTTCTCGTTGTCACGGAAGGTGCCGCTCTGGCGAAGCAGCTGGTCGACGAGCGTGGTCTTGCCGTGGTCGACGTGGGCGATGATGGCGATGTTGCGGATCTGTCGGGTCATGTCGTGGCCTCGTGCCCGTGGGCGGTCTGGGGCGTGGAGGTGACGGTCTCGGGGATCGAGACCGGCGGGATGGGTTGGAGCTGCGCGGCCACCTCGACGGGGCTGAGCAGGCGGTCGGCGATCAGCTCCCCGCGGGTGATGTGCGCGCTGCCGAGGAAGGCGCGCGGGTCCGGGCCGTAGACGCGCACGGCGCTCGCGTCGGCCTGCGCGGTGCGGCGGCGCTGCCCGGACAGGAAGCGGCCGGCATCGTCGTCGGCCAGCCGCAGGGCGGGCCAGTCGGCGAGCAGGCAGTCGATCGGCCGGATCAGCGCGTCGCGCGCCGCCGGCGTAAGGGTCTCGAGCTCGGCGATCGTCACTGCGCCGTCCAGCGTCAGCGGGCCGCTGGCGGTGCGGCGCAGCGCCGCCAGGTGCGCGCCGCAGCCCAGCGCGCGGCCGATGTCCTCGGCCAGCGTGCGCACGTAGGTGCCCTTGGTGCAGAGCACGTCGAGCACCAGCGTCGGCGCGGTCCAGTCCAGCACCGCGAGCGAGCGGATCGTCACGCGGCGCGGCGTGCGCTCGACCTCGACACCGGCACGCGCGTAGTCGTAGAGCGCGCGGCCCTCGTGCTTCAGCGCCGAGTGCATCGGCGGCAGCTGGTCGATCTCGCCAGTGAACCGCTCCAGCACGGCGGCGATCGCGGCACGGTCGCAGTCGACCGGGCGCTCTTCGAGCACCTCGCCTTCGAGGTCGCCGGTGCTCGTCGTGCGCCCCAGGTGCAGCGTCGCGGTGTAGCGCTTGTCGGCGTCCAGGCTGGCTTGCGAGAACTTGGTCGCGGCGCCGAAACACAGCGGCAGCAGGCCGGTGGCCAGCGGGTCCAGCGTGCCGGTGTGGCCGCCCTTCTCCGCCCGCAGGATGCCCTTGGCCTTCTGCAGCGCGTCGTTGCTCGTCCAGCCGATCGGCTTGTCGAGCAGCAGCACGCCGTGCAGGGCACGGCGCGGCAGGCGGGGCGGACGGGCGTTGCGCATCGCGGCGGACTCAGTCGTCCTTGGCCCGGGTGGCGTTGGCCTTGACGATCAGCGCCGACAGGTCGGCGGCGCGCTCGGTCGTGCGGTCGAAATGGAAGTGCAGCGTCGGCACGGTGTGGATCGCCAGGCGCTTGAACAGGCCGTTGCGCAGGAAGCCGGCGGCTTCGTTGAGCGCCGTGGCGCTGTCCTCGGCACTGCCGACGAGCACCGAGAAATAGACCTGCGCGTGCGCGTAGTCGGGCGAGACCTCGACGCTGTTGAGCGTGACCATGCCGATGCGCGGGTCCTTCAGCTCGCGGATCAGCTCGGCCAGATCACGCTGGATCTGGTCGGCGACTCGGAAGCTGCGGTTGACGGGGGCCTTCTTGTGACGCATCGGGGTGCTCCTAAAAAAACGCGACCCCGCCAAGGCGGGGCCGCTCGAGATCAAGGTCATGACGCTGCCGTCCGGCGCGAGGGCCGGGCGGCAGCCGGGGGACTCACAGGGTCCGGGCCACTTCCTTGACTTCGAAGACTTCGAGCTGGTCGCCTTCGCGGATGTCGTTGTAGTTCTTCAGCTTGATGCCGCACTCGAAGCCTTCCTTGACTTCGCGGACATCGTCCTTCAGACGCTTCAGCGACTCGATCTCGCCGGTGTAGACGACGACGTTGTCGCGCAGCAGGCGGAAGCGTGCGTTGCGGGTCACCTGGCCGGCGGTGATCATGCAGCCGGCCACCGTGCCGATCTTGCTGGCCACGAACACCTGGCGGATCTCGGCCATGCCGATGACTTCCTCGCGCTGCTCCGGCGCCAGCATGCCCGCCATCGCCGCCTTCACCTCGTCGACCGCGTCGTAGATGATGTTGTAGTAGCGGATGTCGACGCCGTTGCCCTCGGCCAGCTTGCGCGCGCCGGCATCGGCCCGCGTGTTGAAGCCGATGACCACCGCCTTCGAGGCGATCGCCAGGTTGACGTCGCTTTCGCTGATGCCACCGACCGCGGCGTGCACGATCTGCACCTTGACCTCGGCCGTCGACAGCTTCTGCAGGCTCTGCGCCAGCGCTTCCTGCGAACCCTGCACGTCGGCCTTGATGATCAGCGGCAGCGTCTGCGCGGCGTCGCCGAGCTGGTCGAACATGTTCTCCAGCTTCGCGGCCTGCTGGCGCGCCAGCTTGACGTCGCGGTACTTGCCCTGACGGAAGGTCGCGATCTCGCGCGCCCGGCGCTCGTCGGTCAGCACGATGAACTCGTCACCGGCCTGCGGCACCTCGGTCAGGCCCTGGATCTCGACCGGCATCGACGGACCGACGGACTCGGTGTTCTTGCCGTCCTCGTCGAGCATCGCGCGCACCCGGCCGTAGCTCGAGCCGGCGAGCACGACGTCGCCCTTCTTCAGCGTGCCGCTCTGCACCAGCACCGTGGCCACCGGGCCGCGGCCCTTGTCCAGGCGGGCTTCGATGACTAGGCCGCGGGCGGCGGCTTCCACCGGCGCCTTCAGCTCCAGCACCTCGGCCTGCAGCAGCACCTGCTCGAGCAGGTTGTCGATGCCCGTGCCGGCCTTGGCCGACACCGGAACGAACGGCGAGTCACCGCCGAAGTCCTCGGGCACCACGCCTTCGGCCACGAGCTCGCTCTTCACGCGCTCGATGTTGGCGTCCGGCTTGTCGATCTTGTTGAGCGCCACGACGATGGGCACCTCGGCCGCCTTGGCGTGCGAGATCGCTTCCTTGGTCTGCGGCATGACGCCGTCGTCGGCGGCCACGACCAGGATGACGATGTCGGTCGCCTTGGCGCCGCGGGCACGCATCGCGGTGAACGCCGCGTGGCCCGGGGTGTCGAGGAAGGTGACGACGCCGCGCGGCGTCTCGACGTGATACGCGCCGATGTGCTGCGTGATGCCGCCGGCTTCGCCCGCGGCGACACGCGCCCGGCGGATGTAGTCCAGCAGCGAGGTCTTGCCGTGGTCGACGTGGCCCATCACGGTGACGACCGGCGGACGCGGCAGCGCCTCGGCGGCGTTGTGCGCGGCGGTCTCTTCCTCGGTGAAGGCTTCCGGATCGTCCAGCTTGGCGGCGAACGCTTTGTGGCCCATCTCCTCGACGAGGATCATGGCCGTTTCCTGGTCGAGCTGCTGGTTGATCGTGACCATCTGGCCCAGCTTCATCAGCTGCTTGATCAGTTCGCTGGCCTTGACGGACATCTTGTGCGCGAGGTCGGCGACGGAAATCGTCTCCGGCACGTGCACTTCCTGGATCTGCTGCTCGGGCGGCGGCGTGAAGTTGGAGCCGCCGTCGCGGTCGCCGCGGCCACCGCGCACGCCGCCACGCGGCGCACGCCAGCCCGGACGCGCACCACCGGCGTCGCCGCGCGTCTTCAGCGCGGCACGCTTCTTCGCGGCGTCGTCGGCCCAGCTCGAGGACAGCTTCTCGGACTTGACCTGCTTCTTGTCGCCCGGCTTGGCGGCCGTCGACGACGGCGCGGCACCCGGGGCGCCCGGCTTGGCGGCCGGCTTGTGGATCGTGCCCTTGATCGCTTCCTTGGCCGCTTCGGGCTTCGGCTCCTCGGGCTTCTTGGCGACCAGCGTCTTGCGCGGCTGGGCCATCATCGCCCGGATGGCGGCGGCCTCGGCCTCGGCGGCCTTGCGCTTGCGCTCGAGCTCGGCCTGACGCGCGGTGTCCTCGGCCGCCTTGTCGGCGGCCTTGACGACACGCAGCACCGGCTTCGGCGGCTCGGCGGGCTTCGCGGGCTCGACCGGCTTGGCCGCCTCGACGGGCTTCGCAGCCTCCGGGGCAGCGGCGGCGCCGGCGGGCTTGGCCGAATCGTTCTGGGCGCGGGCGGCAGCCTCGGCGGCGGCCTTGGCGGCCTCCTCGGCAGCGGCCTTGGCGGCGGCTTCGGCGGCAGCCTTCGCGGCGGCTTCGGCAGCCGCCTTGGCGGCGGCCTCGGCGGCCTCGCGAGCCAGGCGCTCCTGCTCCTCGCGGCGGCGGCGCTGTTCGGCGAGTTCCTCTTCCTGGCGGCGCAGGGCCTCGGCTTCGGCGCGCGCTTCTTCCTCCCGGCGCTGCAGGTCGAGTTCCTCGGCCGTCGGGCCGGCGGTCATCTCGCCGCCGGGGATGTCGTCACGCTTGACGAAGACACGCTTCTTGCGCACCTCGACCTGGATCGTGCGAGCCTTGCCGCTGGCATCGGCTTGCTTGATCTCGGTGGTCGACTTGCGGGTCAGGGTGATCTTCTTGCGCTCGGCGCCGCCGGTGCCGTGCGACGAACGCAGGAACTCGAGCAGACGCTCCTTGTCCGCATCGGTCAGCGCGTCGTCGGGCGACTTCTTGGCGACGCCGGCCGACTGCAGCTGCTCCAGCAGCGCCGCCGTCGGGCGGTTGAGCTGGAGGGCGAACTGGGCGACGGTGGTCACGGCCATTGGGCGGTATTCCTCGGTTTTTTGCAGCGGGCGCGAGCGTTCAACGGTCTGTCGTTCAGGCAGTGAACCAATGCTCGCGCGCCTTCATGATCAGAGCGCGCGCCTGCGTCTCGTCGACGCCGGTCATCTCGACCAGTTCATCGACGGCCAGGTCGGCCAGGTCGTCGCGGGTGTTGACGCCGCCGTCGGACAGCTTGCCGATCAGCTCGGGCGTCAGGCCCTCGAGGTCGCGCAGATCCTGCGACACCTCCTCGACCTTCTCCTCGCGTTCGATCTCCATCGTCAGCAGCGCGTCCTTGGCACGGGTGCGCAGCTCTTGAACGGTGTCCTCGTCGAAGGCCTCGATCTCGAGCATCTCCTGCAGCGGCACGTAGGCCACTTCCTCGAGGCTCGTGAAGCCTTCGGCGATGAGGATGTCGGCGACTTCCTCGTCGACGTCGAGCTTCTCGACGAAGATCTTGCGCACCGACTCGGTCTCGGTGGCCTGCTTGGCCTGCGATTCCTCGGCGGTCATGATGTTGATGCGCCAGCCGGTCAGCTCCGACGCCAGACGCACGTTCTGGCCGCCGCGGCCGATCGCGATCGCGAGGTTCTCCTCGTCGACGACGACGTCCATCGCGTGGCGCTCCTCGTCGACGACGATGCTCTGCACGTTGGCCGGGGCCAGCGCGCCGATGACGAACTGCGCCGGGTCTTCGGACCACAGCACGATGTCCACGCGCTCGCCGGCGAGTTCGGTCGTCACGCCGTTGACGCGCGAGCCGCGCACGCCGACGCAGGTGCCGATCGGGTCGACGCGGCGGTCATGGCTGACGACGGCGATCTTGGCGCGGCTGCCCGGGTCGCGGGCGCAGCTCTTGATCTCCAGCAGGCCCAGCTCGATCTCGGGCACTTCCTGGCCGAAGAGCTCGACCATGAAGCCCGGCGCGCTGCGCGACAGCATGATCTGCGGGCCGCGCTGCGTCGGGTCGACGCCGAGGATGAAGGCCCGCACGCGGTCGCCCGAGCGCAGGTTTTCCTTCGGGATCATCTCGCTGCGCTTCAGGCGCCCTTCGACACGGCCGGACTCGACGATGATGTCGCCCTTGTCCAGACGCTTGACGGTGCCGACGAAGATCTTGTCGCCACGCGCCAGGAAGTCGTTGAGCAGCTGCTCGCGCTCGGCGTCGCGGATCTTCTGCAGGATGACCTGCTTGGCCGCCTGGGCGCCGATGCGGCCGATCGGCACCGAATCGACCGACTCCTCGATGTAGTCGTCGACCTCGATGTCGGCAATCTGCTCCTGGGCCTCGAACAGCAGCACCTCGGCATCGGCGTTCTGCAACCCGGCCTCGTTGGGCACGACGTGCCAGCGGCGGAAGGTTTCGTATTCGCCGGTCTCACGGTCGACCGCCACGCGGATGTCGACCTCGCCGCCGTGCAGCTTCTTCGTGGCCGAGGCCAGTGCGGCCTCGACCGCGCCGAAGACGACGTCGCGATCGACCGTCTTCTCGCGCGAGATGGCGTCCACCAGCATCAGCATTTCGCGATTCATCGCTCCAGACCTCCGTCTACCCCCGGCTCAGTACCGGCCTTGCGGCCGCGCCGGCCTTTGAAATCAACAACCGGGACGAGCCGGGCTTCGCGCACCTCGTCGAGCGAGAACGCCAGCACCTGCTCGGCCTTGCCGTCCTGGAAGACGAGGTTCCAGCCCTCGCCCTCCCCTTTGCCCAGAAGACCCTTCCAATGCTTGCGGCCCTGGAACGGCTGCCGCAGCGTGAGTTCGATCTCCTGGCCCGAAAAACGCTCGTAGTCGGCGGCACGGCGCAGCGGCCGGTCCAGCCCGGGCGACGAAACCTCCAGGCGCTCGTAGTCGACGTTCTCGACCTCGAGCACGTACTGGAGTTGTCGCGTGACCGCCTCGCAGTCCTCGACCGTGACGAATTCGCCTTCGACCGGATAGGCGTGGCCGGGGACGCGGTCGATCGTGACACGCAGCAGCCCGCGACCGGCGCGCTCGACCTCGACCAGGTCGTAGCTCAACCCGGTGACCGTGCGCTCGATCGTGTCGCGCCAGCTGGTGCGACGTTCGTCGCCCGCGGCGCCTGCCTTGTCTGCCGTGTCCGTTCCGCTCAAAAGTGCCCCGTGTCCTGTACCGGTTGCCCGCCCATCGCCGCCCGGTTTCCCGGCGTCGGCGTCGCCCCCGGGGCCGCCGAGGCGTCTTGCCTGCCGCCTGCATGTGATCCGGGGCCGACGGCGGCATCTGCGATGGGCATCCGATGCCCGGCAAACACGACCACGACCCCGGGCAAAGGCGTTCGAGCAAAAAAATGGGCTGGAAGAATCCGCCCACGCCAGCTTTTCCCGGGAAAACGGCATTATAGCCACGGGCCAAACCCTGAGCAAGGGCAGAACATCGGCCGCGCCAAGATGCCAAAATCCACGCCTTCCCCAAGAACGGAGTCAACATGGGTTTCCTTGCCGGCAAGCGCCTGCTCATCACCGGCCTCATCTCGAACCGCTCGATCGCCTACGGCGTCGCCAGGGCCTGCCGCGCCCAAGGGGCCGAACTCGCCTTCAGCTATGTCGGCGAACGCTTCCGCGACCGCATCACCGAATTCGCGCGCGAGTTCGACTCGGAGCTCGTCTTCGAATGCGACGTCGGCGACGACGCGCAGATCGAGGCGATGTTCAAGCAGTTGGCCGAGCACTGGCCGCAGTTCGACGGCTTCGTGCACTCGATCGGCTTCGCGCCGCGCGAGGCGATCGGCGGCGACTTCCTCGAGGGGCTGTCGCGCGAGGCCTTCCGCATCGCCCACGACATCTCGGCCTACAGCTTCCCGGCACTGGCCAAGGCCGCGCTGCCGATGCTCAAGCCGAATGCCGCGCTGCTGACGATGAGCTATCTGGGCGCGATCCGCGCGGTGCCGAACTACAACACGATGGGCCTGGCCAAGGCCTCGCTGGAAGCCAGCGTGCGCTACCTGGCAGCCAGCCTGGGCCCGCGCGGCATCCGCGTCAACGGCATCTCCGCCGGCCCGATCAAGACGCTGGCGGCCAGCGGCGTGAAGGACTTCGGCAAGCTGCTGTCCATCGTCGCCAGCAGCAACCCGCTGCAGCGCAACGTGACGATCGAGGAGGTCGGCAACGTCGCGGCCTTCCTGCTGTCGGACCTGGCCTCGGGCGTGACCGCCGAGATCACCTACGTCGACGGCGGCTTCAGCGAGGCGGTGGTCCGCAACGAGGAGTGAGCTCGCGCCGCGGCCGGGCCGCGGCAGCTCCTGAAAATAGACAGCCGGGTGGCGCGAGCCCCCGGCTGTTTTTGCGTCCGCGCGTTGCCGCCTGCGCACCGCCCTCGCGGGCGGCCGGCGTCAGGCCTCCTCGCGCACGCAGTCGACGTAGTAGCGCTTGCGGCCGTCGTCCGTGGTGTCCTCCACGAGACCGTGCACGTCGGTGGCGAAGCCCGGGAACGCGGCGTTGAACTCGCGCGTGAAACGCAGGTAGTCGACGATGCGCTTGTTGAAGCGCTCGCCCGGGATCAGCAGCGGGATGCCCGGCGGGTACGGCGTCAGCAGCGAGGTCGCGATGCGCCCTTCCAGGTCGTCGATGGCGACGCGTTCGGTGCGGCGATGCGCGATGTAGGCGAAGGCGTCGGTCGGCTTCATCGCCGGCACGATCTCCGAGACGTACATCTCGGTCGTCAGGCGCGCGATGTCGCCCTTGGCGTACTGCTCGTGGATCGCCTGGCACAGGTCGCGCAGCCCCATGCGCTCGTAGCGCGGATGCGCGGCGCAGAACTCGGGCAGCACGCGCCACATCGGCGCGTTGCGGTCGTAGTCGTCCTTGAACTGCTGCAGCGCGGTCAGCAGCGTGTTCCAGCGGCCCTTGGTGATGCCGATCGTGAACATGATGAAGAACGAGTAGAGCCCGGTCTTCTCGACGACGACGCCGTGTTCGGCGAGGAACTTGGTGACGATGGACGCCGGGATGCCGGTCTCGGCGAAGCGGCCCGACAGGTCCAGCCCCGGCGTGATCAGCGTGCACTTGATCGGGTCCAGCATGTTGAACCCGTCGGCCAGCGCGCCGAAGCCGTGCCACTCGGCGTCGGCCTCCAGGATCCACTGCGCGCTCCGGCCGATGCCGTCGTCGGCCAGCTCGTCCGGGCCCCAGACCTTGAACCACCAGTCGCCGCCGCCGAACTCGCCCTCGACCTTGCGCATCGCGCGGCGGAAGTCCAGCGACTCGACGATGCTCTCCTCGACGAGCGCCGGGCCGCCGGGCGCCTCCATCATCGCCGCGGCGACGTCGCAGCTGGCGATGATCGCGTACTGCGGCGAGGTGCTGGTGTGCATCAGGTAGGCCTCGTTGAAGAGGTGGCGGTCGAGCTTGCGCTCGGTCGCGTCCTGCACCAGCACCTGGCTGGCCTGGCTGATGCCGGCCAGCAGCTTGTGCGTCGACTGCGTCGCGAAGACCAGCTGGTCCTTCGGCCGCGCGCGCTTCTTGCCCATCGAGTGGAACGGGCCGTAGAAACGGTGGAAGGCGGCGTGCGGCAGCCAGGCCTCGTCGAAGTGCAGCGCGTCGACGTAACCGTCGAGCGCGTGCTTGATCGTCTCGGTGTTGTAGAGCACGCCGTCGTAGGTGCTCTGCGTCAGCGTCAGGATGCGCGGCTTGACCGTCTTCGGGTCGACGCCGGCGAGCAGCGGGTTGGCGGCGATCTTGCGTTCGATCGCCTCGCGCGAGAACTCGCTCTCGGGGATCGGTCCGATGATGCCGTAGTGGTTGCGCGTCGGCGTCAGGAACACGGGCACCGCCCCGGTCATGATGATCGAGTGCAGGATCGACTTGTGGCAGTTGCGGTCGACGACGACCACGTCGCCCGGCGCCACCATGTGGTGCCAGACCATCTTGTTGCTGGTGCTGGTGCCGTTGGTGACGAAGAAGCAGTGGTCGGCGTTGAAGATGCGCGCCGCGTTGCGCTCCGACGCGGCCACCGGGCCGGTGTGGTCGAGCAGCTGGCCGAGCTCCTCGACGGCGTTGCAGACGTCGGCGCGCAGCATGTTCTCGCCGAAGAACTGGTGGAACATCTGGCCCACCGGGCTCTTCAGGAAGGCCACGCCGCCGGAGTGCCCCGGGCAGTGCCAGGAGTACGAGCCGTCCTGGGCGTAGTCCATCAGCGCCTTGAAGAACGGCGGCGCCAGGCCGTCGAGGTAGCTGCGGGCCTCGCGGATGATGTGCCGGGCGACGAACTCCGGCGTGTCCTCGAACATGTGGATGAAGCCGTGAAGCTCGCGCAGCACGTCGTTCGGGATGTGCTGGCTGGTGCGCGTCTCGCCGTACAGGTAGATCGGGATGTCCGCGTTCTTGAAGCGGATCTCCTCGATGAACTTGCGCAGGTTCAGCACCGCCGGGTCGAGCTCGGGGCCGGGCGTGAACTCGTTGTCGTCGATCGACAGGATGAAGGCGCTGGCGCGGCTTTGCTGCTGCGCGAACTGCGACAGGTCGCCGTAGCTGGTGGCGCCGACGACCTCGAAGCCCTCTTTCTCGATGGCCTCGGCGAGCGCGCGGATGCCGAAACCCGAGGTGTTCTCGGAGCGGAAGTCCTCGTCGATGATGACGATGGGAAAGCGAAAGCGCAGCATGGGCCGGGGCCTCGTCGGAGCGACAGGGGTGAAACGAGGCGCGAAGTGTAGAGGCCGACGGGGACGAACGCCGTGACGAACAATCGGCGCGTCTGCATGACCCGGCCCGCACCATGCCCCAAGACCTCAACGTGCTCGGCAGCAAGCTCGTGCCCTGCTCCTATGACCCGCTGACCGGCTGGCGCCGCGACGGCTGCTGCCACGGCGACGCCGACGACCCCGGCCGCCACCTCGTCTGCGCGCGCATGACGCTGGCTTTCCTGAACTTCCAGATGGAACAGGGCAACGACCTGATCACGCCCCGGCCCGAGCTGCGCTTCGCCGGCCTGAAGCCCGGCGACCGCTGGTGCGTCTGCGTGCTGCGCTGGCGCGAGGCCTACGAAGCCGGCTGCGCGCCGCCGGCGGTGTTGGAAAGCACGCACGCCGCAGCGCTCGATTTCGTACCACTTTCCTGGCTTCAGCGCAGCAACGCTGCGGAGCTGAGGTAGACTCCCGGGTTCTTTCCGGAAGGGTGGATGAGCGGTTTAAGTCGCACGCCTGGAAAGCGTGTGTGGGTTAACAGCCCACCGCGGGTTCGAATCCCGCCCCTTCCGCCAGATCGAAGCAAAACGGCCCCTCTGCGGGCCGTTTTGTTTTTCCGGGCCGGCTCAGCGGCTCGCCGCGCCGCGCGACGCCCACCCGCGCAGCAGCCCTTCCAGCCAGCCGTGCGCGCTGACGACCAGCACCCCGGCCAGCACCAGCCCGGCGCCGGCGACGAAGGCCGCGTCCAGGCGCTCGGCGAGCAGCCAGGCGCCGAAGACGACACCGAGGATCGGCGTCAGGAAGGCCAGCACGCCCAGGCGCGACGCGAGGTAGTGGCGCAGCAGCCAGAACCAGACCAGGAAGCTGGCGAACGAGACGATCAGCGCCTGGAAACCCAGGTGCGCCCAGAACGCCGGTGTCGCCTGCAGCGCGGTCTGGCCGGTGACGAGCGCGCCGGCGCCCAGCAGCACGCAGGCGCCGAGCAGTTGGTACAGCAGCGTCTCGGTGGCCGGTGCCTCGCTGAGCCGCGAGCAGCGGATGACGACCGTCGTCGCCCCCCAGGACGCGCCGGCGGCCAGCGCCAGCAGGTCGCCCCAGAGCATCGTCATGCCCATCGCCGTGCCGCCACCGCGCCCGCCGAAGGCCAGCGCGATGCCGCCGAAGGCGATGGCGATGCCGGCCCACTGCAGCGGCCGCAGCCGCTCGGCCGGCAGCCGCAGGTGCAGCCCGACCGCGGCGAAGATCGGCGAGGTGTAGAGGAAGACCACCACGTGCGAGGCATGCGTGTGGCGCAGCGCCTCGGCGACGAACAGGTACTCCAGCGCGAACAGCAGCCCGACCACCAGCCCGGCGCGCCAGCGCCCGGTCGCCAGCGCCACACGCTCGCGCCGCCAGGCCATCACGCCGGCCACCAGCAGCGCCGCGACGGCCGAGCGCAGCGCCACCATCAGCATCGGCGAGACGTCGGCCGCGGCGGCCTTCAGCGAGATCTGCTGCAGGCTCCACAGCATGCACAGCAGCACCATCACGCCGACGGCGAGGCCGTCGAGGTTCTTGCGGGAATCCATCGGGGGGAGCAGCGCGTCGCACGCGCAAGGCGAGAGAGAACGCCCCCAGTGTCATGCTGTCAGAAGCTCGACGCATAACGAATATCGGACAATGTGCAGCGAGGGCCAGCCAGCCGCGCCACGCCCGCCACCTCCGCAATGGACACCGAAGACCCACCGCGCCACCTGCTGCAGCCCTACGCCGGCACGATCGACACGCCGGTCTGGTTCCGCGCTGCACGCGTGCCGGCCGACGCCGGCTATCCGGCGCACCGCCATGACGGCGGCGAGCTGGTCTACGCCTTCAGCGGCGTGCTCGAGATCGAGATCGCCGGCGCGCTGTACCTCGCGCCGCCGCAGTACGCGCTGTGGCTGCCGCCGGGCGTCGAGCACCGCGCGCTGAACCGGCGCGAGGCGCACCACGCCTCGGTCTACGTCGCCGCTGCGCTGTGCGCGACGATGCCGGGCGAGGCCGCGGCGATCACCGTCGACCCGCTGCTGCGCGCGCTGCTCGCCCATCTGGACCGCCATCCGCCGGCCGAGCCGCCCACCGAGGCCGAGGCGCGCCTGCTGCAGGTGCTGGTCGACCGCCTGGTCGCCGCGCCGCGTTCGGGCAGCTATCTGCCGGTCTCGCGCGACCCGCTGCTGGCGCCGGTGCTGCAGGCGCTGCAGGCCGACCCGGCCGACGAACGCAGCGTCGCCGAACTCGCCGCCGCGGTGGGCACGACCGAACGCACGCTGGCGCGGCGCTGCCAGCGTGAACTGGGCATGCCGCTGGCCGCCTGGCGCCAGCGCCTGCGCGTGCTGCGCGCGCTGGCGCTGCTCGACGACGGGCGCAAGGTCGAGGCCATCGCGCTGGACCTGGGCTACGCCAGTGCGTCGGCCTTCATCGCGATGTTCCGCCGGCTGATGGGCACCACGCCCGACGACTACCGCAGCCGGCGTGCCGAGCCGGGGGCCTGCCGATGAGCGCCTGGCCCACCCGCCTGGCCGAGCTGGCGCGTGCCGAATGGCAGCACCTGACGAAGATCCAGCGCAGCGACCGCCTCTGGCAGATGCCGGTGGCCGCGGCGCTGGCCACCGGGCTGCCGCTGCTCGTCGGCGCCTGGTTCGGCCACCTCGAGTTCGGCCTCGTGTCCTCGCTCGGCGGCCTGGTCTTCGTGCACACGCCGAACACGCCGATGCAGCACCGCATGGTCGTGCTGATGGCCTGCGCCTTCGCGATGACGGCCTGCTACGCCACCGGCGTCCTGTGCCACTTCGCGCCCGGCTGGGCGGTGCCGGCGATCGCCTTCCTCACCGCCGTCGTGACGATGCTGGTGCGGCTGTACGCGATGGGGCCGCCGGGCAGCCTGTTCTTCGTGATGGCCGCGGCGATCGGCGCCTACACGCCGGTGCAGGTGGAGGACCTGCCGCGTGCGGTGGGCCTGCTGTTCCTCGGCGCCTTGCTGGCGGTGCTGATCGCCTTCGTCTACAGCCTCTGGGCGCTGCGGCTGCGTGCGCCGCAGGCGCCGCCCGCGCCGGCGCCGCCGAGCTTCGACGACGTCGTCTTCGACTCGGTCGTCATCGGCGCCTTCGTCGGCCTGTCGCTGGCCCTGGCGCAGGTGCTGGGGCTGTCGCGGCCGTACTGGGTGCCGATCACCTGCCTGGCGGTGATCCAGGGTGCGTCGCTGCGCGCGGTGTGGATCCGCCAGCTGCACCGCGTTCTGGGCACCGCCGCCGGGCTGCTGGTCGCCTGGGCCATCCTGTCGCTGCCGCTGGGGCCGTGGAGCGTGGCCTTCGTGCTGATGGGACTCAGCTTCGTCATCGAGATCTGCGTCGTGCGCCACTACGGGCTGGCGGTGATGTTCATCACGCCGCTGACCATCCTGCTGGCCGACGCCGCGCACCTGGGCGCGGTGGCGCCGGGGCCGCTGGTGCAGGCACGCTTCATCGACACCGCGCTGGGCTGCGCCGTCGCGCTGGCCGGCGCGGCCTGCCTGCACGACCGGCGTTTCCGGGTGCTGGTCGGGCGGCCGATGCGGCGGCTGATCCCGCCGCGGCTGCTGCGCTGATCAGGCCGGGGCGGGCAGATGCGCGCCCTGGCCGCCGTGCAGGTCGAGGTCGGCGCGGATCGCCTGCATCGCCGGCCAGACCGTGCTGCACCAGGCGGGCGCGACCAGCGTCGGCGCGCGCGCGGTGGCGCTGACGCGGTGGAACACCAGCTCCGGCGGCGTGCGCCGGATCAGCTCGCCGACCAGCGCCGCGTAGGCCGGCAGCTCGGGCGGCGCGATCTCGCCGCGTTTGTGCGCCACGGCCAGCCGGCTGCCGCGCGTGATCATCAGCGGGTGCAGCTTCAGACCCTCGGCGCCGGCGTCGAGCACACGCTCCAGCGTCGTGAAGGCGTGGGCGTCGGTCTCGCCGGGCAGGCCGAGGATCAGGTGGGTGCAGACCGGCACGCCGGCGGCGCGCGCGCGCGCCACCGCATCGGCATAGGCCGCCCAGCCGTGGCCGCGGTTCACACGCGCCAGCGTCTCGTCGTGCGCGCTCTGCAGGCCCAGCTCCAGCCAGACCTCGTAGCCACGTTCGCGGTAGCCGGCCAGCAGCGCCAGCACCGCGTCGGGCACGCAGTCGGGCCGCGTGCCCACCGCCAGGCCGACGACATCGGGGCTGGCGGTGGCCTCGGCGTACAGCCGCGTCAGCGTCTCGACCTCCGCATAGGTGTTGGTGTAGGCCTGGAAGTAGGCGATGTAGCGCGCCGCGCGCTTCAGCTCGGCGCGGCGGTCGGCCAGTTGCCGCGCCAGCGGCGCGTCACCGTCGTCGGCGGCGAAGGACAGCACGCTGCAGAAGGTGCAGCCGCCGCGGCCCAGCGTGCCGTCGCGGTTGGGGCAGCCGAAGCCGGCGTTCAGCGACAGCTTGCGCACACGTTCGCCGTAGCGCGCCTTCAGGTGGCGGCCCAGCGTGTTGACGAGGTCATCGAGATTCACGGCCGCGATTGTCCGCCGTGGCGCGGCATCATCGGGCAATGGACTGCCGCGTCGCCGCCGCGCTCGCCTCCCGCCTGGGCGGGCACTGGCGCGTGTGCGCGCTCGGCGCCAGCGGCTTCACCGCCAACTGGCGGGCCGACGGCGGCGGCCCGCTGTTCATCAAGACGCTGCCGGCAGCCGAAGCCGACATGCTGGCCGCCGAAGCCGACGGGCTGCAGGCGCTGGCCGCCACGACCACCGTGCGCGTGCCCGCGGTCGCCGGCTGCTGGCTCGACGACGACCTGGCCCTGCTTGCGCTGGAGTGGCTGGAGCTGCGCGCCAGCGTCGACGGCGCGCGCCTGGGCACCGCGCTGGGCGCGCTGCACGCCGCGCCGGCCGAAGGCGGAGGCCGCTTCGGCTGGCGGCGTGACAACCGCCTGGGCAGCACCGTGCAACGCAATTCCTGGAGCGCCGCCGGCGGCCAGGACGGCTGGATCGAGTTCTTTGGCCAGCGACGCCTGATGGCGATGCACGACGCGCTGGCCGCCACCGGCGCAGCGGCGGCGCTGGGTCACGCGGTCGAACCGGTCGTCGCGGCGCTGCCGCGCTTCTTCGACGACGGCCACGTGCCGCGTGCCAGCCTGATCCACGGCGACCTGTGGAGCGGCAACCACGGCGCGCTGGCCGACGGCACGCCGGTGATCTACGACCCCGCGGTCTCGGTCTCGGATGCCGAAGCCGAGTTGGCGATGCTGGAACTCTTCGACTCGCCGCCGCCGGGCTTCTGGCCAGCCTACCGCGCCACGGCCGGGCTGGCCCCGGGTTACGAGCGGCGCCGGCCGCTGTACCAGCTGCACCACCTGCTGAACCACGCGCTGCTGTTCGGCGGCGGCTACGTCACGCAGTCGCTGCGGCTGGCCAAGCGGCTCTTACGCGCCGCCTGAAAGAAAAAAGGCCGGCCCCGGCGTAGCGGGTCCGGCCTTCTGTCGGGTATGCAGCGTGCTTCAGTTCACGCGCACGAGGTTCTCGCGCAGCGAGGCCGGCACGTCCTGCAGCAGCACGATCGAGATGCTGCCGTCGCTGGTCTTGTTGTTGTGCGCGGTGGGGTCGGCCGGCAGGCTGGAAGCGACGCTCTCAGGCGACAGCGTGTACATGTTGCCCGACAGCGGATCGACAACGAACCAGCCGATGAGGCCGCCGAAGATCAGGTTGCCCGCGATGTACCAGCCGTTGGCACCTGCGGCGACTGGGATGACCTGGGTCTTGTAGCCCGGCTTGGAGATGGTCACGGTGAACTTCTTGCCACCCCAATAGCGACCGGTGCTCTTGTTGAGCGTGACCGAGGTCGGGGTCTTGCCGGCGAAGACCTGAACGCCAGACTCGTCGGTGATCATGATGTCGGCATCGCTGGGGGTGCTGCCGATGGGCAAGGTCTGCGTCGGCGACCCCATGATCGTCGCGCAGCCGGTGAGCGCTGCGGCCAGCACGGCGATTGCCATCGTTTTCTTCAACATTCTTCTCTCTCTCCCGAAGGTACTAACGGTGCACGCGTCCGGCTGCCGGAGCGGCCGCCACGTCGGCGCTTGCGGAGCGCGACGTTACTGAACGTGAACCAGCGTGAACTTGATGGGCGCCAAGCCCCCCACGGGGCGGCACCACGCGATTGCGGGGACGCAAGGCAGCTTCCTTCAGGGGGGCTGGCTCCAGACCGACACGCGTGCGGTGTCCGCAGAGCGCCCTATCGCCGCCTCCTTCCGAAGTTCAGGCCCGGCCATGCCGGCCCTGGCTGCCGGTGCGTGTCGACCCGAGGCCGGCCTCGCCGCTGCGGGCGCTGGCCGACATCGCGCTGCCGGTGCTGACGCCGCTGGCCAGCGACTCCGTGTTGCTGGTCTTCCTGGTTTTCATCCTGATTCGCCGAGCAGGAGGCGCGTAGCGGCCCGCTGCCAGGCTTCCTGCGCGACACCGGCATGCGGGCGCTGCAGCAGGCCTCGCCGCGGCCCCCGATGCGCACCAACTGCCGGCCGCGGCGCTGGGCGTCGAGCAGATCGGCAACCTGCCGATGGACGGCGTCAATGCGGTCATGCTGTCGAGCTTCAACCCAGCACCGCAGGCCAGCGCACGCTTCGTCTGCCGCCGGCTGCGGCCCTCGCCGGCCTGACGGCGTCTTGTCCGACAAGGCACGGCGGCGCCTCCCGACGCCGGCCACCCGGCCTGGCCGCCGACGATGTGCACCACCGTGGCCCGTCCGGGCCCGCAGCAGAGGAGCCGCAGATGAACGAGGGCCAGCACGACGACCCCCGCCCCGCCGACGAGCCCTGGGACCCTGAAGACGCCGCCTGGGCGCTGGGCTGCGAAGCCGCCCTGCCCTTCCTGACCGACGCCGGCGCGCCGCAGGACGACGGCCGCGGCGCGCAACGGCTGCCGCACCGGGACTGAAACCCCGCACCCGGCGCGACGAAGCGGCGGCAGACGGCTCCCATCGCGCTTGCAGTCGCAGCCGGCAGCGTTCAGCGGGGCCACCTGTGGCCTGGCGGCCGGCCCCGCCACCGGCCCCGGGGCACGTGCCGGCAAGCGGAACACAACGCGCGTCATGCGCCGGGCGACCCGGTCGCCCGACTGCCCCCGCCCGGCCTCCGGTGCGGGGGCCTTTTTTCGCGGGGCCGTTCAGAAGCGCTTGCGCCAGGCGATCGCCAGGCCGTCGCGGCGCGGCCGCAGCGTCAACGAGGCGTCACCCGACAGCTGCACCCGCAGCGCGCCACGCGGCAGCACGACCGGCCCCTCGCCGTCCTCGAACGCGAGCACCGGGCGCGCGGCCAGCGCGGCCTGTGGCGATGCGAATGCCGGCTCGGGCACGATCATCAGACGCGGCCCGGCAGCGGGCGGATGGCGCGACGTGCGCAGGTCCGGCACCGCGCTGCGCGGCTCGGCGGCCAGCGTGGCGCCCGCCAGCGGCAGCAGCAGCAGCAGCAGCACGATGGCCAGGCGGCCGGCGGCGTTCATCGCGACACCTTGCGTGCCCGGCGCCGGCGCAGCAGGTCAAGCGCGAAGCTGCCCAGCGCCAGCACCAGGAAGAGCACGAACAGCAGCTGCGCCACCTGCGCGGCGCCGACGGCCACACCGGTGAAGCCCAGCGCGCCCGCGACCAGCGCGATGACGAAGAAGACGACGGCCAGTTGCAGCATGAGCCACCTCGCGTCCGGCTGGGGCCAGGGTGTCCGGCCCCGGGTCGACAGCGTAGGCAGCGCCGGCGGCAGCCCGGGTGGGAAGCGGCCACACGCCGCTGTCGGTGGCCTGCGAGCGGCCCTGTAGGAGGCGGCCGATCACGCGGCCGAGGGGCGGGGCCGGCGGGTCGAGCGCCGGCGGCGAGGTAGTCCGCCTCCTACCGGCGGCCGCTTCGCGCGCCGACACGGCCGCGGGGCCGAGGCCGCTGCCGCGCCGGCGGCGGCGCTCCAAGAATGGTTTCACCGCGGCAGCCTGCCGCATGACGCACAGAGGAGACCCCGATGCTTCACTACGCGCTCGCCTTCCTGGTCGTGGCCCTGATCGCCGCGGTCCTCGGCTTCGGCGGCATCGCGGCCGGCGCCGCCGGCATCGCCAAGATCCTGTTCTTCGTCTTCCTGGTGCTGGCGATCGGCGGTTTCGTCGCCAGCCTGATGCGCAAACCCTGAAGGAGACCCCGATGAACCGACACGAGCACTCCAACCGCACCGACGAACTCGCTTCGCGCGCGCAATCGGCCTGGGACGAAGGCCGCCGCTTCGCCAGCGAGGCGCACGAAGCCCTGGACGACGGGGCACGCGCGGCACGCCAGGAGGCCGCCGAGGCCTTCGGCCGCGCCCGCAGCCAGGTCGGCGACGCCGCCCGGCGCGGCTGGGACAGCGCCCGCGAACTCGGCGCCAGCGTGCGCCACCGCGTCGACCTGGCCGGCGAGCGCACGACGGCGAAGATCCAGGAGCAGCCGGTGAAGGCGGTGCTGGTCGCCGCGACCGCCGGCGCCCTCGTCGCGCTGCTGCTCGGCGCGCTGGCCTCCCAGCGCCGCGACGGCTCGCGCCACCTGCGCTGAGGCCGCCGATGCAAGACGACCGAGACGCCTGGCTGGACGACGTGCGCCGCTGGTACTACGGCGGCTCGCCGCCGGCCGGCGACCTCCTGCCCGCACCGGCCACGCGCGACGCCCCGGCGGCGCGCCGCAGCCCGCCCGCATCCGATTGCGCCCACCAACGAAAGGAAGCCCGATGAACACCCCCCGACGCCCGCTCGCCGCCACCGTGATCGCCGCCGCCGTCGCAGCCCTGGCCCTGACGGCTTGCGGCCGCCAGGACGAGCAGACCGCCGGCGAGAAGCTGGACTCGGCCACCGCCGCCGCCGGCAACGCCGCCGAACGCGCCGGCAACGCCATCGAGAACGCGGCCGAACGCACCGGCGAGGCGATCGGCAACGCCTCCGAGCGTGCCGGCGCGGCGATCGACGACGCGACGGTCACCGCGCGTGTCAACGCCGAGCTGGCCAAGGACCCCGACCTCAGCGCGCTGCGCATCGACGTCGACACCGAGTCCGGCCGCGTCGTGCTCAAGGGCAGCGCACCCGACGTGGCGGCACGCGAACGGGCGACGCAGATCGCCGCGCGGGTCGACGGCGTCAAGGGCGTCGACAACCGTCTGGAAGTGAAGAGCTGAGGCCGCAGGCGGCGGCCCGCCGCCGCCCCGATCCGGCGGACTCCGCGGATCAGGCGGTGGCGGTCTCGGCGGCCAGCGGCAGCCAGGCCTCGATCAGCGTGCCTTCGCCGGGCCGCGAGTGCACGCGCATCGCCCCGCCCTGCGACTCGACGCGATAGCGCATGCCCATCAGGCCGTGCGCCGTGCCGCTGACGGTCTCGGGGTCGAAGCCGCGGCCGTCGTCGCGCACGGCGATGCGTGCGCGATCGCCGTCGCGCGCCAGCGCCAGCGTCAGCGTCACGCGGCGCGCGGCGGCGTACTTCGCGATGTTGGTCAGCGACTCCTGGACGAGGCGGAAGGTGGTGATCTGCGCGCTGTCGGCCAGCGGCACGTCCTCCAGCTCGACCTGCACCGGCAGCTCCGAGCGCTGCGAGAACTCGCGCGCCTGGATCTCCAGCGCCGCGACCAGGCCCAGGTTGCTCAGCGACGAAGGCCGCAGGTCCTCGATGATGCGGCGCTTCAGGCCGATGCCGTCGTTGATCGTGTCGTTGAGGTGCTTGAGCCGCGCCTCGGCCTCGGGCGACATCGTGCCGAGGCTGCGCTTGAGGCGCGCGGCGTCGAGCTTGGCCGCCGTCAGCAGCGCGCCGAGTTCGTCGTGCAGCTCGCGCGCCAGGCGGCTGCGTTCGTCCTCGCGTGCGGTCTGCAGGTAGTTCGCGAGGTCGGTGAGGTCGCGGGTGCGGCGCGCGACCTCGGTCTCGAGATGGTCCTTCTCGGCCTGCAGCGCCAGCGCATGGCGGCGCTGGACCTCGTCGAAGCTGGCCGTCTGGCGCAGGAACAGCATCAGCGCCAGCAGGCTCAGCGCGGTCATCGCGTTGACGCCGATGCGCTGCAGGCGCAGCGTCTCGTAGACGTCGGCCCGGTCGGCCCGGATCAGCTGCGACTCGTGGTCGAGCAGCTGCTGCCCGAGCGTGCGGATGCGCTCCATCTTGTCCAGGCCGATGTTGGACATCAGCAGCTCGTGCCAGGCCTCGTGGCGGCCTTCGTCGTACAGCCGCACCGCGGTGGCCAGGTCCGACAGGCGCTGGTCGACGGTGGTGACGATGCCCTGCATCAGCGCGGTGGCCTCCGGGTCGCCGGCGAAGTAGGTGCGCAGCCGCTCGACACTGGCCGGCACCGAGGCCGCGGCCTTCTCGTACGGGTCCAGGTACTCCTTGCGCCCGGTGAGCAGGTAGCCGCGCTCGCCGGTCTCGGCATCGACGAGCGCGCCGCGCAGCATCTGCAGCTCGACGCGGGCGCTGCCGCGTGTGCCCAGCTGGTCCAGCGAGGCCACCGAGTCGCGGTAGGCGAGTTCGTTGATGAAGAGGATGACCAGCGCCGCCACCGCCGCCAGCGGCAGCGCCAGCGCGCTGCGGCGCAAGCGCGAGACCAGACCGAAACGCATCGCCACATCCTCCCGCGCCGCCCTGGCGCCCGTTCGTGTTGTACGCGCCGCGGCGCCGTCCGGGTGGCGGACGGTGCCGGCGCCAGCTCAGTTCAGCGCGCCGGGCACCGTCGCGCCGCCGCCTTCGGACAGGCGCAGGCAGTAGCTGATCAGTTCGTCGAGCTCGTTGGACTTGTCGAACACGCGGTGCGCGCCGAGCGCCTGGCACTTCTCGCGCATGTCGGGCGTGGCGTAGTTGGTCAGCACGACGCGGCGGCCGCGAACGCCGGACTGCGCCGCCTGGCGCAGCACGCCCAGGCCCGAGCCCGACTTCAGGAAGATGTCGATGATCAGCAGGTCGCAGTCCTCGGGGCGGGTGCGCAGCCACTGCAGCGCGCTCGACTCGTCGGCGGCGGTGCCGACGACCTTCACCGGCGCGAGCTCCTCGAGCGTGGCGACGAGGCTCTCGAGGATGATGGGGCTGTCTTCGACGATGAAGGCGTTGACTTCGGGCATGGGGGGCCGGCAGCTCGCGGCTGCCGCAGGGTCGGGAACGGGGCTCCGGGGCACTCGGACTGCAGTGTGGCGGATGACGGCCGAGGCGGCCATCACCACCCGCCGCCATCGGATGTCGGAAACGTCCTACGTCAGCGCGGCCACGGCGCAGGCGACGGCGGCAAGGCGGCGGGTTCGGCTCACGGCGGGCTCCGGGGCTTCCGCTCGTCCTACACGCCGCCGCGCCGGACTCCGATACGGCGGCCGCGGCCGCGGCGCGACAGTGCAGGCGCCCATTGGAGCCGCCATGAACCTGCACCTGATCCGTCTGCACGCGACGACGCCGTGGCTGCTGTTTGGCGCGGCCCTCGTGCCGGCCCTGCTCGCCGCCTGCGTGCACCTGCTGATCTCGGCCGTCGAGCGCGAAGCGGCGCCGCGGTCGGGCGCCGACCGGCAGGGACCACCCGCCGCGCAGGCGCCTGCGGCGTCGATCCCGGACTCGCACCTCGCCTTCATCGTCGTGCCCTGATCCGGGGCGCGGCCCCGGGCCGCTTGACGTCGCTCAAAGTCAAGCCCCGAGACCGGCGAAGAATGGCCCGCGGATCCATCCGCGGAGGAGCGACATGCTGCAGATCCGACTGCACGGGCGCGGCGGCCAGGGCACGGTGACGGCAGCGGAGATGCTGTCGCTCGCGGCCTTCGAGCAAGGCCGCCATGCCCAGGCCTTCCCCAGCTTCGGCTCCGAACGCACCGGTGCGCCGGTCGTCGCGTTCTGCCGCATCGGCGAGCGCGAGATCCGCTCGCGCGAGCCGGTGATGGCGCCCGACGTGCTCGTCGTGCAGGACCCGACGCTGCTGCACCAGGTCGACGTCTTCCAGGGGCTCAAGCCCGACGGCTGGGTGCTGATCAACTCCGGCCGCGACCTCGCCGCGCTGGGCCTGGCCGAACTGGCAGCACGGCTGCCGCCGGGCCACGCGGCCACCGTGCCGGCGAGCGAGATCGCGCTCGCCCGCCTGGGCCGGCCGCTGCCCAATGCCGCGCTGCTTGGCGGGCTGGCGGCGCTGGCCGGCATCGTGACGCTGGAGGCGGTGGCCCAGGCCGTCCGCCACACCTTCGCCGGCCGCGTCGCCGACGCCAACATCCTCGCCGCCGCCGAGGCCCATGCCTGGGTGCTGGAGCATGCCGAAGGAGCGGTGTCATGCTGAAGCAGATCGAAGGCTCGCGCGCCGTCGCGCAGGCGGTGGCGCTGGCCCGCCCCGAGGTCATCTGCGCCTACCCGATCTCGCCGCAGACGCACATCGTCGAGGGGCTGGGCGAGCTGGTGAAGTCCGGGGCGCTGGCACCGTGCGAGTTCGTCAACGTCGAGAGCGAGTTCGCGGCGATGAGCGTGGCCATCGGCGCCAGCGCCGCCGGCGCGCGCAGCTACACCGCCACCGCCAGCCAGGGCCTGCTGTTCATGGCCGAGGCGGTCTACAACGCCTCCGGGTTGGGGCTGCCGATCGTCATGACGGTGGCCAACCGCGCGATCGGCGCGCCGATCAACATCTGGAACGACCACAGCGACTCGATGAGCCAGCGCGACTGCGGCTGGATCCAGCTCTTCGCCGAGACCAACCAGGAGGCCGCCGACCTGCACCTGCAGGCCTTCAAGCTCGGCGAGGAGCTGTCGATGCCGGTGATGGTCTGCATGGACGGCTTCATCCTGACCCACGCCGTCGAGCGTGTGGACCTGCCGGAGCAGGCCGAGGTCGACGCCTTCCTGCCGCCCTACGAGCCGCGCCAGCTGCTGGACCCGGCCGAGCCGGTGTCGATCGGCGCGATGGTCGGCCCCGAGGCCTTCATGGAGGTGCGCTACATCGCCCACGCCAAGCAGACGATGGCCCTCGACCGCATCCCGCAGATCGCCGCCGAGTTCCAGGCGCGTTTCGGCCGCGACTCCGGCGGCCTGGTGCGCGGCTACCGGCTCGATGGCGCGAAGACCGTCGTCGTCGCGCTCGGCTCGGTGCTGGGCACGCTGAAGGACGCGGTCGACGTGCTGCGCGCCGACGGCGTGGCGGTCGGCGTGCTCGGCATCACGTCGTTCCGACCGTTCCCGCTGGCTGCGGTGCGCGCGGCGCTGGAAGGCGCCGAACGTGTCGTCGTGCTGGAGAAGAGCTTCTCGGTCGGGCTGGGCGGCGTCGTCTCGACCGACGTGCGGCTGGCGCTGTCGGGCCTGGCGCTGCACGGCCACACCGTCGTCGCCGGGCTCGGCGGGCGGCCGATCACGCAGGCCTCGCTGGAGCGCACGCTGCGCGACGCGGTCGCCGGCAAGCTGGGGCCCCTGACCTTCATGGACCTGGACTGGCGCATCGTCGAGCGCCAGCTGGCACGCGAGGCCGCGGTGCGCCGCAGCGGCCCGATCGCCGAGAACCTGCTGCGCGACCTGGGCGCCGCCGCGCCGCGCGGGAGCTGAGCATGGACGAGCCCGTCAAGTTCTACCAGACCGGCACCTTCACCGTCGGCAACCGCCTGCTGCCGAAGGAGCAGCGCACCGTGCAGGCCTCGCGCCAGCGCGGCAACGCGCTGAACTCGGGCCACCGCGCCTGCCAGGGCTGCGGCGAGGCGCTCGGCGCACGCTACGTCGTCGACGCCGCGCTGCGCGCCGCCGAGGGCCGGCTGATCGCCGCCAACGCCACCGGCTGCCTGGAGGTGTTCTCGACGCCCTACCCCGAGACCTCGTGGCAGCTGCCGTGGATCCACTCGCTGTTCGGCAACGCCGCCGCGGTGGGCACCGGCATCGCCGCGGCGCTGAAGGTCAAGGGCCGGCGCGACGTGCGTGTCATCGCCCAGGGCGGCGACGGCGGCACCACCGACATCGGCTTCGGCTGCCTGTCGGGCATGTTCGAGCGCAACGACGACGTGCTCTACGTCTGCTACGACAACCAGGGCTACATGAACACCGGCGTGCAGCGCAGTTCGGCGACGCCGCCGGGCGCCCGCACCGCGACGACGATGGCCGTCGGCCCCGAGCCCGGCGCGCCCTTCGGCCAGGGCAAGAACCTGCCGCTGATCGCGATGGCCCATGCCATTCCCTACGTCGCCACCGCGACGGTGGCCGACCTGCACGACCTGGAGGCCAAGGTCGAGCGCGCGATGGCGCTGCACGGCGCGCGCTACCTGCACGTGCTGGTGCCCTGCCCGCTGGGCTGGGGCGCGGCCAGCCACGACACCGTGCGCCTGGCGCGGCTGGCCAAGGAGAGCGGCATCTTCCCGGTGTTCGAGGCCGAACATGGCGAGCTGACGGCGGTCTCGAAGATCCGCCGCCGCGTGCCGGCGGCCGAGTACCTGCGGCTGCAGAAACGTTTCGCCCACCTGTTCGGCGAGCCCGGCCACCCCGAGATGCTGGCCGCGATCCAGGCCGGCGCCGACCGCAACGTGCGCCGCTTCGCGCTGGAGGACTGACGATGGACAAGCCCTTCGCGATCACGCTGGACCCGGGCTCCTCGCTGGCCAACAAGACCGGCAGCTGGCGCACCGAACGCCCCGTCTACACCGACCGCCTGCCGCCCTGCAACGCCACTTGCCCGGCCGGCGAGGACATCCAGGGCTGGCTCTTCCGCGCCGAGAGCGGCGACTACGAAGCCGCCTGGCGCCACCTGGTGCGCGACAACCCGCTGCCGGCGGTGATGGGCCGCGTCTGCTATCACGGCTGCGAGGGAGCCTGCAACCGCGCCAAGCTCGACGAGGCGGTGGGCATCAACTCGGTCGAACGTTTCCTCGGTGACGAGGCGATCCGCCGCGGCTGGGCCTTCGACCCGCCGGCCGCCGACAGCGGCAAGCGGGTGCTCGTCGTCGGCGCCGGGCCTTCGGGGCTGTCGGCGGCCTACCATCTGCGCCGCCTGGGCCACGCGGTGACCGTCGCCGAGGCCGGCACGGCGGCCGGCGGCATGATGCGCTACGGCATCCCGAAGTACCGCTTGCCGCGCGAGGTGCTGGACGCCGAGGTCGCGCGCATCGTCGCGCTCGGTGTCGAGCTGAAGCTGGGCACCCGCGTCGACCGCATCGCCGAGGCGATGCAGGCCGGCGGCTACGACGCCGCCTTCCTCGCCGTCGGCGCGCACATCGCCAAACGCGCCTTCATCCCGGCCGGCGACTCGGCGCGCATCCTCGACGCCGTCGCCGTGCTGCGCTCGATGGAAGACGGCGAGCCGCCTTTCCTGGGCCGGCGTGTCGCCGTCTACGGCGGCGGCAACACCGCGCTGGACGTCGCACGCACCGCCAAGCGGCTAGGCGCGACCGAGGCCGTCATCGTCTACCGCCGCACGCGCGAACGCATGCCGGCGCACGACCTCGAGGTCGAGGAGGCGCTCGAAGAAGGCGTGCAGGTCAAGTGGCTGTCGACCGTCGCCCACGCCGAGGCCGGCGCGCTGACGATCGAGAAGATGCGCCTGGACGAACACGGCAAGCCGCAGCCGACCGGCGAGTACGAGACGCTGGAGGCCGATTCGCTGGTGCTGGCGCTGGGCCAGGACGTCGACCTCGGCCTGCTGGCCGGCGTGCCCGGGCTGGACGTGCGCGACGGCGTCGTGCAGGTCGACCCGCGCACGATGATGACCGGCCACCCGGGCCTGTTCGCCGGCGGCGACATGGTGCCGGCAGAACGCAATGTGACGGTCGCCGTCGGCCACGGCAAACGCGCCGCGCGCCACATCGACGCCTGGCTGCGCGGCACGGTGCTGGAGCCGGCGGCCAAACACGGCCCGGCGCTGTTCGAGCGCCTGAACCCCTGGTACTACAGCGACGCGCCGAAGACCGAACGCGAGCAGCTCGAACTCGCCCGCCGCACCGACGGCTTCGACGAGGTGCAGCATGGCCTGACCGAGGAGAACGCGCTGTTCGAGGCGCGGCGCTGCCTGAGCTGCGGCAACTGCCTGCAGTGCGACAACTGCTACGGCGTCTGCCCCGACAACGCGGTGAAGAAGCTCGCTCCCGGGCGCTACGCGGTCGACTACGACTATTGCAAGGGCTGCGGCCTGTGCGCCGTCGAGTGCCCTTGCGGCGCGATCGACATGGTGGCCGAGAGCACCTGAGGCAGCCCCTGAAGCCGGGCCAGGCGGCGTCGGCCGCGCCTGCGGCAACGGCGGCGCGCTGACGCACTCCGTTACCTTTGTTCCCTACGCTCGCGGATGTCGCGTCAAGCGGCACGGCGGTTCAATGCCTTCATCACTCCGATGGAGAGTTCATGGACCCGGCCGAAACCACCGCGATCGTCGCGGCACTGCGCCGCCTGCAGGACGACCTCGGGCAGCCGTTGGCCCGCCGCGCCGCGCTGATGCGCCTGGCCGACGCGCTGGAGTTCCTCGCGGCGACGCTGGCGCTGCCGGCGCAAGGCGGGCCCGGCGCCCATCCGGCCCAGGCGGCGCAGCGCGAGTGCAGCCGCGCCTGGCAGGCGCTGCAGGACACGCTGCCGCCGCCGCTGCAGGAGCGCGTGGCGGCGTGGCTGGCCGCCGCCGCCCGGGCCGCGGCGGTGCTGGCCGGACACGGCCGCGGGGCCGAGCCGGCGAAACGTTCGCCCCCGCCGTCGGCAGCGCCGCCGATGCCCTCGCCGCCGCCGCAGTTCGCCTACCTCGCCACCGCGCCGGTCTTCGAGCTGCCCGAGGCGGCGGCCGACCGTGCGCCGCCCGAGCCGGCTGCTCCCGAGACCGCGGTGCCGATGGACGACGCCCGCTTCGGCGCCAGCGCACCGGCCGTCGTGCCGCCCGGCCGCGAGTTCATCGCCGAGTTCGTCGCCTACCCCGCCGGGGCGCAGGAGCAGGCGCGTGCGCTGCTGTCGCGGCCGCACGCGACGCTGGAGGTCGGCGCGGCCACGCCGCTGCAGCACGGCACGCGCCTGGACGTCGAAGTGCGTGGCAGCGGCTTCATGCCGGCCGACGGCGAGAGCGCACGCCAGTCCTTCGTCTGGCAGGGCACGCCGGTCAAGCTGGCCTGGGCGCTGCAGGCCGCGGACGGCGCGCACGGCGAGTCACTGCTGCGCCTGGACGTCGCGATCGACGGCATCGTCGTCGCCCGCGTGCGGCTGCCGATCGAGGTGGCCGCCGGCGCGCCGGCGGCCCCGCCGCCGGTGCAGGCCGAGGAGGCGGCGATCGCCCGGCGGGCCTTCGCGTCCTACGCCTCGGCCGACCGGCTGCGGGTGCTCGACCGCGTCGCGTCGATCCGGCTCGCCGCCGGCATCCGCGTCTTCCTCGACTGCCACGACCTGCACCCGGGCAAGGCCTGGCAGCCGCAGCTCGAACGCGAGATCGACGCCAGCGAGCTGTTCCTGCTGTTCTGGTCGGCGGCGGCGGCCAAGTCGGGCTGGGTGCGCTGGGAGTACGAGCGCGCGATCGAGCGCCTGGGCGAGCAGTGCCTGCAGATCCACCCGCTGGACAACGGCGTGGCGCCGCCGCGCGCCCTGGCCCACCTGCACCTGGGTGACCCGATGATGGACCTGCGCCAGGCCGAGGCGCAGCGCCGCGGCAGCAGCCCGAGCTGAAGGGGAAGGCGATGGACGATGGAGCCGGGGACACGATGCTGGGCCTGCGCGTGCGCGCCGACGCGCTCGACGACCTGCCGTTCGGCGTGCTGCGCCTGGGGCTGGACGGCCGCATCCGCTACGTCAACCGCGCCGCCGCCCGCCTCGCGGGCCCGGAGCTGCAGCCCGGCGCGGCGCTGCGCGGGCTGCCTTTCGACGCCGAGAGCGCGCGGCGGCTGGACAGCGAGATCGAGCGCCGCCACCGCGCCCAGCGCGCCGGCAGCTACGCGCTGACGCTCGAACGCCCGGATCTCGGCCCGGGGGTGCGGGTGCACCTGGGCGTCGTCGGCGTGCCCGAGTACGACGCGGCCGGTGCGCTGGCCGGCTCGCTGGGCTTCATCGAGGACCGCACGCTGGAGCGCGCCACGCTGGCGATCCACGAGGCGATCGGCATCGCCGACGACTGCGAGCGCCTGCTCGACGCGCTGGCCGCGCGCCTGGGCGAGGTGATGCACTTCGACGCGATGCTGGTCAGCATGATCAGCGAGGACCGCGCCGCGGTGCGCCTGCTGCACGCCCATCCCGGCGTCGCGGTGTCGCCGTCCTGGGGCTGGTGGCCGATGCCGGCGATGGTGAGCGCCGACCTGGACCGGCTGCTGCTGCCGCGCGCCGACGCCGTCGCCGAGCTCTTCGCCGAGGAGCCTTACGCCGCGCTCGCCCGCGACGACGACGCGACCCGGGAGTTCCTCGCACAGGGCTGGCGCCACCTGCTGCGCCGGCCGGTGTTCCGCGACGGTGCGCTGGCGGCGATCCTGACACTGCTGCGGCGCGACGACCGGCGTTTCGACGAACGCGAGACCACGCAGCTCGGCCGGCTGCCGGTCGGCGAGGCTGTCAACATGGCGCTGGCGCTGGACCGCCAGCGCGCGCTGGAGTTCGAGCTGGAGCTCATCGGCAGCATGGGCCAGGCCGCGGGCAACCTGTCGGACGTGGCCCGCGTGCTCGTCGACGGCCTGCGCCACACGCGCGGCTGGGACCACGTCTCGCTGTTCCGGGTCGACCACGACGAGGGCCGCGTGTCGCTGGTGCACCAGTCGGCGCAGCCGGGCGCCGAACTGCCCGCCGACTACCGCCAGGACCTCGGCGAAGGCGTGCTCGGCGAGGTCGCGCTGTGGGCGCGCGCGGTGCGGCTGGACGACGTGCGCACGCGCCAGCGCTACACCGGCAGCGTGGCCGGCACGCGCTCGGAGATGTGCTTGCCGGTGCCGGGGCAGCCGGTGCGCTGGATCCTGAACCTGGAGTCGTCCAAGACCCACGCCTTCGCCGCGGCCGAGCAGCACTCGATCGAACGCACGCTGAAGGTCGCGGGGCTGATCCTCGACCGCTCCTGGGCGCTGGAGTTCAACACCGCGGTGCTCGACACGGTGGCCGACGCGGTGATCCAGACCACCGCGCGCGGCGAGATCCAGGCCGTCAACCCGGCCTGCGAGGCGCTGCTGGGCTTCGAGCCGGGCTCGCTGCCGGGCCGCCGGCTCGCCGACCTGATCGGCGCCCCGGGCGCCGACCCCGACCCGCCCGGCTACGCCGAGCGCCTGGTGGCGATGCCTCGCCTGCTGTCCAGCGAGGTGGAGCTGCTCGCCGCCGACGGCAGCCACCTGCCGGTGCTGCTGTCGGGCGCGTCGCTGCCGCCGCAGATCGGCGGCAAGGTCTACGTCGCCAGCGACCTGCGCTTCAGGCGCGAGGCCCAGCGCATGGACGCGCTGCGCCACGTCTACGCCCAGGTGGCCAACGAGATCCGCGTGCCGCTGTCGCTGGCCGCCACCTACCTGCGCACCCACGCCGGCGAAGGCGGCCACGGCGCCGACGTGCTCGACAAGTCGCTGCGCCAGCTGGTGCGTGCCGACCTGTCGCTCGAGCGTGTCGCGCGGCTGGCCTCGACGCCCGAGGACGGCGAGCTGCCGCTGCGCATCGTCAGCCTGGACCAGCTCGCCGCGCAGCTGCACGACGACCTGCCGCGCGGCCAGCAGAAGACGGTGGACGTGCTGCCCGATCCGCTGGCGCCGCCGGTGCTGGCGGCGCCGCCCGAGCTGGCGTTCTGCGCCTCGAGCCTGCTCGCCTTCCTGCTGCGCATGCGCGCCCAGGACGACCGCATCCGCATCCGCGTCGACGCCAGCCATGCCCAGCCGCGGCTGTGCTTCGAGCTCGCCGACGAACGCGGCGACCCGAGCCCGACGCGGCTGGCGCCGCGCAGCGACGACGAACGCGAGTTCGCGCTCGCCGAAGGCGTGGTGCGCACGCTGATGCGGCGCATGCGCGGCCAGCTCGTGCTGCAGCAGCACGCCGGGCTGTCGCTGGCGCTGCGGCTGAGCGCCGCCGAAGGAGCCTGAGGTGCTGTGGCAGCTGATCGTCCACCACGACGAGGACATGCGCGAGATGCTGGAGGACGGCGTGCGTGCCGCCTTCGCCTCGCTGCGCCTGCCCGCGCGCCCGATCGACAAGGGCAACATCGACCGTGCCGGCCGGGCGCTGGAGGACCACGGGCTGGACACCTGCAGCCTGGTCGTCATCGGCTCGAGCACGCCCGCGGATGCGGCCTCGAGCATCGGCCTGACCGGGCGCGATCCGACGATGCAGTTCGTCCGCCAGATCAAGGGCTTCTGGCAGCAGCTGCCGGTGGTCGTGATCTCCAATGCGCCGGACGAACGCCTGGCCGGCTTCCTCGAGGCCTACGACCGCACGGCGCTGCTGGCCGCCGACGCCCGCTTGGCCGAGACCCTGCGCGAGGCGGTGCGCACGCTGGTCGGCGGCCAGCCGCGGCTGAGCTCGGCCTGCGTGCGGCTGCACATCCACCTGCGCGACCGGCGCAGCGCCAGCTGGGAGATGCTGCGCACCGGCGGCGCCAAGCTGCGCACCTTTCGCGCCAGCGGCACGCTGGCCATCGACAGCCGCAAGCTCGAGGACATCCTCGACGAGTCGGCGCGGCTGGACGCCGAGGTCTCGCAGAACAGCTTCCGCCCGCGTTCGTTCGCGCGGCTGTCGCGCGACCTGTCGGATCTGCTGTTCAGCGGCGCGGCCGACAACGCCGACTGCTGGAGCAAGTTCAGCCGCCAGCGCGAGGAAGCCGGCGGCATGGGCCACATGCGCGTGCGCGTCACCGTCGACGACGAGATGCACACGCTGATGCTGGAGGCGCTGCGCGACCCGAGCGCCGCCAGCCTGGCCGACTGCTGGATCCTCAACGCGCCGATGTACCGCCACGCGATGCCGCGCGGCAACGAGCCGCTGTTCCGCGACGCCGAGAGCCGCAACGGGCCGGTCAACGCGCTCGTCGTCCAGGCCGACGCGGCGCCGGGCAACATCCCGCTGGGCGAGGACCACGTGCTCGAGCTCGACGAGCTGCCGCACGCCGCGACCGAGGCCGCCGAACTCGAGGCGCTGCTGCGCCGGCATGCCGGCGGCAGCGTGCGCCGGCTCGACCTCGGCGACGCCGACCCGGCGCCACCGGCCGAGCGGCTGCTGCGTGCGCTGGTCGACGAAGCGCCGCCGCAGGGCTGGCATCTGGTGCACTTCTGCGGCCACGCCGTCAACGTCCGGCCGCTGGGCGCGAGCCTGGTGCTGCGCGCCGACCGCGGCGGCGCGCTGCCGGTGCACCGCCTGGCGACGGCGCTGGCCCACACGCAGTTCCTGTTCCTCAGCGCCTGCCACAGCACCAAGGACCCGACGGTGCTGCGGGCCCTCGAACAGCAGGTGCCGGCGGTGCTGGGCTACCAGTGGAAGGTGCGCGACGAACGCGCCTGCAACTTCGCGCGCCTGTTCTACGGCGCGCTGTTCGAGCGCGGTGCGCCCTCGTACCGCTACCTCGAGTACGCCTTCATGCGGGCCCGTCGCCGCGCCTACGAGGAAGCGGTGCACGACGCCGAGGCACGGCTGATGGCCGACGGCGCGGACCCCGGCGCCGGGATCGAGGACGCCTTGCGCGACCACTCCTGGATCTCGCCGGTGCTCGTGATGCAGATGGACTGACGCGGCCCGGCCGCGGCGGTTTCCGCGCCGTCACGCGCCGTGCCCGCGACGGGCTCGCTGGGCGCGTCCGACACCGCCGGAAAGCGCCAAAACGGCGCTTGTGACCCCGGCACTTTGTGATAGATCAGTTTCGCGACACATTCAGCGTTGCGGGGGTGTCACGGCATGTTGACGCCTCCACCCTGTCAGCGTAGCGTTACACATGTCGGTAGGGAGTGATCCCCGAGGGCTACAGAAGCCAACCCACGTGCGGGTAGAGCACGGAAACTGGTCCATGTCTCTGAAGGAGAAACGCAATGGCAGATGATGCAAACAAGGTTTGGCCGTCCGGCCTGACCACGGCGGAAGCCGAAGAGCTGCAAAAGGGTCTGGTTGATGGCACCCGTGTTTTCGGTGTCATCGCTGTTCTGGCTCACATCCTGGCGTATGCCTATACGCCGTGGCTCCACTAAGTCACTAGCAGGAACTAAAAAATGAACCAAGGCAAAATCTGGCGCGTCGTCAAGCCGACCGTTGGTATCCCCGTCTACCTGGGCGCCGTCGCCGTCACCGGCCTGATCCTGCACGGCGGCCTGATGGCCAACACCGACTGGTTCCCGGCCTACTGGAACGGTGGCAAGAAGGCTGCCGCGGCTGCTGCCGCCGCCGCCCCGGCCCCGGTCGCGGCCCCGCAGGCCCCGGCGCAGTAAAAAGCGTCTGTCAGCGTATGTCCGGCATGGGGCTGAGGTTCGCGGACCTCGGCCCCATGTAGTTTCAAGAGCGGCGCAGTGCCCCTGGCTTCTGTGAAAAGGCGCCGCCACATGAACCGGACACGTTTGGCGGGTTGAGCCCGGCAAACGAAGTTCTCCCCACCATCGCCCTCGGTAGCGCCGGCCTCGTGCCGGCGTTTCTGTTTCCGCGTCTGACGGCCGTCAGGCGCCGAAGCGCGCCCGCCGGTCGACGATCACGGCGCAGCCTGCGCCGTCGGCGCGCTCCCGGCCCCGCATCCGGACACGGCCTCCAGGTCAGCAGGCTGGCCGACGGGAGGCGAGTCCTCCAGGGCCTCGCCCCGGATCCCGGCCCTTCGTCGCGCCCGGCGCGTGCCCCAGACCTGTCGCCCCACCAAGCGGGCCGCCGACACACGGCCACTCCCGACGATCGGCCACCGCCGCTGCCCCCGCCGGCTCCGACCAGGACTCCGCGCGCGGCGAACCGCGGGAACCAGCCGCCCCAAAACGAACGCCCCGCACGAGGCGGGGCGCCGGCAGTGGAAACGGGAGGCTCAGGCCGCCATCAGGCCGGGGCGCGCCGCAGCGTGCGGCCGATCAGCGGCACCATCGCCGCCAGCGTGGCGAACAGCAGGCCGAGCTCGATCACGTAGACGACGACATAGCCGGTGGCCGGCACCGAGATCCAGTGCGTCAACGGGTGGTCGTTCACCAGCGCCTGGACGACGTCGCGCAGGATGCCGCCGAGCGCCATGCCGAGGCCGGCCGCGGTGGCCTGCACCGCACCCCAGGCGCCCAGCGCCAGGCCGGCCTGGTTGGGCGGCGCCATGTTCATCGTCGCGGTCAGCGTGCCGTGGCCGAACAGGCCGCCGCCGAAACCGATCAGCGCGACGCCGGCGGCAAACACCAGCGGCGAGTTCAGCGGCGCCGCGATGATCACCAGCACGAAAGCCGGGATGCCGACCAGGGCGCCGTAGCAGGCCATGCGGAACGGGTCCATGCCGCGGCTCAGCACGCGCGAGGCGAGGCCGAAGCCGAACAGGCCGCCGAGCGCCAGCGTCGCCGTCAGCCGGGTCGTCTCGCCCACCGCCATGCCCAGGACCTCGCCGCCATACGGCTCGAGCAGCACGTCCTCCATCGTGAAGGCCGCCGTGCCCAGGCCGATGGTCAGCAGGCGGCGCACGACCTGGTCGCCGCTGCCGACGAAGTGGCGCCAGGCCTCGAGGAAGGACGGGTCGTCGTCGCGCCGCTGCGCGCCGCGGCGCGGGAAACGCGACTCCTGCTTCCACAGCGCGATGACGTTGAGGATCATCGTCGTCAGCGCCGCGCCCTGGATCACCTGGATCAGCCGCCCGGGCGTGAAGTCGACGAGGATCCAGCCGAAGAAGAACGCGCTGACGATGGTGCCGACCAGCAGCATCACGTACATCAGGCCGACGACCTTGGGCCGCGCCTCGGGCTCGGCGAGGTCGGTGGCCAGCGCCAGGCCCACCGTCTGCACGGTGTGCATGCCGGCGCCGACGAGCAGGAAGGCGATCGCCGCGCCGAGCTGGCCGATCCACGGCGGCAGGTGCCCGGACTCGCCGCCACCGGAAAGCACCAGCAGCGCGAACGGCATCATCGCGAAGCCGCCGAACTGCAGCAGCGTGCCCTTCCAGATGTAGGGCACGCGGCGCCAGCCCAGCGCCGACTGGTGGTTGTCGGACTTGAAGCCGATCAGCGCCCGGAACGGCGCGAACAGCAGCGGCAGCGCCACCATCACCGCGACGATCGTCGCCGGCACGCCGAGCTCGACGATCATCACCCGGTTCAGCGTGCCGACCAGCAGCGTCACCGCCATGCCGACGGTGATCTGGAACAGGGACAGCCGCAGCAGCCGGGACAGCGGGAGTTCAGGCGTCGCCGCGTCGGCGAAGGGCAGGTAACGGGTACCGAACCCCGTCCAGACCTGCATCAGTTTCCGGCCAATCGTGCTCATCGGGTGAAGCGCTCCGCCAGCACCAGCGCCGGCATGGACAACCGCCGGACGCTAACCCGGGCCGGCCGCGACAGGCATGCTTTTTGTCAAACCGAGACGGAAGGCCGACGCGGCCGGCCCGTCGGGCGTGCCGGGGCGAGTCGTTCACGCGACACGGTGCCGCGCGTGGCGCGGGGCCGCCGCGGCGTCGCCGCGCTGCAGCCGGTACGCGGCCGATCAGGCCATCGCCACGCCACCGCCGGCGCGCTTGGCGTCGTAGCAGGCGGCATCGGCCGCCGCCAGCCACTGGTCGGCGCTGCTGCCGGCGCACAGTTCGGCCACGCCGAGGCTGGCGCCGACCTGCAGCGGCTGGCCGTCGTGGACCAGCTGCAGCGCGCAGATCGCCCGGCCGACCTTGGCGGCGACGGCCTGCCCCTGGCGGCCGTCGCAGTGCGGCAGCAGCAGCGCGAACTCGTCGCCGCCGATGCGCGCCGCCGAGTCGCTGCTGCGCACGCTCTCCAGGATCGCCGCGGCGACACGGCGCAGCATGGTGTCGCCGGCGGCATGGCCGGCCAGGTCGTTGACCGGCTTGAAGCGGTCGAGGTCGATCATCACCAGCGTCGCCGGCCGGGCGTCGGCGCCGGCCTGGGCGCGCGCGGCGAGCACCTGCTGCACCGCCTTGGCCAGGCCGTCGCGGTTGAGCAGGCCGGTGAGCGGATCGTGGCGGGCCGCGTGCTCCAGTTGCTGGCGGGCGTCGACCTGGCCACTGATGTCGTACATGCACCAGATCGTGCCGGCGCGGGGGTCGGCAGCGTCGACCGGGCGGGCACGCAGCCGGCTCCAGAACAGCAGGCCGTCGGCACCGACCAGGCGCCACTCGCCTTCGTAGACGCCGCCGGCGGCAAACGCGGCGGCGGCCTCCTGGCGCATCGTGCGGTCCTCGGCCGGCACGGCGAACAGAATCTCGGTCGAGGCGCCGATCAGGCGCGACTCGTCGCGGCCCAGCAACCGGCAGACCTCGGCGCTGACGAGCTCGAGCCGGCCGTCACGCTCGAACATCAGCCCCACCGGCGACGCCTCCAGCACCGAACCCAGACGCCGCAGCACGACGGCCCGGGCCTCCTCGGCGCGCATGCGCTCGGCGACGACCTGGCGCAGCGTCGCCGCCAGGCGGCCGATCTCGCCGTCGGCCTCCGGCCAGGCGGCACGCTGGTCGCCGGCCAGCAGTTGCGCGGCGCGGCGCTGCAGGCGCTCCAGCGGCCTGAGCTGCAGGCTCAGGAACCACACCAGCAGCAGCGCCATCGCCAGCGAGAACAGCATGCCGACGCGGAAGGCCTCGGCGCGCGCATCACGCAGCGGCGCCTGCAGCTGCGCACGCGGCAGGATGCGCCAGACCTGCCAGCCGGTCTCGGGCTCGCCGGCCATCGCGACGACCCCCGCCTCGTCCGACCAGGTGCCGGCCTGGGCCGACAGCGGCCGCCCGGCCTCGACCCAGCGCGCATGGGCCGGCGCCAGCCGGGGTTCGGCCGACGCCGGCCGCAGCACGAAGGCCGGATCGGGATGCGAGACGATGCGGCCTTCGGCGTCGGTGACGACGGTCACCTCGCCGTCTTCGGTGTTCGAGCCTTCCGAATCAGCGAGGTCGGCAGCCAGGCCGCCTTCCATCAACGCCAGCGAACCGAACAGCACGCCGTAGACACGGTCCTCGGCATCGATCAGCGGATGCGCCAGCACGACCACCGGCCGGCCGCTGACCACGCCGAGCGTGGGACTGGAGATCACCGGCCGGCGCAGGCGCCGGGCCCGCTCGAAGGTCGCCGTGCGGGCGACGTCGGCCTGCGGCACGGCGACGCCGTCGCGCGTGGCGGCCAGCACGACCCGGCCCTCGCCGTCGGCGACGACGACGGCGACGAAGCTCGCGCGCAGCGAGGCCTGCGAGAGCAGGAACTCGCGCAGCCGGCGGGTGTCGGCCACCAGCTCGGGCGACAGCAGCGGCGCCGTCGCCGACAGCGCGAGCTGCATCGAACGCACCCGGCGGCCGACGATGTCGGCGTTGTGCTGCACCTCGAACTGCTGCTGCTGCTCGACCGCGGCCTCGGTGTGCTCCTCGGCCACCCGCAGCATCTGCGCGAGCGTCAGCACGATGGTCGCGAACAGCACCAGCGTGGAGCCGACCGCCAGTCGCGCCTTGAGCGTCGGCAGCCAGCGCGCGACAACGCCGACGCGGCGGCCCTGCACCGCCCGCGCCGCGTCATCCGCCGCCACCGAGGAACCCGCCCAAGCCTGCAACCGTCGCCTCCCACGCTCCTGCCCGCGCCGACCGGACGGCCCACGCGTGCCGCGATTCTGGACAGATGCGGCCAGACTGCGGCGGCGAAAAGACGGCAGGCGACCCGCCATCTCGCCGGCCGGAGGGACGTGGTGCGACGAAAGTCTCGTTTGCCGCCCCCCGGCCGCGGCCAAGGTCGGCCCGGGACGCCGGGCCGGCCGCCGAGACGGCGGGCAACTCGCGCGCCAGAATGGCTGCACAGGAGATGCCGACATGACGCTGCACGACTTCCCGATCACCACCAAGTGGCCGCCCCGGCACCCCGAGCGGCTGCAGCTGTACTCGCTGCCGACGCCCAACGGCGTGAAGGTCTCGATCATGCTGGAGGAGACCGGCCTGCCCTACGAGGTGCACCGCGTGTCCTTCGACAAGCAGGACCAGCTCTCGCCCGAGTTCCTGGCGCTGAACCCGAACAACAAGATCCCGGCGATCCTCGACCCCGACGGCCCGGGTGGCAGGCCGCTGGCGCTGTTCGAGTCGGGCGCGATCCTGCTGTACCTGGCCGAGAAGACCGGCCAGTGCCTGCCGCGCGACCCGGCGGCCCGGTGGCAGGCCGTGCAGTGGCTGATGTTCCAGATGGGCGGTGTCGGGCCGATGTTCGGCCAGCTCGGCTTCTTCCACAAGTTCGCCGGCAAGGACTGGGAAGACAAGCGCCCGCGCGAGCGCTACGCCAGCGAGTCGCGCCGGCTGCTCGCCGTGCTCGACGGCCACCTCGCGGCCCGCGCCTGGATGATGGGCGACGAGTTCAGCGTCGCCGACATCGCGATCTTCCCCTGGGTCAACAACCTCGTCGGCTTCTACGACGCCGGCGACCTGGTCGGCTTCAGCGGCTTCGCCAACGTGCAGCGCGTGCTCGAAGCCTTCATGAACCGGCCCGGCGTGGCGCGCGGCATGAAGGTGCCGGCGACACGCTGAGTCCGCTCGGGCTGGCGGCGCTAGCATCGGCAGCACCGCACTTCGCCTAGCCCGCCATGTCCCCGCGCCGCCTGTTCACCACCCTGCTCTGCGCCGCCCCGCTGGCCACGATCGCGGCGCCGATCTGGCAGCAGTCGGCCAGCGCCGAGGTCGAGCTCGGCGTGCGCGACAAGTACGGCGAGACCCCGTTCCGCGCCGAGTTCGTCGTCGTCGGCCCCGAAGGCCGGCGCGAGACGAAGGCGATCACCGTCGAAGGCGGTGCCTTCGGCCTGGTGCGTTATCCGGCCGACTTCGAGGGCTACCTCGCGCCGGGCGCCTACCGCTGGACGGCGCGTGTCGGCGGCAAGGTCGTCGCCAGCGGCCGCTTCAGCTTCGAGCAGGACGAGCGCGGGCGGCAGCGGCTGGTGGTCGAGGACTGAATCAGCCCTCGACCGAAGCCACCATGCGCGCCAGCTCGGCCACCGAGCCGGCTTCCATCTTCGCCATGATCGACGCGCGGTAGGCCTCGACCGTCTTCACCGACAGCTCCAGCTCCCAGGCCACGGTCTTGTTCAGCTTGCCGGCGAGGATGCCGCCCAGCACCTCGCGTTCGCGCCGGCCCAGGCGCGCCAGGCGCTCCTCGATCGTGCGCCGGCGCGTCTGCCGCGCCAGCGTCTCGCGTGACAGCTCGATGGCCGCGGCGACGCGGTCCAGCAGGTACTGCTCCTGGAACGGCTTCTCGATGAAGTCGTAGGCGCCGGCCTTCAGCGCCTCCACCGCCATCGGCACGTCGCCGTGGCCGGTGACGACGAGGATCGGCAGCGGGAAGTCGCGTTCGGCCAGCCGGCGCTGCAGCTCCAGCCCGCTCATGCCCGGCATGCGCACGTCCAGCACCAGCGCGCCCGGGCGCTGGGCCTCGCGCAGCGGCAGCGCGGCGAGGAACTCGTCGGCCCCGGCGTGGCAGGCCGAGTCCAGGCCGACCGAGGCGAACAGGAACTGCATCGAGCGGCGCATCGCGTCGTCGTCGTCGACGACGAGGATCAGCGGCGTGTCTTCGGCGGCACTCATCTCGGCTCCTCGGTGGCGGGCGGCAGCACGACGCGCATCGTCGCGCCGCCGTCGGCTTCGGCGCTGGCGGTCAGCCGGCCGCCGTGGCTCTCGACGATCGTGCGGCAGATCGACAGCCCCAGCCCCAGGCCCTGCGGCTTGGTCGTGAAGAAGGGGTCGAAGAGCCGCGCCTGGACCTCGGGCGGCAGGCCGCTGCCGTGGTCGCGCACGGTGAGCTCGACGCCGGCCTCGCCCTGCGCCGTCGTGACGACGATGCCGCGTTCGTGCGCCACGCCGTCGGGCGTCGCGTCGAGCGCGTTCTGCAGCAGGTTCAACAGCACCTGCTCGATCTCGATGCGGTCGGCGTTGACCGCCGGCAGCGCGCCGTGCGGACGCCAGACCAGCGGGATCGCGCGGCGCGCGGCGGCGTGCGCGAACAGCGGCAGCGTCTCGCCGACGACGACATCCAGGTCCAGCGGCTCGCGCCGCGCGTCGCGCCGGCGCACGAAGCCGCGGATGCGGCGGATGATGACCGCGGCACGTTCGGCCTGGCCGGCGATGCCGCGTGCGCCGTCGCGCAGGAAGGCGGTGTCGCTGCGGCCGGCGTCGATGTAGCGTGTCATGCCTTCGGCGTAGTTGGTGATCGCCGCCAGCGGCTGGTTCAGCTCGTGGGCGATGTTCGAGGCCATCTCGCCGAGGATGCCCAGGCGCGAGAACTGGTCGCGCTGCTCGCGGTGCAGGCGCGCGGCCTGCTCGGCTTTCTCGCGCTCCTGGATCTCGCGTGTCAGCTCGGCGGTGCGCCGGCGCACCAGGCTCTCGACCCGCGCGACGTGCACCAGCCACCAGGCCAGCGCCGCCGCAGCCGCCGCGAACCACGGCCAGTAGCCGGCGACCAGGCCGCGCAGCGTGGTCTGCGACAGGTACTCGTAGGGGCCGATCTTCAGCGTACGGAACAAGGCATGCACCGAGCTGTAGTCCTGCGGCGCGGTCCAGGCGCGGCCGTCGACCGGGGCCATCGTCAGCAGGCTGGCGGTGACCGCCTTGGCGAGGTCGGGCGAGGTGCCGGCCAGGCGCGCGAACGGCCAGTCGGGGTACAGGCGCGAGGACAGCCGGCACGGGAAGCTGCCGGCCGCGCGTTCGCCGACGACGGCGAACTCGTCGGCACGCACGCGGCCGGCGGCGATCTGCTCTTCCAGCAGACAGGTGCGCAGCACGCCGGCGTCGGCGCGGCCGCTGCGCAGCGCGTCGATCACGCGTTCCATCGGGAAGCCGGTCTCGACCAGCGCCGCCAGCCGCGTCGGCTCGACGCCGGCCTCGGCCATCTCGCGCCAGACGACACGCCAGCCGCCGAAGGCATCGGCCGCGACGACGGCGACACGGCGCCCGGCGAGGTCCTCGAAACGTTCGGCGTGGCCGGGCCGGTTGGGCACGACGACGGTCGAGCCGACGCTGTCGGTCGGCACCGCGTGCTCGCGGCTTTCCAGCGTCGCCAGCCGCGTGACGCCGTGCGCCGACTCCAGCTCGACGTAGTAGCCCGGGTTGGTGACGACGAAGTCGAGCTCGCCACGCCCGACGGCGGCGGCGATCGCCGCCGCGTCCAGCGGCAGCATCGTGAAGCGGTGTTCGGGCAGCGTGCGCCGCAGCTGCGCCACCGTCGGCTCGAAGTCGCGTGCCGCACGTTCCGAACCCTGGTAGGCGAGCACGCCGATGCGCACCTCGTCGGCGCGGGCGACGGCGGCGGCGAGCAGGCAGCAGAAGACGATCAGCAGGCGCACGGCGGAAGGAAGCAGAAACGAAAAGGCCGGCTCGTCGAGCCGGCCCCGCAGGTCAGTAGCGTGCGTCCTTGGGCTTGGGATCCTTGGGCCAGTCCTTCACCTTGTCGGGGAAGTCGGGCCGCGGCTGGTGCGAGAAGTACTCGGCCACGTCCAGCGCCTCCTGGTCCGACAGCCCGCCCTGGCCCAGCGGGAACTTCTCGTGGAAGCCGACCGGCATATTACGCTTGACGAAGGCGGCGGCCGTGTAGGTGCGGGCCATGCCGGCGCCGAGGTTGAACGAACGTTCGCCCCACAGCGGCGGGTAGACCATGCGCCCGGCTTCGTCGTGCAGGCCCTCGCCGTTGGCGCCGTGGCAGACGGCGCACTGCGCGGCGTAGACCTTCTCGCCGTTGACCGGGTCGGGCACCAGCTTCGGGTCGATCTTGCCGATGCCGCGGCCGGGCACCTGGTCGCCCTTCTGCGTCGCGCCGCGCATCCAGTCGAAGTAGGCGACCATGGCCTTCAGGTCGGGCGAGTCGGCCGGCAGCGGCTTGCCGTTCATCGAGCGGCGGAAGCAGCCGTTGATGCGGTCTTCCATCGTGATGACCTTGCCGGCGCGCGGCGCGTACGACGGGAAGAAGGCGGCGACACCGACGTAAGGCGAGCCGCCGGACACCGTGCCGGCGTTCAGGTGGCACGAGGAGCAGTTCATGTCGGCGCCGACGTGTTCGGGCAGCAGCTCGCGCGTCTGGGCATTGAGCCGCATGCCGCGCACCAGCTGTTCTGCATTGGGCTCGGCCAGCAGTGCGGCCAGGCGCGGCGTCTCGAACTTCGAGGCCTCGACCGTCGGATCCAGGCGCGTGCGCGCCTGCCTGACCTGCTCGGTGCTGACCGGGCCGGCGCCGCCGCCCCAGCTGGCGCGCACGAAGCTCAGGATCTCGGCGATCTCGTCGTCGCCCAGGCGGGCGAAGCCGGGCATCGTGTAGACGCGCGGGTGGCGCTCGGTGGCGGCGGTCTTCCAGCCGGTCAGCGTCAGGTGCAGCAGCGTCGCCGGGTCGCGTGCGGCGACCGTCGGGTTGCCGTCCAACGCCGGGAACACGCCCTTGACGCCGCGGCCGTCGGCGCGGTGGCAGTCGGTGCAGAACTGCGTGTAGCCGAGGCCGCCGCGCGTCGTGTAGCTCGTCTCGGGCGTGCCGCGCGAAGCCGTGCGTTCGGCCGGCGCCGGGCGCTCGCCGGGCAGCGCGGCCAGATAGGTCGCGATGGCCAGCAGGTCCTCGTCGCGGAAGTGCTGGGTCGAGTGCAGGATGACCTCGGTCATGCTGCCGGAGACGGCGCCGAAGCGGTTCTGGCCGGTCTTCAGCAGCTCGACGGTGTCGGCCACCGGGCCCAGGCCACGCAGGTCGACGGCGTGCCAGTCCTCGACGACCGAGCCGGCGAGGAACTGCCGGCCGCCCGAGCCGCCGCCCTGCATCGCCTTCTCCTGGAAGGCCAGACCACGCGGCGTGTGACAGGCGCCGCAGTGGCCCGGGCCTTGCACGAGGTAGGCGCCGCGGTTCCACAGCGCGTCCTTCGTCGCATCGGGCACGAAGGGCGTGGTGTCGGCGAAGACCGCGTTCCACAGCGCCAGACCGGCGCGCAGGTTGAACGGGAAGCGCATCGTCGCTTCGCGGTTGGCCGCAGCCACCGGCGTCACCTCGTCGCGCAGATAGGCCCACAGCGCGCGCATGTCCTCGTCGCTGAGCTTGGCGTAGGACGGGTAAGGCATCGCCGGATACAGGCGGTGGCCGTCGGCGGCGACGCCGTGGCGCATCGCGCGCTCGAAGGCGCCGAAGCTCCAGCCGCCCAGGCCGGTGGCAGCGTCGGGCGTGATGTTGGTCGACCAGATCGTGCCGAAGGGCGACTCGAGCGCGCGCCCGCCGGCGAGCGCGGCGCCGCCGGGCGCGGTGTGGCAGGCGACGCAGTCGCCGAGCTGGGCGACGTAGCGGCCGCGTTCGATCAGCGCGGCATCGTGCTGCGGCACGGCCGCGCCTTCGACGACGGCCGGGGCGCGCGCGATCCAGGCCGCGGCGGCGCCGCCGGCGAGCACGATCGCCGCCGCGGCCAGCGCCAGGCGCCGCGGGAGTCGGGAGGGGGTGGTGGTCATGGTCCGGGGACTTCTGGTTCTCGTGGTTCGAGCCTAGGGTTCTCCCTGAGTCGCGGCGAGCCGGGCTTCCACGCCGCCGAACCCGGGTTTCCCCGGGTTTCCCGAGCCCGGCGCTCGGCGATCGGCCGTCGTGCTGGCCTAAGATCGCGCCCGCCTTGCCTGCCGTTCCCACTCCTCCCCTGCCCGCCCGGGACGCGCCGATCGGGGTCTACGACTCCGGCGTCGGCGGCCTGTCGGTGCTGCGTGCGCTGCGCGCACGCCTGCCGGCCGAACGTTTCGTCTACGTCGCCGACAGCGGCCACGCGCCTTACGGCGACCGGCCGCGGCCTTACCTGCTGGGCCGCGCCGGCGCGGTGGCCGGCTTCTTCGTCGCCCAGCGCGCCAAGGCGCTGGTGCTGGCCTGCAACACGATCAGCGTCGTCGCCGCCGAGACGCTGCGCGCGCACCATGCGCTGCCGATCGTCGCGATGGAGCCGGCGATCAAACCCGCCGTCGCCGCGACACGCAGCGGCATCGTGCTGGTGCTGGCGACCACCGCGACGGTGCACAGCCCGGCGGTCGAGCGCCTGTGCCGCATCTGGGGGCGCGAGGTCGAGATCCTGCTGCAGCCCTGCCCCGGCCTCGTCGAGCTGATCGAGCAGGGGCGTTTCGCCGACCCGGCGACACGCACGCTGCTGGAACGTTATCTGCGCCCGGCGCTGGACGCCGGCGCCGACATGGTGGTGCTCGGCTGCACGCACTACGCCTTCGTGCAGGACGAGATCCGGCGCCTGGCCGGCGCGGCGGTGCAGGTCATCGAGCCGTCGGATGCCGTCGCGCGCCAGCTCGTGCACCGGCTCGGCCCGGCGCTGGCGCCGGCCGGCGCGGCGGGAGCGTCGACCTGCTACTACAGCTCGGGCGACCCCGAGGCGCTGCGCCGTTTTCTCGAGCTGATGGGGCGGCCGGGCGCCGTCGTGCACACGCTGCCGCAGGACGGCTGATCGGCGCCGCCACCGCTGGCGCAAATCCTGCTCGCCGGAAATCGGGACAATCCCGTCCTTTCGCGCCGCCGGGGCCACAAGCCCCAAGGCGGTGAACACGTGCCCCACCCACGCACATGGCCGCCAGTTCCTCCGCTCCCCATCCCCCCGTCGCCCACAGCCGGCTCGACGACGCACACGCGCTGATCGCCGGCTCGCTGTTCGTCGCGCTGGGCATGACGATGTTCGCCCACGTCGGGCTGCTGACCGGCGGTGTCGCCGGCGTCGCCTACCTGCTGCGCTACGCCTTCGGCGTCGACCTGTCGCTCGCCTTCTTCGTCCTGAACCTGCCGTTCTACTGGCTGGCCTGGCGCCAGCTCGGCGGCGAGTTCACGCTGAAGAGTTTCGTCGCCGTCGCGCTGGTCTCGGCGTTCACGGCGGCGGCGCCGCGTTTCGTGCGCTTCGAGCTGCTGGACCCGTGGGTGGCCTCGATCGTCGGCGGGCTGCTGATCGGCTTCGGCCTGCTGGCGCTGCTGCGCCACCGTGCCAGCGTCGGCGGCGTCAACATCCTCGCGCAGTTCCTGCAGCAGAAACGCGGCTTCAGCGCCGGCAAGGTGCAGATGTCGGTCGACGTCTGCGTCGTGCTCGCGGCACTGGCGACCGTTTCGCCCGAAAGGGTGCTGCAGTCGGCCGTCGGCGCGGTGGCGATCGGCGCCTTCCTGACGCTGAACCACCGGCCCGGGCGTTACCTCGGCGTCTAGGCTCAGGCCATCAGCGGCACGGCCCAGTAGACCAGGCTGACCGCGGCGCCCAGCAGCACGGCAGCCGTGAGGTCCAGCCGGCGCTGGCGGCGGCGCCATTCCAGACGCTGGATCGACAGGCGGATCGGGTCGTTCATCACCAGCTCCGTCAGTGCATGCGCGCGGCAAGGCCGCTGGGTTCGCCCGGCGGCGGCACCGGCGGACGCGCCGCGATCTCGCGCCACTGCGCCAGCGCACGGCGCACCGACTGGCGCACCGGCGGCGCCAGCGCCTCGGCCCGGGAGTCGACGAAGGCGAGGTTCTCGACGACACGAGAGGCCACCAGGCCACGCTCGCCGCCGTGCGCGGTGCTCGCGCAGCGGCCCAGCGCGACCCAGGTCGCCATCAGCACGGAGGTGGAGGCCAGCAGGGCGTCGGCGACGTCGGGGTCGGCAAGAGGATCGGCGTGCATGGTGCGGCAGGAGCAAACGGCGATCTCATCGTATTGAGAACCGTTCTCAACTGCAACCGTATCCCTGACGTCGAGGCGGTGACCCTGCCGGGTGCATCAGCCGCGGCGCAGCGCCACGCGCAGTGCCTCGACGGCCGCCGGCGGCTGCGCCGACAGCCGCCACCGTCCCGGCAGGCCGAACGAGGTGGTGTCGCGCACCGCGACGCCGTGCGCACGCAAGGCCGCCGCGTCGGGCACGCCGGCCGGCGGGCGTGCGCAGAGGAAGTTGGCGACTCCAGGCTCGGCCTCGAAGCCGAGCTGCTCCAGCGCCAGGCGCAAGCCGGCCATCCACTCGCCCAGCGTCAGCCGGGCGCCGGCCAGCCAGCGCTGCGTCGCCGGCTCGACCCAGGTCTCGAGCATCGCGACGGCGTGCGCGCCCAGCGGCCACGAGGGCTCGGCCGCGGCCAGCGCCGCAACCCAGGCACCGACATCCCAGTCGACGGCTTCGGGAGCCGGCGCGACGACGTAGGCGCCGCGCAGCCCGCACAGGCCCAGCGCCTTGTTCGGGCTGTGCAGCACGAAGGCCGCATGGCGGTCGGCAGCGCTCCAGCGGCTGGCGCCGCCCAGGCGCAGCGGGGCGTAGACCGAATCGAGCACGGTCGGCACACGCGCCAGGTCGCGCGGCGGCGGCGCGTCCTGGCCCAGCGGGCTCGAGGGCTCGCCGATCCAGCGCAGCGTGGCGTCGGAGCCGGTGGTGACGCCACGCCCCGCGGCGCGCGCCGCGGCCGCGTAGTCGCCGTAGGCATGCGCCGGCAGCGCCACGGCACCCGGCGCCAGGCGCGCACCGACGACGGTGACGCGCTGGATGAACTCGCTCGCGCTGGCCGCCAGCACGATGCGCGCGGGCTCGACACGGTGCCAGTCGGCCAGGCGCTCGCGCAGCGCGTGGTAACCGGGGTCGGGGTAGCGTGTCGGGTCGACACGCTGCAAGGCCGAGACGGCGGCCGGACAAGGGCCGGCGGCGTTGGCGCAGGTCGAGAAGTCCCAGGGCGCGGGCCCGTGGCGGTCGGGGCCGCCGTGCACCCGGTCGGGCTCCGGCAAGGTCCTCAGGCGGTCCATGCAAACTCCAGCAGCAGCCACAGCAGCGCCACGGCCAGCGCGGCGCCGGCGGCCTGGCCGGCGAACGCCAGCGCCCGCGCCAGCGCCGTCGTGTCGGCCTCGGCTCCCTGATCGTTGAGCGTGTAGACGCCCGGTTTGCCCAGGCGTACCCCCAGGCGCAGCGCCATCGCGCCCATCGGCCAGCCGCCGTTGGGCGACGGCGTGCGCGCGGCTTCGCGCGCCAGCGGCGCCCAGCCCAGCGACGGCCGCCACAGCAGGGCCGCGGTCAGCCGCGCCGGTAGCCAGCCGAGCAGATCGTCGGCACGCGCCGACCACTTGCCGGCCCATTCCCAGCGGCCGCGGTAGCCCCACATCGCGTCCAGCGTGTTGACCGCGCGCCAGGCCCAGGCGCCCGGCAGACCGGCGACGCAGAACCAGAACAGCGGCGCGACGAACGAGTCGTTGAGGTTCTCGGCCAGGGTCTCGATCGCCGTCTCGCGGACCTCGCGCGCGTCGAGCTGCTCGACGTCGCGGCTGCACAGGCTGCGCAGCCGCTGCCGTGCCGCCGGCAGGCCGCCGTTGGCGAACGCGGCATCGACGCCGGCCACCTCGTCGCGCAGCATGCGCCAGGCGAACGAGGGCTTGAGCGCCAGCGCCAGCAGCGGCACCGCGGCCCAGGCCGGCAGCATGAACAGCGCCGCCTGCAGCGCCCAGGCCAGCGCCGCGACGCCGCCGACCACCGCCCACCACGCCAGCGTGCCGGCCAGCAGCGCGGCGCGCGGCGCCAGCGTCGGCAGCCGACGGTGCAGCGGCATGATCGCGTGGCCCAGCCAGGCCACCGGGTGCCAGGCGTCGCGCGGCTCGCCGAAGCGCCGGTCGATCCACCAGGCCAGCAGCAGCGCGGCGGCGAGGACGAGGGCCGTGTTCATCGTGTCGTGGCAGCGGGCTCGGAGGCCAGGCGCTGCAGACAGTCGACGATCGCCGCGGCGCCTTCGCCCAGGCGCGGGCCGGGGCGGATCAGCAGTTCGAAGCGCTCCGGGGCGAAACCGCAGACGCGGCCGCCGCGCACCGCCGACATCGCCGCCCAGCCCGGCCGCGCGGCCAGCCCGGCGACGTCGCGCTGCTGCATCAGCAGCAGGTCGGGGTCGGCGCGCACGACGAACTCCGGGTTGAGCCGGGGGAAGGGGCCGAGCTCGGCCGGCACGACGTTCACCAGGCCCAGCCGGGCCAGCGTGTCGCCGACGAAGGACCCGGCGCCGGCGCCCCAGCTGCCGCCGTGGATCTCGAAGTACACGCGCCGGCCGCGCAGCGCCGCCGGCACACGCGCCGCCGCGGCGGCCAGCTCGCGGTCCAGCCGCACGAGCAGGCGCTCGGCCTCGGCACGCCGGCCGAGCGCCTGGCCCAGCGTGCGCATCGCCTCGACCATGTCGTCATGGCGCTCGGCGTGCACACGCAGCACGCGCAGGCCCAGCGCTTCGAGCCGGTCGCTGGCGCGCGAACGATCGGACGCCAGCACCAGGTCGGGCCGCAGCGCGACCACCGCCTCGATGATCGCGTCCTCCATGCCGCCGACACGCGGCAGCGCCGCCAGCGCCGGCGGCCAGTTGGAGAAACGGTCGACGCCGACCAGCCGGTCGCCGGCCCCGAGCACCCAGACCGTCTCGGTCAGCGACGGCAGCAGCGAGACGATGCGCTGCGGCGGCGCCTGCAGCCGCAGCTCGGTGCCGCGTGCGTCGCGCACGACGACCGGCGCCGCGGCCGCCCCGGCCGCCAGCGCCAGCGCCGCCAGCAGGATCAGCAGGCGCCGGATCATGCGAGCGCTCCCGGCGAGAACAGCCGCGCCGTCAGTTCGGGCGACGAGGCGAACCACGGGTGGAACCAGCTCGCCTTCAGCGCGCCGAGTTCGTACACCGGCTCGCCCGGCGGCAGCGGCAGGCCGGCGCCGGCACGCGCCGGTTCGGTGTGCAGGGCGGCCACCAGCCCGGTCTCGAAGCGCGACCAGTGGAAGCTGTGGCCACGCAGCTCGCCACGGCCGAAGACGAGGCGGTGCGGGCCCAGCGCGGCGACACGCTGGCCGAGCACCGCGCGGCCGGGCAGCAGGCCCCAGAGGCGGTGCTGCCGGCCCTGGCCGTCGACGAGGGTCTCGGCCAGCGCCATCATGCCGCCGCACTCGGCCCAGACCGGGCGGTCGGCCGCCAGGTGCGCCGCGAGTTGCGCCGCCAGGTCGCGGCGGGCGGCCAGCGCCTCGGCGTGCAGCTCCGGGTAGCCGCCGGGCAGCCAGACGGCGTCGCAGTCGGGCAGCGCATCGCCGGCCAGCGGCGAGAAGAACACCGTCTCGGCGCCGAGCGCGTGCAGGGTCTGCAGATTCGCCGGATAGACGAACGCGAACGCCGCGTCGTGCGCGACGGCGATGCGCCGGCCGTCGAGCCGGCGGTGCGGCGCGGCCGGCGCGGCGACCGGCGGCGGCACCCACTGCGGCCAGTCGGCCAGGGCCCCGCGCGCCCAG
>NZ_AEWG01000159.1 GCF_000190375.1 Rubrivivax benzoatilyticus JA2 = ATCC BAA-35
ACACGCACCGAGTCGCGCACGCGGCCTGGCAGCGGCGTGGCGGCGGCACAGGCGCCGGCCGGGCCGGCGGTCCCGCGCTGCAGGCGGCCGGGAACGATGAAGGTGATGCTGCGGTCCACGGTGCCCATCTCGCGCCTCTCGTCGTCTCGTCGATGTCGCGGACGAGCATCCGGGAAAGGCTGTGGGCGGACAAGGCGCCGCCGCCGCCAGCCTAGGGGCGGCGTTCGACGACCAGCGGCACGATCAGCAGCCGCGCGCGCACCCGCTCGGCCGCGGCCTGGGCCTCGGCGCGCGTGGCGTAGGGGCCGGCCTGCACGCGGAACGCGACGACGTCGTCGAAGACCGCGACGGCGAGCTCGCCGGCGGCGTCGAGCACCTGGCGGCGCAGCGTCGCGGCGCCCTCGGCCTGGCGGAAGGCGCCGAGCTGCAGCCAGAAGCCCGGCGCGGCGTCGGCCGTCGTGCCGTTCGTGCGGGCTGCCGCGTCGCTCGCCGGCGGGCGCTCGGCGCTGGCGGCCACCAGCGCCATCAGCGGGTCGTCGGCGTCCGGCGGCGCGGCTGCCGGCGCCGGCACGCTCTCGGGCGGCGGCGCGCCGCGGCGCCACAGCCCGGCGCGGATCTCGTCGTGCGTCAGGCGGCGCACCTCGACCGGCGCCACGCCGGCCAGCAGCCCCAGGCGCAGCGCCGCGGTGTAGCTCAGGTCGATGATGCGCCCGGCGACGAAGGGGCCGCGGTCGTTGACGCGCACCACGACCTCGCGGCCGTTGGCCGGGTTGCGCACGACGGCGTAGCTCGGCAGCGGCAGCGTCTTGTGCGCCGCCGTCATCGCGTACATGTCGTAGGGCTCGCCGCTGGAGGTGGACTTGCCGTGGAAGGCGGTGCCGTACCACGAGGCCAGGCCGCGTTCGCTGTACGGCAGGTCGGCGTCCATCGGCACGTAGCGCTTGCCGAACACCTCGTAGGGCTTGTTCGGGCCGCCGCGGCGCAGCGGCTCGACACGCGGCAGCGCGTCGGGGGTCGAGGCCAGGTCGCCGGGCGGCCGGGCCGGCGGGCCGTCACGGCCGGGTTTGGTCGCGCACGCGGCGACCAGCGCGGCGGCGGCGACGACGGCGAGGCGGCAGAGGCGGCGGGTGGCGGACATCGGCGTGCCGCACTGTAGCGGCCGCCGCAGGGCACGCAAGCGTGGCCCGCCCCCGACCGCGCGGGCCGCTGACCTGGCTGCGGGCCGCTGCGGCCGCGGCGGGCCTAGACTCGCGCCCGGCCACGAGCCGAGACCACACGAGAGCAACCCCCGATGAGTTCGATCTTCCGCTGGCGCGAAGTGCGCCCCGCCCCCGGTGCCGTCGTCGCCCCCGACGAGCGCCTGCCCTGGCCGCAGACCGCGGCGATGGGCGTGCAGCACGTCATCGCGATGTTCGGCGCCACGGTGCTGGCGCCGATCCTGATGGGCTTCGATCCCAACCTCGCGATCCTGATGAGCGGCATCGGCACGCTCGTCTTCTTCCTGATCACCGGCGGCAAGGTGCCGAGCTACCTCGGCTCGAGCTTCGCCTTCATCGGTGTCGTCATCGCCGCCACCGGCTACGCCGGGCAGGGCGCCAACGGCAACCTGGGCGTGGCGCTCGGCGGCATCATCGCCTGCGGCGCGCTCTACACGCTGATCGGCCTGATCGTGATGGCCGTCGGCACGCGCTGGATCGAGGCGCTGATGCCGCCGGTCGTCACGGGCTCGGTGGTCGCCGTCATCGGCCTGAACCTGGCGGGCGTGCCGATCAAGAACATGGCGCCGACCTCGTTCGACGCCTGGATGCAGGGCGTGACCTTCGTCTGCGTGGCTGGCGTCGCGGTCTTCACGCGCGGCTTCACGCAGCGGCTGCTGATCCTCGTCGGCCTGATCGTCGCGAGCATCGTCTACGCCGTGCTGACCAACGGCATGGGCCTGGGCAAGCCGATCGACCTGTCGGGCGTGGCCAACGCCGCGTGGTTCGGCGCGCCGTCGTTCACCTCGCCGGTGTTCGACGCCAGCGCGATGCTGCTGATCGCCCCGGTGGCGATCATCCTCGTCGCCGAGAACCTGGGCCACCTGAAGGCCGTCGGCGCGATGACCGGCCGCGACATGAACCCGCTGATGGGCCGCGCCTTCGTCGGCGACGGCGTCGCGACGATGATCTCCGGCTCGGCCGGCGGCACCGGCGTGACGACCTATGCCGAGAACATCGGCGTCATGGCGGCGACCAAGATCTACTCGACCGCGATGTTCGTCTGCGCGGCGCTGATCGCGCTGCTGCTGGGCTTCTCGCCGAAGTTCGGCGCGCTGATCCAGGCCATCCCGCTGGCGGTGATGGGCGGCGTGTCGATCGTCGTCTTCGGCCTGATCGCGGTGGCCGGCGCCAAGATCTGGGTCGACAACAAGGTCGACTTCTCGGACAACCGCAACCTCGTCGTCGCCGCGATCACGCTGGTGCTGGGCACCGGCGACTACACGCTGAAGTTCGGCGGCTTCACGCTCGGCGGCATCGGAACCGCGACCTTCGGCGCCATCCTGCTGTGGGCGCTGCTGGGCAAGAAGGAAGCGCACGGCTGAGTCTCGCCGTCGCCAGTCCGGGGTCAGGTCTCGCGAGACCTGACCCCGTCTTCACGTCTTCAGGAAACGACAACGGCTGCCCGATGGGCAGCCGTTTCATTTTTGGGGCTTTCGGGCGCTGAGAAGCCCGGTGTTGGCGCGACCGGCAAGAATCGAACTTGCGACGCGGCCTTCGGAGGGCCGCATGATATCCACTTCACCACGGTCGCCAGGTGAGCCGGCATTCTAGCCTGGGCCGTCGAGTCCCGGCGCGGCGGCGGCCCGGCCCCGACTGTGGTTGATCACCAGCGAACCCGGCCGGCCGGCCGATGCGACGAATACCGATGAGCGACCACGCCGATCCCACCGCGCCCGAGGGCCCCGCCAAGACCCCGCGCAGCATGACGCAGACCGTCGTGCTGGCCTTCCTGGTGCCGCTGACGCTGCTGCTGCTCGTCGCCGGCTACTTCGGCGCCCAGCCGCGCATGGATGCCGCCGGCGACGCCTTCGAGGAGCAGGCGATCGCGCTGCGCCTGCAGCCGGTGGGCCGCGTCGCGCTGGCCGACGCCGCTCCAGCCGGCGGCGGCGAGCCGCGCAGCGGCGAGCAGGTCTACCAGGCGGTCTGCAGCGCCTGCCATGCCGCCGGCACGCTGGGCGCGCCCAAGTTCGGCGACAAGGCGGCCTGGGCGCCGCGCATCGCGCTGGGCTACGACACGCTGCTGAACTCGGCGCTGAAGGGCAAGAACGCGATGCCGGCGCAGGGCGGCGGCGTGACGTCCGACGAAGAGATCGGACGTGCCGTGGTCTACCTGGCCAACGCCGGCGGCGGCAAGTTCGCCGAGCCGCCGTCGGCCGCCGCGGCGAACTGACGCCGCCGGTCCGCTGCCTGACGGCCGCCTGCGGGCGGCCGTCGCCGTTTCAGGCCGGCTGCGGCGTCAGCACGTAGCCGAAACGCGCCGGCATCTCGGCGAAGGCCAGCTCCTGCGGCAACCAGCGCCCGGCCTCCACCGCCTCGGCGGCGTGGCCCATGTCCAGCGTGTGCACGAGGCCGAAGCCGAGCGGGGTGTCGAGGAACAGCCGGCCGTGTTCGTCCAGCCAGGCGCCGCGCGGCTCGGCCGCCGCGCCGGTGTGGGCCTGAACCCCGAAGCCGGGGTCGACGCGCCAGACGAAGGGCGCGGCCTCCAGCTCGACGTAGACACGCTGCGGCCCGTTCTGGAAGAACCAGGCGCCGGCCTCGTCGGGCAGGTAGTTGCGGTGGATGAACTCGCGCAGCTTGTCGTGCACGATGCGGCTGCCCTTGACCTGCGGGAACGGCCCGGCGGCCTGCACACGCTCGTCGCGCATGTACCAGTCGCCGCGCGCGTCCAGCGCCAGCCAGCCCCAGCAGTGCGGCACGTTCGGCCACTTGCGCAGCGCGGCTTCGACGATCGCGTCCATCGGCCGATGCTGCCTCAGGCGGCGCGAGCCAGCCAGCCGACGACCGCGTCGGCGAAAGGGCGCACGTCGCCCGGAAAGCCGCCGTGCGGGAAGCCGACGTGGCCGCCCTCGGCCGGCTGCCACAGCGTCACGTGCCGGCCGACCTCCGCCGCCCCGGGCAGCGAGTCGCCGGGCACGAAGGGATCGTTGCGGGCGTTGAACACCAGCGTCGGCACACGCACCGCGTGCAGATGCGGCCTGGACGAGGCGCGGCGCCAGTAGTCGTCGGCGCCGGCGAAGCCGTGCAGCGGCGCGGTGAACACGTCGTCGAACTCCCACAGCGTCGTCGCGCGCAGCAGGCGCTCGCGGTCGAACAGCCCCGGGTGCTGCTGCCACTTGGCCAGCGCCCGCGGCTTCATCGTCTGCAGGAAGCGGCGGGCGTAGACGGCGCGGTTGAAGCCGCGGTCGATGGCCCGGCCGGCGGCCGTCAGGTCCACCGGCGCCGACACCGCGGCGACGGCGCTGACGGTGGCCGCGGCGGCGTCGCCGTGCTCCTCGGTCCAGCGCAGCAGCGCGTTGCCGCCCAGCGAGACGCCGGCGGCCAGCAGCGGCCGGTTCTCTCGCGCCCGCAGCCGCTCGAGGATCCAGCCGATCTCCTCGAAGTCGCCCGAGTGGTAGGCGCGCGGCGCGAGGTTGAGCTCGCCCGAGCAGCCGCGGAAGTGCGGCACCGTGAAGGCCCAGCCGGCAGCGCGTGCGGCGAGCGCGAAGGCGATCGCGTAGCGGCTCGTCGACGAGCTCTCCAGGCCGTGGAACAGCACCAGGCGCGGCGCGCCGGGCGTGGCGGCGTCGAGGTGGTCGAGGTCGACGAAGTCCTCGTCGGGCGTGGTCCAGCGCTCGCGCCGGTACGGCGGCGTCTCGCGTTGCCAGGGGCGCGAGAACAGCGACGGCCAGATCGTCTGCAGATGGCCGCCGGGCAGCCAGCGCGGGGCGCGGTAGTCGTGCATCGCGGCGCGGGCTCCGGGCCCGCTCAGTGCAGCGTCGTCGGCGCCGGTTCGGGCGGCGGCCGCTCGTCGGGGCCGGCGGCGGTGGCGTGGTGCACCACGATGCGCCAGCCCAGCGGCGTCTTCAGGTAGACGTTGGTCGCCAGCATGCGCAGCTCGCTGCGGCCGCGAGCGGAGTCGACGAGGATGCGTTCGACCAGGTGGTGCACCGCGACCTCGGCGCGCTGCAGCCGGTGCACCGCGTCGTAGGACACCGCGATGCCGCCGTCGGCGAGCAGGGTCTCGTAGCTGGCGCGCACGGCGGCGGTGCCGACGACGCGCCCGCCGCCCGGATGCACGCAGAGCACGTCCTCGTCGTCGGCCCACAGCGCCATCATGCGGCCGACGTCGCCGCCGGCCATCGCCTCGTAGAACGCGGCCTCGGCGTCCTCGGGCGTCAGCGCGATCGTCGGCGCCGCGGGCGGCTTCGGGCGCGCCATCGCCGCCTCAGCGGAAGACCACGCTCTTGTGGCCGTTGAGCAGCACGCGGCGCTCGACGTGCCAGCGCACCGCGCGGGCCAGCACGCGGCACTCGATGTCGCGGCCGACGGCGGTGAAGTCCTCGGCCGACAGCGTGTGGTCCACGCGCTCGACGTCCTGCTCGATGATCGGGCCTTCGTCGAGGTCGGCGGTGACGTAGTGCGCGGTCGCGCCGATCAGCTTGACGCCGCGCGCATGGGCCTGGAAGTACGGCCGCGCGCCCTTGAAGCTGGGCAGGAAGCTGTGGTGGATGTTGATCGCCCGGCCGCGCAGCACCTCGCAGAACTCGGGGCTGAGGATCTGCATGTAGCGCGCCAGCACGACGAGGTCGATGCGCTCGCGGTCGATGATCGCCTCGACCTCGCGCTCCTGGGCGCGCTTGGTCTCGGCGCTGCTGCCGCCGACCAGCGGCAGGTGCACGAACGGGATGCCGTAGCTGTCGGCCAGGCCGGCGAAGGTCGTGTGGTTGGAGACGATCGCCGGGATCTCCACCGGCAGCTGGCCGCTCTTCCAGCGGAACAGCAGGTCGTTCAGGCAGTGGCCGTGCTGGCTGACCATCAGCAGCAGCCGCGGGCGGCGCGAGACGGCGTGGAAACGCACGTCCATCTGGTGCTGCTCGCGGGTGTGGGCGAACAGCCGGTCCAGCGTCTGCACGTCGGCCAGCTGTTGCGGCGCCTCGAAGTGCACGCGCATGAAGAACAGGCCCGTCGCGTCGTCGCCGTCGAGGTCGCCGAACTGCTGCGAGTCGATGATGTTGCAGCCCGCCTGGTACAGCAGCCCCGAGACGGCGAAGACGATGCCTTTGGTGTCCCGGCACGAGAGCGTGAGGACGAACTGGTTTTCCGCAGCCATCCCGGCATTGTAGGGACCGCCGCGCGGCGTTCTTTCGCGGCATCCGTCACGGCGCCCGGCGGGGAAGTCCCTCAGCTCCGGGTGCATTCGTTCGATATCCCTCCGGATGTGCCCCGCTGCGTCCGCCCCCCTGCCGAGCCGCCGATGAAGCTGCGATCGATCTCGCGTGGCTTCTCCGCCGCGGTCCTGCTGACGCTGCTGGCCAACATCCTCGTCTTCTGGGGGCTCGTCTTCCCGGCCAACGAGGCGATGCGCCGCGCCACCGACGACCGCGACCGCGCGCTCGGCTTCGTGCAGCAGATCGAGAACGAGAACACGCTGCTGGCCGAGCTGGTGCAGGGGTTCACCGCGCGCACCGACCGCCAGGGCGACCTGCGCTACTTCAACACCTACTACGAGATCCTCGCCGTGCGCGACGGGCGCTCGCCGGCGCCCGAGGGCGTCGACCCGATGCTCTACTGGCGCGAACGCATGCGCGTGCGCGACGTCGCCGCGGCGCGCACCGGGCCCAGCGTGCCGATGCTCGAGCGCATGTCGCGGCTGGGTTTCGTGTCCGAGGAACTGGCCGCGGCCGGCCGCATGCTGGCCGCGGCGCAGTACATGCAGGAGCTGGAGAAGATCGCGATGGCCGCGACCCAGGGCCTGTTCGACACCGCCGCCGGCGACTTCGTCGACGACGGCCATCCCGACCTGCCCTATGCCTTCGAGCTCGTGCGCTCGCGCGAGTACGAGGACCGCCGGCTGATGCTGGCCGAGGCCGTCAGCGAGCTGCGCGCCCAGGTGCGCGCGCGCACCGACGCGGCGATCGCCTCGTCGCGCGAGCAGCTCGCCGCCGGCATCCAGGCGGCCGTCGTCACCAATGCGGCGCTGGCGGCGCTGTTCTACGCCGTCGTGCTGGTGCTGCGCCGGCGCGTGCTGCAGCCCATCGGCACGCTCAGCGCCGTCGCGCGCCAGATCGCGCGCGGCGAGTACGGCGAGCGCACCCGGCGCCACGAGCGTGGCGTCGAGGAGCTCGCCGGGCTGGGCGATGCGCTGGACGCGATGGCCAACCGCTTCCAGGCCGACATCGCCGCGCGCGAGCAGGCCGGCCGCGAGCTGCAGCTCGCGCGCGAGGAGGCCGACGAGGCCAACGAGGCCAAGTCGCGTTTCGTGCGCAACATGAGCCACGAGATGCGCACGCCGATGAACACCATCGTGCTCGGCCTCACCCACCTGTCGCTGCAGACCGACCTGAGCGGCGAGCAGCGCGACTTCGTCGACAAGGCCCAGGCGGCCTCGCGCATGATGCTGGCGCTGATCAACGACGTGCTCGACTTCTCCAAGATCGAGGCCGGGCGCATGACGATCGAGTCGGCGCGCTTCTCGCTCGAGGAGGTGGTCGGCCAGGCCGTCGAGCTCGTGCGCCAGCCGGCGCAGCACAAGGAGCTGGAGCTGCTGTGCGACTGGGCCGACCCGTCGCTGCTCGTCGACCGCGGCACGCTGCGCGGCGACGCGCTGCGGCTGCAGCAGGTGCTGACCAACCTGCTGTCCAACGCCGTGAAGTTCACCTCCCGTGGCCAGGTCCGCCTGACCGTCGACAGCGCGACGAGCGGCGACGACGCCGTCGTCGATCTGCTGCTCGTCGTCGAGGACACCGGCATCGGCATGAGCGCCGAGCAGATCGGCCACCTGTTCCGCGAGTTCGCCCAGGCCGACGTCTCGATCACGCGCCACTACGGCGGCACCGGCCTCGGGCTGGCGATCACGCGGCGCCTGGTCGAGCTGATGGGCGGCACGATCGCGGTGCGCAGCGAACCGGGTGTCGGCAGCCGCTTCGAGGTGCGGCTGACGCTGCCGCGCGAGCGTGCAGCCGAGGCCCCCGCGGCCTCGCCGGAAGCGGCGGCGGCGCGTGTGCTCGTCGTCGACGACCAGCCCGACACGCGCCTCGTGCTGCTGGGCCAGCTGCACACGCTGGGCGTGGGCTCGGCGGGGCGCCTGGCCGGGGCCGGCGATGCCACCCAGGCGCTGGCGCTGGTGCAGGCGGCGGCGCGCGAGGGACGGCCCTTCGATTTCGTGCTGCTGGACTGGATGCTGCCCGACGCCGACGGCGCCGCGGTGCTGTCGCGGCTGCACGAGCTCGACCCGCGCACCCGCATCGCCGTCGTCTCGGCCTACGGCACCGACGAGGTGCGCCAGTGCGCCCGGGGCCTGGGTGCGACCGACTTCATCGCCAAGCCGGTGCTGCCGGCCGATCTGCGGCGGCTGTTCCGCCCGGCCGAGGCGGCGCCGCCTGCGCCTGCCGCCGCCGGCGCGGGGCTGGGCGGCCTGCGCGTGCTGCTCGTCGAGGACCATCCGCTGAACCAGGAACTCGCCGCCGCGCTGCTGCGCCGCCGCGGCGCCGTGGTCACGATCGCCGACAACGGCCTGGTGGCGCTGGAGACGCTCGCCGCGCGTGGCGCCGACGCCTTCGACGTCGTGCTGATGGATGTGCAGATGCCGGTGCTCGACGGCCTCGAGGCGACGCGCCGCCTGCGCCGCGACCCGCGTTTCGACCGCCTGCCGGTGGTCGCGATGACGGCGCACGCGCTCGACGAGGAGCGCCGGCGCTGCCTGTCCGCCGGCATGCAGGACCACATTGCCAAGCCGCTGGACGTGGCCGTGCTCGAGGTGGCGCTGGCGCCGTACCGGCGCGCGCCGGCGCCCACCGACGCGGCACCGCCGCCGCCGCCGGTCGTCGCCGCTCCGCTGCCGTCGCTGCCGTCGCTGGACACCTCGCGGGCGCTGCAGCAGTTCGACGGCAACGTCGCGTTGTTCAGGCGCACGCTGGCCGGCTTCGCCGCCGAGTACGGCGACGGTCTGCACGCCTGGGCCGCCTGGCTTGCCGACGGCCGCTGGCCCGAGCTGCGCCGCGCCGCGCACACGCTGCAGGGGCTGGCCGGGACGATCGGCGCCGTGGCCCTGCGCGAGCACGCGCTGGCGCTCGAGCGCGCCGCCGCGGCGCAGGCCGGCCCGCAGGCCGAGACGGCGCTGCTGCCGCTGGGCGACACGCTGGCGCAGGTGGTGGCCGAGATCGACGCCGCGCTGGCCGCCCCGCCGCCGTGGCTGGTCAGCGCCCCGGCGCCGCTGCGCGACGGTGCCGAGGTCGCGCCCGAACAGGCGCTGCGCCGCCTGCGCGAGCTGCTCGAGGCCGCCGACAGCGAGGCGCTCGAATGCTGGCGCACCCAGCAGCGCGCGCTGCGCGCGGCGCTCGCGCCGCCGGTGATGCGCCGGCTGACGCAGGCCATGGCGGCGCTGGACTTCGACGCCGCGCTGGACGCGCTGCCGCCGCCATGACGGCGTGGCGCAACCCGCCGCTGGCGGCGCTGCTGGCGGTCCTGCTGGCCTGGGCCGGCCTGGCCGTGCCGGGGCTGCTGACGCCGCTGCAGGCGGCGAGCTTTCCGGCGCTGGCGCTGCTGCTGGCCGTGCTCGCGTCGGCCTGGGAACGCTGGCCGGTGCACCGCCGCGTGCTCGGGCGCGTGGCGCTGGCGGCGCTCGTGCTGCAGGTGCTCGCGAGCGCGCTGGCCGCCCCGGACGCCCCCGAGGGCGCTGCGACCTGGGCGCTGCGGCTGACGCTGCTGCCGGCACTGGTGCTGCTGCTGCGCGCCTGGCCGGCCGCGAGCCTGCCGCAGCGCGATCCGCTGCCGGCCCCGGTGCCCGCGCCTGCGCCGGCCGCCGACACCGGCTCCCGGGCGCCGGCGGACTTCCTCGCCACGCTCGGGCACGAGGTGCGCACGCCGATGAACGCCATCGTCGGCCAGACCCGGCTGGCGCTGGAGGCCGAGCTGGCGCCGGCGCAACGCCGCCGTCTCGAGGAGGTCGCACGGGCCTCGCAGCAGTTGCTGGACCTCTTCGGCGCGATGACCGCGCTGGCGGCGCTGGACGGCGGCCGCCTGCAGCTGGCCTGCGCACCGCTGCGTGTCGAGGATCTCGTGGCCGAGGCCTTTGCCGCGGCGCGCGTGCTGGCGCGCGGCAAGCCGGTGGAGCTGCACTGCCGCTTCGAGGCTCCGGCGCTGCTGGGCGCCGCCGGCTGGCGCCTGGGCGACGCGGCGCAGCTCGGCCGCGTGCTCGGCCAGTTGCTGGGCAACGCGGTGAAGTTCACCGACGCCGGCCACGTGCGGCTGGCCGTCGGGCTGGACGGCGAGCGCCTGCGTTTCACCGTCACCGACACCGGCGTCGGCCTGGATGCGGCGCAGCTGGCGGCGTTGTTCGAGCCGCTCGCGCAGGCCGACGGCTCGGCCACGCGCCGCCACGGCGGCCTGGGGCTGGGGCTGGCGCTTGCGCGGCGGTTGGCCGAGCGCATGGGCGGCCGGCTGGACGCGCGCAGCACGCCGGGCCGCGGTTCGTGCTTCGAGCTGCAGGTGCCGCTGCCGCCGGCGCCGGCCTCGCCCGGCGAGGCGGCCGTCGAGGCCGGCTGCCCGCTGCTCGTCGTGCAGGCCCACGACGAGGCGCGTGCCGCTCTGGTGCAGATGCTGCACGCGCTGATGCCGCAGGCGCGCGTCGACGAGGCCGTCTCCGGACGCCAGGCCCTGGCCTGCGTGCGGCGGGCCGCGTCCGCCGACGGCGACTACGGCCTGCTCGTCGTCGACTGGGTGCTGCCCGACATGGACGGTGCCGAACTGCTGCGCCATCTGCGCAGCGCCGGCGCCCGGCCGCGGCGCACCGTGCTGCTGGTGCCCTTCGACGGCCCGGCGGTGCAGCAGGCCGCCGGCGGGCTGGGCGTGGGTGCGCTGCTGCCCAAGCCGGTGCTGCCGTCGGACCTGCGCCGCCTGCTGGCCGGCGCGGCGCCGGCTGCCGAGCCGGCGTCGGGCGACGGCCGGCCCGCGGGGCTGGAACTGCTGCAGCAGCTCGGCGAGCTTCTGGACGACAACGACGCCCGGGCCGTCTCGATGTGGGAGTCGCATGCCTCGGACTTCATCGGGCTGCTGCCCGCCGCCGAGGCCGAGCAGCTCAGCGGCGCGATGTCGCGATTCGAGTTCGACGCGGCACTGGCGGCGCTGCGCCGCACCGCGCCCCGGAAAGGCCCCGATGAACGTTGACGCCCCGGCGCCCGGCGCCGACCCGCCGCTGCGCCGCCCGGTCGTGCTCGTCGTCGACGACACGCCGGCCAACCTGACGCTGCTGGCCCAGGTGCTGAACCGGGACTACCAGGTGAAGATCGCGATCAACGGCCGGCGCGCGCTGGAGATCGCCGGGCGCAGCCCGCCGGACGTCATCGTGCTCGACGTCATGATGCCCGAGCTCGACGGCTACGAGGTCTGCCGCCGGCTCAAGGCCGACCCGCTGCTGGCCGACGTGCCGGTGCTGTTCCTGACGGCGCTGACCCGGCCCGAGGACGAGACGCAGGGTTTCCGTGTCGGTGGCGCCGACTTCATCCACAAGCCCTTCAATCCCGAGACGGTGCTCGCGCGCGTGGCCACGCAGCTCAAGCTGAAGGTCGCGCGCGACGTGCTGCGCGACCGCAACGCGCACCTGGGACAGGCGCTGGAGCGCCGCTGCCGCGAGGCCGAGCGGCTGCGCGAGACGACGCTGTTCCTGATGCTCGGCCTGGCCGAGTTCCGCGACAACGAGACCGCCAACCACATCAAGCGCACCGAGGAGTACGTGCGCACGCTGGCCAGCTGGTACGCCGCACGGCCCGGCGCGCCGGCCGACCTGAGCGCCGCGGCGATCGACGAGCTGGCCAAGGCCGCGCCGCTGCACGACATCGGCAAGGTCGCCATCCGCGACGCGATCCTGCTCAAGGACGGCCCGCTCAGCGCCGATGAATGGGCCAGCATGAAGACCCACACGGTGCGCGGCGCCGAGCTGCTGCAGAAGGCGATCGACCGGCTCGGCCACGATGCCGGGCCGATGCTGGTCTACGCCAAGCAGATCGCTCGCCACCACCACGAACGCTGGGACGGCAGCGGCTATCCCGACGGCCTGGCCGGCGAGGACATCCCGCTGGCGGCGCGGCTGATGGCGGTGGCCGACGTCTACGACGCGCTGACCACGGCGCGCCCGTACAAGCCGGCCTGGGACCACCGGGCGGCGATGGACTGCATCGTGCAGGGCGCCGGCCGCCACTTCGACCCGGTGCTCGTCGAGGGCCTGCGCGCCTGCGAGGCCGCCTTCGTCGAGATCGCCACCGAACTTCGCGATGCCGGCGACGACGGCAGCTCCCCGCCGCCGGCGCCCTGAGGCGGCGGCCACCCGACACGATGAAGAACAACAAGCCCTTGCGGGCGCTCGCCGCCGCCGCCGTCGCCGCCACCGTCAGCCTGCCCGCCGCGGCGCTGGACCTGTCCTGGTCGGGCTTCGGCACGCTGGGCTGGGCGCAGTCCAACCGCGGCTGGGCCGTCGAGCGCAGCATCGACCGCGGCGGCAGCGCCGAACGCGACACGCTGGTCGGCCTGCAGCTCGACGCGCGCCTGGCCGAGCGCTGGAGCGCGACGCTGCAGCTCAAGGCCGCCGAGTCGCTGGAGCGAGACCACCGCTGGGACGTGACGCCGGCCTGGGCCTTCCTCGCCTGGCGGCCGGACGACGACTGGCTGCTGCGCGCCGGCCGCATGCGGCTGCCGCTGTACCTGTACTCCGAGATCCTCGACGTCGGCGCCACCCAGGACATGGTGCGGCTGCCCACCGAGATGTACTCGATCGCGCCGTCCAACGAGTTCGACGGCCTGTCGGCGACCCGGACCTGGGCGCTCGGCGACGACGAGCTCTCGCTGGACGCCTATGGCGGCCGCGCCCGCACCACGGCGCGCTTCTGGGCGCGCGACGGCCTGGCGCCGGCCAAGCCCGCGGGGGCCAACTTCGTCGAGGTCGAGGTGCACGCGGTCGGCGCCGCGCTGACGCTGCGCCAGCCCGACACGCTGTGGCGTGCCGGCATGCACCACGTGCGCACCGCGCAGACCGACGGCTCCCGCATCCCGGTGACGCTGCCCTGGGTCGAGCTGGCGCCCGGTGTCGGCTTCTACAAGACCGACGACTCGATCCCCTACGGCCCGCCGGTCGAGGCGGTGTCGACGATCACCAACCTGATCTTCACGCTCGGCGTCGAGCACCGTTTTGCGGCGCACTGGCGGGTTGCGGCCGAGTACGCGCGCGACATCCAGCACGACACCGAGCTGGGCTCCAACACCTCGGGCGGCTACGTGGCGCTGTTCCGCGAGTTCGGCGCGCTGACGCCGTACCTCGCCTGGTCGCAGCTGCGCTCGACGCGCGGCACGCGCGACTGGTATCGCCGCCTGACCGCCCACCCGCTGCCCGAGAGCCTCCCCGGGGCCGGGCCGATCAACGCCGCGCAGCGCCTGACGGCCGAGACGATCTGGGCCGCCGACCAGCGCTCGGTCGCGCTCGGCGCGTCCTGGACTCCGGCGCCCGGTCACAAGCTCAAGGCGGAGTGGAAGCGCACCGCGATCGGCCAGATGAGCCGCCTGGTCGACACGCCGGCGGACGCCGGGACGATCCACGACACGCACGTGGACGTCTGGTCGATCAACTACGGCTTCGCCTTCTGAGGGCGCGTCGGATGCGTCGCCGCCTCCTCCTCGTCGCCGGGCTGCTGCCGGCCTGCAGCGCCTGGGCCGGACCGCCCGTCGACATCGTCGTCATCGCCCATCCGGGCATCGTGCGCGTGGACCTGCCGACGCTGCAGCGGCTGTACACCGGGCGCGCCGTCGAGGTCGGCGGCACGGCGGCCAACGTCGTCAACGCGCCGCCGGGCACGCCGTCGCGCGAGCGTTTCCTGTCGCAGGTGGTGCAGCTCGACGACGGCCGCTACATCGCCTACTGGACGGTGCGCCGCCATGTCGGCAAGGGCGTGCCGCCGCGCGAGCTGCGCAGCAGCGCGGAGATCATCGCCTACGTGCAGGCGACGCCCGGCGCGATCGGCTACATCCCGGTGTCCGAGCTGCGGCCCGGCCTGAACGTCGTGCTGCGGCCCTGATCAGGCCGCCGGCAGCGTCACGGTGAAGCTCGAGCCCCGGCCGGGTTCGCTGTCGACCTCGATGCGCCCGCCCATCAGCACGACCAGGTCCTGCGTCAGCGCCAGGCCGATGCCGGTGCCTTCGACGCGGCCGCGCACCGCACGGCCGCGGTAGAAGGGCTCGAACAGGCGCTCGCGCTCGTCGCGCGCGATGCCGATGCCGGTGTCGTGCACCGCCAGCGGCTGCCAGCGGCCTTGCGGGGCCGCGATCTCCAGCTCGACGCGGCCGCCGGCGCGGTTGTACTTGATCGCGTTGGTCAGCAGGTTCAGCAGCACCTGACGCAGCCGCGTGCCGTCGGCGCGCACGCGCGCACCGGGGGCGGAGTCGGCCAGCGCCAGCGTCACCTGGGCGCGTTCGGCGCTGCCGGCGACCATCGCCAGCGCCTCCTCGGCCAGCGGCCGCAGCGGCACCGCGGCCAGGCGCAGCTCGATGCCGCCGGACTCGATGCGCGTCAGGTCGAGCAGGTCGCCGATCATCTGCAGCAGGTGCTCGCCGGCTTCGCGGATCAGCTTGATCCGGCGCTGCTGGCTTTCGCTCGGCGGCTCGACCGGATCGCTCTCGAGCAGTTGGGCGAAGCCGAGCACCGCGTTCAGCGGCGTGCGCAGCTCGTGGCTCATGCGCGACAGGAACTCGGTCTTGGCGCGGTTGGCGGCCGCGGCGACCGCGGCGTCCTGGCGCGCCTGCTCCAGCTCGCGGCGTTCGGTGGCGTCTTCGAGGTAGCCGTGCCAGACGGTCGAGCCGTCGGCCTGGCGGCTCGGCGTCGCCTCGCCGCGCACCCAGCGCAACTGGCCGGCGCGGCGCACGCGGAACTCGGCGCGCCAGGGCTCGAGCGTGCGTGCCGAGGCGCGGATCGCCGCGCGCAGCGGGCCGCGGTCTTCGGGCTCGACGCAGTCCAGCAGCGCCCGCCCGTCACGCGCCAGTTCGGCCGGCTCGATGCCGAACAGCGCCCGGCAGCGTTCGCTGGCGTAGGGGAAGGTGATCCGGCGCTCGGGGTCGGCGTGGATCTGCACCAGCGTGCCCGGCACGTGGCGCGCGATGCGCGCCAGCCCTTCCAGCGCCTGCTGCGCCGTGTCGGCCAGCTCGCGCAGCTCGGTGATGTCGGTCTGCGTGCCCAGCATGCGCCGCGGGCGGCCGTCGGCGCTGCGCTCGACGATGCGGCCGCGCTCGCGCACCCAGCGCCAGCGGCCCGCGGCGTCGCGGATGCGGTAGCAGTGTTCGTAGACGTCGACCTCGCCGCGCGCGTGGCGCAGATAGGCCTCGTGGTTGGCGGCCAGGTCGTCGGGGTGGATCAGCCGGTCCCAGTCGGCCTGGGTGGGGCCGATGTCCCCGGGGCGGTAGCCCAGCATCGCCAGGCCTTCTTCGACGTCGCTGAGCCGGTCGGTGTCCAGGTCCCAGCCCCAGACGAAGGTGCCGGTGCCGGCCAGCGCGGCGTGGAACAGCGCGTGGCGCGCATCGCCGTCGTCGCCCGGTTCGGGCGGGGGCGTCGGGGCAGCCTGCTCCGGCGAGGGGGGCGGCTGCGTGCCCACCTCGCCGTGCCTCCTCAGTGGCCGGAAGCGTGCACGCCCGGCGCCAGCTTGTAGACCGTGCCGCAGTACGGGCAACGGCCTTCGCCAGTGGTCGCGACGTCGATGAAGACGCGCGGGTGGTTGCTCCACAGCGGCATCTTCGGGTTCGGGCAGAACACGACGCCCGGCCCGGCGAGGTCGGCCGCCTGGACCTCGACAGTGGCTTTGGGTTCGTTCATGTCAGTTCAGACCTGGGTGAGCCATTCGGCGTATTTCGGGTTGCGGCCGTTGACGATGTCGAAGAAGGCCGCCTGGATCTTCTCCGTGACCGGGCCCCGCGCGCCAGCCCCGATCTGGATGCGGTCGAGCTCGCGGATCGGCGTGACTTCGGCGGCGGTGCCGGTGAAGAAGGCCTCGTCGGCGACGTAGACCTCGTCGCGCGTGATGCGCTTCTCGACGACGTCGATGCCCAGGTCGCGACAGATCGCGAAGATCGTGTTGCGCGTGATGCCGTTGAGCGCGCCGGCCGACAGGTCGGGCGTGTAGACGGTGCCGCCGCGCACGATGAACAGGTTCTCGCCGGCGCCTTCGGAGACGAAGCCCGAGGCGTCGAGCAGCAGCGCCTCGTCGTAGCCGTCGTCGGTGGCCTCCATGTTGGCCAGGATCGAGTTCGTGTAGTTGCTCACCGCCTTGGCCTGCGTCATCGTGATGTTGACGTGGTGGCGGGTGTAGCTGCTGGTCTTGACGCGGATGCCGCGGCGCAGACCTTCCTCGCCGAGGTAGGCGCCCCAGGGCCAGGCGGCGATCATCAGGTGCACGGTGTTGCCCTTGGGGCTGACGCCGAGCTTCTCGGAACCCAGCCAGGTCAGCGGGCGCAGGTAGCAGCTCTCCAGCTTGTTGGCGCGCACGACCTCGCGCTGCGCGTCCATCACCTCCTGCAGCGAGAAGGGGATCTTCATGCGCAGGATCTTGGCGCTGTTGAACAGGCGCTCGGTGTGCTCCTGCAGGCGGAAGATCGCCGTGCCCTGGGCGGTGTTGTAGGCGCGCACGCCCTCGAAAGCGCCGCAGCCGTAGTGCAGCGTGTGCGTCAGGACGTGGATCTTGGCGTCGCGCCAGTCGACCAGCGCGCCGTCCATCCAGATCTTGCCGTCGCGGTCGGACATCGACATGGTGGTTCCTCGGGAATTGAGAGCGGTTCTAGAGACGGACGATTCTAGGCGGCGGGGTGCGTGCCGGCATCGGGGCCTGCGGTGGCGCGCAGCAGCTGCCAGCGGCCGACGCGGCCGCCGGTGAAGGCCACGTGCACCGCGTCGCCGCCGGCGTCGCGCCAGGCGAAGGTCTCGGGGTCGTCGCCGACCTTCTCGCCGATGCTGCCGGTGAGTTTCATCACCTGCAGCATCGACAGGCCGGGTTCGAGCTTCGCATGCAGCGCCACGGCGCTGGCCACGCTGGCCCGCGGGCGCTTGGCCGCCTGCTGCATCGCGCGCAGCGCGCGGCTGAACTGCAGCAGCAGCCAGAACACGGTGACGGTGATGCCGAGCACGACACCTTGCCAGCCCCAGCCGACATAGCCGGCGGCGATGGCGGCGGCGGCCAGCGCCCAGCCGATCCAGGCGTTCATCGTCCTTCTCCCGATTCGGATTCGCGCCGGCCGACGCGGCCGCTGCGCAGCGCGTCGGCCCAGTCGCCGCGGCCCCGGGCCTCGGCGCGGCGGGCGGCGCTCTCGTGGTCGTAGTCGACGGCGCGCAGCGTCGCCGTCCAGCCCGTGGGGCCGAGCTCCAGCCAGGCGTAGCGCGCCTGCGGCGTGCCGGTCTCGGCGACGTGCGGTGCCGGCTGGTCGTGGTCGAAGGCCGGCAGGCCGACGCTGCCGGGGTTGAGCACCGTCGTCGTGCCGACGCGGCGCTGGCGCGGCAGGTGGCTGTGGCCGCAGAGCAGCCCGGCCGGCGCCGCGGCCGGCAGGCGCTGGGCGATCTCGGCCTCGTCGGCCTCGTGCAGGCCGTCGGCGCGCACGCTGTGCAGCAGGTATTCCAGGTCGCTGCGGCCGCTGCCGTGCACGGCGAGCACGTCGGCATGTGGCGCCATCGTCGGCGGCAGCGCCGCCAGCCAGGCGAGTTCGGCCTCGCCCAGCGCGTCGTGGGCGAAACGGTCGCTGGCGCCCAGGTGGTCGTGCGGCGGCGTCAGCAGCTGGCGCTCGTGGTTGCCGGCGATCGTCGGCCAGCCCAGCGCCATCAGCCGGCGCGCCGTTTCCAGCGGCCACAGCGGGCCGGACACGATGTCGCCCAGGTTCAGCCAGCCGTCGACTGCGCCGGCGTCGGCGATCACCGCCTCGAGCGCCGGCAGGTTGCCGTGGATGTCGGAGACGACGGCCCAGCGCATCGTCACAACCCGCGCACGATGTCGATCGCCTGCTCGATGCGCTCGACGGCGTGCACCGTCAGGCCTTCGATCGGCTTCTTCGGCGCATTCGCCTTGGGCACGACGGCGACCGAGAAGCCGAGTTTGGCGGCTTCCTTCAGCCGTTCCTGGCCACGCGGCGCCGGGCGCACCTCGCCGGCCAGGCCCACTTCGCCGAAGGCGACGAAGCCGCGCGGCAGCGGCCTGCCGCGCAGCGAACTGGTGATCGCCAGCAGCACCGCCAGGTCGGCCGCCGGCTCGCCGATGCGCACGCCGCCGACGGCGTTGACGAACACGTCCTGGTCCATGCACGAGACGCCGGCGTGGCGGTGCAGCACCGCCAGCAGCATCGCCAGGCGGTCGCGGTCCAGGCCCACCGACAGCCGCCGCGGGCTGGCGCCGCCGCTGTCGACCAGCGCCTGGATCTCGACCAGCAGCGGGCGTGTGCCTTCCAGCGTGACGAGCACGCAGGAGCCCGACACCGGCTCGCCGTGCGCGGACAGGAAGATCGCGCTCGGGTTGCTGACGCCGCGCAGCCCCTTCTCGGTCATCGCGAAGACGCCGATCTCGTTGACGGCGCCGAAGCGGTTCTTGATCGCCCGCACCAGGCGGAAGCTGGAATGCGTGTCGCCCTCGAAGTACAGCACCGTGTCGACGATGTGCTCCAGCACCCGCGGCCCGGCCAGCGCGCCTTCCTTGGTGACGTGGCCGACGAGCACCATCGCGCAGCCGCCGGTCTTGGCGACACGCGTCAGCTGCGCCGCGCATTCGCGCACCTGGGCCACCGAGCCCGGTGCCGACGTCAGCTGGTCGGAATACAGCGTCTGGATCGAGTCGATGACGCAGAAGGCCGGTTGTTCGGCGTCCAGCGTCGCCAGGATCTTCTCCAGCGAGATCTCGGCGACGACACGCACCTTGGCGCCCGACAGGCCGAGCCGGCGCGCGCGCAGCGCGACCTGGGCGCCCGATTCCTCGCCGGTGACGTAGAGCACCGGCATCTGCGCCGACAGCGCGTCCAGCGCCTGCAGCAGCAGCGTGCTCTTGCCGATGCCGGGGTCGCCGCCGATCAGCGTCACGCCGCCGGCGACGATGCCGCCGCCGAGCACGCGGTCGAGCTCCTCCTGGCCGGTCGGCGTGCGCGCCACGTCGGCGGCGTCGATGTCGGCCAGCGTCGCCACCGGCTGGCTCCTGGCCAGCGCCTGGAAGCGGTTGTTCTTCGTCGCCGGCTCGGCCAGGCCCTCGTCGAGCGAGTTCCAGGCGCCGCAGGCCGGGCACTTGCCCAGCCACTTGGGGCTGGTGCCGCCGCACTCGCGGCAGGTGTAGATCGTTTTCGCCACGGGGGTGATGCTGTCAGAAGTCGCGCACGCGGCCGCGTCCGGCCTTGACCTGGGCGTCGCGCGCCTTGCCCTGCAGCCGGCGCTGCTTGGACGACCAGGTCGGTTTCGTCGCCCGGCGTTCGGTGGGCACCTCGGCCGCGGCGTCGACCAGCGCCTGCAGCCGCGCCAGCGCGTCGGCCTGGTTGCGCGGCAGGCTGCGGTGGGTCTGGGCCTTGATGACGACGACGCCGTCGGCGCCGATGCGCTGGTCGGGTGTCGCCAGCAGGCGCTCCTTGATCGGATCGGGCAGCGACGAGGCGCGGATGTCGAAACGCAGGTGCACCGCGTTCGAGACCTTGTTGACGTTCTGCCCGCCGGCGCCCTGGGCGCGGATCGCCGCGAACTCGACTTCGCGCCGGTCGATGCGCGGCGCGCCGGCCATCAGTCTTCGGCGACGCGCATCGTCACGCGCGGCGCGACGGCGCACATCAGCTCGTAGCCGATCGTGCCGGCGGCACGTGCCACCTCGTCGATCGGCAGCACGCTGCCGCCCGGGCCGCGACCCCAGAGCGTGACTTCGCTGCCGATGCCGGCGTCGGGCAGCTCGCTCAGGTCGACCTCGAGCATGTCCATCGACACCCGGCCGATGGTGCGCGTGCGACGGCCGTTCACCAGCGCCGGCGTGCCGGTGGGGCACAGGCGCGGGTAGCCGTCGGCGTAGCCGCAGGCGACGATGCCCACGCGCATCGGCCCCGGCGCGGTGAAGCTGCTGCCGTAGCCGACGGTGTCGCCGGCGGCCAGGGTCTGCGTGGCGATGATGCGCGAGCGCAGCGTCATCGTCGGCTGCAGGTCCCAGTGCGCGATGTCGTGTTCGGGGAAGTCCGGCGCGCTGCCGTACAGCAGGATGCCGGCGCGCACCCAGTCGTTCTTCACGCCGTGGCGCAGCAGCGCGGCGCTGTTGGACAGGCAGCGTTCGCCGGGCAGGTCCTGCGTCGCGGCCTCGAAGGCCGCGATCTGGTGGGCGATGCCGCGCGGGCCGTCGGCGTCGGAGAAGTGCGTGATCGCCGAGATCTCGTCGACCTGCGGCAGCGCGCCCAGCCGCGCCCAGGCGCCGCGGAAGGCCGCCGGCGTGAAGCCCAGGCGGTTCATGCCGCTGTTCATCTTCAGGAACACGCGGTGCGGGCGATGTGTCTTGTGCGCTGCCAGCCAGTCGATCTGCTCGTCGCAGTGCACCGCGTGCCACAGGTCCAGGCGCGAACAGAGTTCCAGGTCACGCGGTTCGAACACGCCCTCGAGCAGCAGGATCGGCCCGCGCCAGCCCAGCGTGCGCAGGCGCTCGGCTTCGTCCAGGTCCAGCAGCGCGAAGCCGTCGGCGCCGCGCAAACCGTCGTACGCACGCTCGATGCCGTGGCCGTAGGCGTTGGCCTTGACGACCGCCCAGACGCGCGCGTCGGGGGCCTGGGCGCGGGCGCGCTGCAGGTTGTGGGCAAGGGCGGGGACGTGGACGAGGGCTTCGATCGGGCGCGGCATGGCCGGGCCATTTTGCCAGCCGACTCGTGGGTTTCGCCCTTCGGAACGGCGTTGGCCGCGTGCTATAAACCGCCTGCCCGAAAGGATGGAGAGACAGGACTGGCGCCCGGAACCGGCGTTCCCGGCTGCGCGCGCGACAGATGAAAAAAGGTTTCTCGACCATCATGTCGGCGCAGTTCTGCAGTTCGCTGGCCGACAACGGGCTCACCGTCGCCGCGATCGAACTCCTGCGCAGCAGCCAGGCGCCCAGCTGGCACGTGCCGGTTCTCGCGGTCGTCTTCGCGCTCTTCTACGTCGTGCTCGCGCCCTTCCTCGGCGCCTTCGCCGACGCGATCCCGAAGGGCCGCGTGATGCTGATCTCCAACGGCATCAAGATCGTCGGCTGCCTGCTGATGCTGTTCGGCGGCCACCCGCTGCTGGCCTACTCGATCGTCGGCCTGGGCGCGGCGGCCTACTCGCCGGCCAAGTACGGCATCCTCACCGAACTGCTGCCGCCGTCGCAGCTGGTCAAGGCCAACGGCTGGATCGAGGGCCTGACGATCGCCAGCGTCATCCTCGGCACCGTGCTCGGCGGCCAGCTCGTCGGGCCGCACATCGCGCCGGTGCTGCTGGGCCTGGACCTGCCGTTCGTGGACACCGGCGTCGACATGCCGGCCGAGGCCGCGATCTGCGTGCTGCTCTTCGTCTACGCGCTGGCGGCGCTGTTCAACCTCTACATCCCGCGCACCGACGCGCCGCTGCAGCCGCTGCCGTCCAACCCGCTGTGGCTGGTGCGCGACTTCTCGCGCTGCAACGCCCGCCTGTGGTCGGACAAGCTGGGCCAGATCTCGCTGGCGACGACGACGATGTTCTGGGGCGTCGGCGGCAACCTGCGCATCATCGTCTTCCCCTGGGCCGCGGCGGCGCTGGGCTACTCGACGACGCAGGCCTCGTCGCTGGCCGGCGTGGTGTCGATCGGCGTGGCCGCCGGGGCCGTCGTCGCGTCGATGCGCATGCGGCTGGACCGCGCCACCGCGGTGATCCCGCTGGGCGTGCTGATGGGCGTGCTGCTGATGGGGCTCAACCTGATCCGCGACCTCTACGTCGCGATCCCGTTCCTGCTGCTGCTGGGCGCTGCCGGCGGCTACCTCGTCGTGCCGATGAACGCGCTGCTGCAGCACCGCGGCCACAACCTGATGGGCGCCGGGCGCTCGATCGCGGTGCAGAACTTCAACGAGCAGGCCTGCATCCTGGCGCTGGGCGCCTTCTACGCCGGCATGACACGTTTCGAGCTCTCGGCCTTCGCCGCGATCACGGTCTTCGGCCTGGTCGTCGCCGGCATCATGGAGACGATCCGGCGCTGGCATCGGCGCAACCTGCTGCAGCACCGCGACGAGGTCGAGCGCCTGCTCGTGATCGCCCGCACCGATGGCCATTGACGTCGCCGCGCCGCGCGCCGGCAGCCCTGGCGCGGCGGCGCCGGCGCTGGCCTTGCTGGCCAACGCCTTCGTCTGGGGCGTCTCGTGGTGGCCGCTGCGCGAACTGCAGGCGCTGGGCCTGCACCCGCTGTGGGCCACCGTGTTCGTCTACGGCAGCGTCGTGCTGGCCATCAGCGCCTGGCGGCCGTCGGCCTGGCCCGAGCTGTTGCGCACGCCGGTGCTGTGGGTGCTGGTGGCCGCCGCCGGCACGACCAACGCCACCTTCAACTGGGGCGTGACCGTCGGCGACGTCGTGCGCGTCGTGCTGCTGTTCTATCTGATGCCGCTGTGGACGGTGCTGCTGGCGCGGCTGCTGCTCGGCGAGCGTATGACACGCGCGGCGGCGTTTCGCGTCGCGATGGCGCTGGTCGGCGCGGCCGTCGTGCTCTGGCCCGAGGGCGGCGGCCTGCCGCTGCCGCGCACGCTGCCCGAGTGGCTGGGCATCGCCGGCGGCTTCAGCTTCGCGCTGAACAACGTGATGCTGCGCCGCGAGGCGCACCGGCCGCAGTCGGCGCGCGCACTGGCGATGTTCCTCGGTGGCGTCGTCGTCGCCGGGCCGCTGGCGGCGATGCTGGCCCTGAACGGCGTCGTGCCGCCGCCGCCGGCCCCGGCACCGGGCTGGATCGCCGGTGCGCTGCTGCTGGCCGTGTGTTTCCTCGGCGGCAACCTGGCGCTGCAGTACGGCGCGGCGCGCCTGCCGGCCAACGCGACGGCGGTGGTCATGATCACCGAGGTGCTGTTCGCCTCGGCCTCGGCGGTGCTGCTGGGCGCGGCGGCGATCACGCTGCCGCTGGTCATCGGGGGCACGCTGATCGTCGGCGCGGCGCTGCTGGCCGCGCGCTGACGTCTCAGTGGCTGGCCGGTGCCGCGGCGCGCGGCGGCCGCGACACCAGCCGGCTCAGCTCGTCGTCGTCCAGCGGCTTGCCCAGGTAGGCGTCGGCCCCGGCGAGCGCGCCGCGCACGCGGTCGACCTCGCCGTGCTGGGCCGAGACCAGCACCAGCACCGCGTCGCGTGCGCCCGGGCTGGGCTGGCGGCGCAGCCTGCGGCACAGCGCGAGGCCGTCGAGCTCGCTGGCCTCGCCGAGCTCGACATCGACGAAGACGAACTCGAAACGCTGGCGCGCCAGCCGTTCGAGGGCCTGGCCGCTGGTGCGCGCCGCGACGCTGGGCAGGCCCAGGCGCTGCAGCCGGCCGGCGAGGTGGCGTGTCGCGGCTTCGCAGTCGTCGACGATCAGCGCCTGCGGCAGCGCCGGCATGTCGGCCGTCGCCGCCGCGCCGCGCAGCGCGACGATGGCGTCGAGTTCACGCAGCAGCAGCAGCGCGTCCAGCGGCCGCGGCATCCAGGCGGCTGCACCTTCGGGGGCGTGGCGGCCGACGAAAACCGCGTCGCCGACGCGTGCGCCGGCGCTGGCCGTCAGCACGGCGTCGACGTTGTCGGCGTCGACGACCAGGAAGTCGGCGTCCTCCGGCGTGGCGACCTGCACGTAGCCCGGCTGTCGCGAGCCCGCCAGGCGCACGCAGCTGGCCAGCGTGCTGCGCTCGAAGGCGCTGAAACCGAGCAGATGGAGGCGGTGCAGCATGGCGGCGGCAGGGGTCTGCGGCGATGCTGCGCGGCGGCGGTTCGCGCTGTCAACGCCGGTCGTGGGATGGGGGCTTACGATGCACGTTTCGTCACGATCGGAGCGCTCATGGCCGCGACCCTGTCCGATTTCGACGCCGTCACGATCGACGGCCGCCCCGCACCGTTGTCCGCCCACGCCGGCCAGGTGGTGCTCGTCGTCAACACCGCCAGCCGCTGCGGCTTCACGCCGCAGTTCGCCGGGCTCGAGGAGCTGTGGCAGCGCTACCGCGAGCGCGGTCTCGTGATCCTCGGCTTCCCGAGCAACGAGTTCGGCGGCCAGGACCCGGGCAGCAACGACGAGATCGCCTCGTTCTGCCAGCTCAACTACGGCGTCAGCTTCCCGATGATGGCCAAGGTGAAGGTCAACGGCGGCGATGCGCATCCGTTGTGGCAATGGCTCACCGCCGAGGCGCGCGGCGTGCTCGGCACCCAGGCGGTGAAGTGGAACTTCACCAAATTCCTCGTCGGCCGCGACGGACGCGTGCTCAAGCGTTACGCGCCGACCGACTCCCCGGCCTCGCTGGCCGCCGACATCGAGAAAGCGCTTTCGGCATGACCGTCTTCTCCCACCTCGAGCCCTACGCGGGCGACCCGATCCTGTCGCTGAACGAGGCCTTCGGCCGCGACCCGCGCCCGGCCAAGGTCAACCTGTCGATCGGCATCTACTTCGACGACGCCGGCCGCATCCCGGTGCTGGACTGCGTGCGCCAGGCCGAAGCGCAGCTGCTGGCCGAAGCCGGCCCCAAGCCCTACCTGCCGATGGAGGGGTCGGCTCCGATGCGCGCCGCGGTGCAGGCGCTGCTGTTCGGCGCCGGCAGCGCCGCGGTCGCCGAAGGCCGCGTTGCGACGCTGCAGACCATCGGCTCCAGCGGCGGCCTGAAGGTCGGCGCCGACTTCCTGCGGCGCTGGTTCCCGCAGTCCACCGTCTGGGTCAGCGACCCGACCTGGGACAACCACCGCTCGATCTTCGAGGGCGCCGGCATGGCCGTGAAGGCCTATCCGTACTACGACGCGGCGACCGGCGGCGTGGCCTTCGAGCGCCTGTGCGAGACGCTGCGCGGCCTGCCTGCCGGCGACGTCGTGCTGCTGCACGCCTGCTGCCACAACCCGACCGGCGTCGACCTGTCGCGCCTGCAGTGGGGCGAGATCGTCACCCTCGTGCGCGAGCGCGGGCTGATCCCGTTCCTGGACATCGCCTACCAGGGCTACGGCGACGGCATCGAAGAGGATGCGCACGCGATCCGCGCGCTGGCCGACGCCGGGCTGTCGTTCTTCGTCTCGAACTCGTTCAGCAAGAGCATGAGCCTGTACGGCGAACGCGCCGGGGCGCTGTCGGTGGTCTGCGCCGACCGCGCCGAAGCCGAACTCGTGCTCGGCCAGATGAAGGCCACGGTGCGCCGCAACTACTCCAGCCCGGGGCTGCACGCCGCCGGCGTCGTCGCGCGCGTGCTCGGCGATCCGGGTCTGCGTGCGTCCTGGGAGGCCGACGTCGCGGCGATGCGCGAGCGCATCCTGGCGATGCGCCGCGCGCTGCACGAGGTGCTCTGCGCGCGCAAGCCGGGGCGCGACTTCGGCTACTTCCTCAGCCAGCGCGGCATGTTCAGCTACACCGGGCTGCTGCCCGAGCAGGTCGACCGGCTGCGCGAGGAGTTCGGCGTCTACCTCGTGCGCTCGGGCCGCATCTGCGTGGCCGGGCTCAACAGCGGCAACGTCGAGCGCACCGCCGAGGCGATCGCCGCGGTCGTCTGAGGCTCACTCGGCCGGCACCTCCCGGCCGACCGCCTGCTGCACCAGCTGGCGCAGCCAGCGGTGTGCCGGGTCGGCGTCCTGGCGCACCGGCCAGACCATCTGCACGCCCACCGGCGGCAGCGTCACCGGCCCCGGCAGCGGCCGCGTGACCAGCCGGTGCGAGGTGCCGGTGGCGGCGACGAAGGACAGCGGCAGCACCGTGATCAGGTCCGACTGCGTGACGACGCGGCCGGCAGTGAAGTACTGGTTGACGGTCAGCACGATGCGCCGCCGCCGGCCGAGCGCCGCCAGCGCCTCGTCGATCATGCCGTGCGGCCGGCCCGAGAAGCTGACCAGCAGGTGGTGCGCCTCGCAGAAGGCGTCCAGCGTCAGCGTGTCGGCCAGCGGGTGGCCGCGGCGCATCACGCAGACGTAGTGGCTGCGGTGCAGCTGGCGGTGCAGCAGGCCGGTCTGCGCACCGCCGGCGACGAGCGCGGCGATCGCCTCCGGGAAGTGGCCGACGGCGAGATCGGCCTCGCCGTCGCGCAGCATCGCGCGCGGGTCGCGGCTGGTCAGCGGCACGATGCGCAGGTTGACCCGGGCCTGCCGCGACTCGATCGCGCGCACGAACATCGGCGTCAGCACGGCGGCCGGTGCATCCGGCATCGTGATGCGGAAGTTCGCCTCCTGGGTGCGCGGGTCGAACTCCTCCGGCGCCAGCGCCCGCTGCAGCTCGCCCAGCCCCTCGCGCACCACCGGCCACAGCGCCTGCGCGCGCGGAGTCGGCTTCATGCCGTGCGCACCACGCACGAACAGCGGCTCGCCGACGGCCTCGTGCAGGCGCTTGAGCGAATGGCTGGCGGCCGGCTGCGTCACCGAGAGCACCTGCGCCGCCCGCGTCAGGCTGCCTTCGGTCATCACCGCGTCGAAGACACGAAGCAGGTTCAGGTCCAGCGTGCGGAAGTTCATGAACCGATTCTGATATGAACGCTGCTTATGTGCCAGATGCAGAACATTCAGTAGATCGTGATCGGGTAAACCCTGAAAATGCCTTCATCGCAGCCCCACGAGGGCTGTGCCGACAGGAAACAAGATGGGCATGTACGTTGAAGTTCAATCGGTCGCACCGGCGCAGGACACCCCTCGCGGCGCCTTGATCGCGGCCGAGCTGTTCTCCCGCCTGATGAAGCGGCTGGCGCATCACCCGGAGACCCCGGCGCGTGTGCACGACATCGCGTCGGTCCGTGAGCTGGCGCACCAGGTCGAGAACACCGACCCCGGCTTCGCCGCCGACCTGTACGCCGCTGCCGCCCGCCACGAAGGCCTGGGCGACTGATCACCCCCCGGCGGCCCGCGCGGCCGCCACCCCCGGCCCCGCCGCCTCGTGCGCCGGGGCCGTTCTTTCGCCGGGCCGCCCGGACGCATCGGGCATCATTGCCCGCGATGTCCGTGTTCCTGCTGCGCCGCTTCGCGACCTTCGTGCTGACGCTCGTCGCGGCGTCGATGATCGTTTTCGTGGTGCTGGAATGGCTGCCCGGCAGTGCCGCCGAGGTGGTGCTCGGCGAGACCGCGACGCCCGAGGCCGTGGCCGCCCTCGAGGCCCGGCTGGGCCTGGACCGGCCGGCGCCGCAGCGTTATGCCGAGTGGGTCGGCGCCCTGCTGCAGGGCCGCACCGCCGACAGCATCGCCTATGACACGCCGACCGCCGAGCTGATCGCCGAGCGCCTGCGCGTGTCGCTGCCGCTGGCGGCGCTGGCGATGGTGCTGACCGCCGTGGTCGCTCTGGCCGCGGGCGTCTACGCCGCGGCGCGCCGCGGCCGCGCCGGTGACGTCGGCGTGATGATCGCCACCCAGCTCGGGCTGGCGGTGCCCGGCTTCTGGCTGGCGATGCTGCTGATCCTGCTGTTCGCGGTGCAGCTGCAGTGGGTCGGTGCCGGCGGTTTCCCGGGCTGGAGCGAAGAGGAGGGCGGCGGCGTCGTCGAGGGCCTGAAGGCGCTGCTGCTGCCGGCGCTGGCGCTGGCGGCGGTGCAGGCGGCGATCCTGGCGCGCGTCACGCGCTCGGCGGTGCTCGACACGATGGGCGAGGACTACGTGCGCACCGCGCGGGCCAAGGGCCTGTCGCGGCGCCAGACGCTGCACCGCCACGTGCTGCGCAACGCCGCGATCCCGGTGCTGACCGTCGCCGGCCTGCAGTTCGCCAACCTCGTCGCCGGCACCATCGTCGTCGAGAACGTGTTCGTGCTCCCCGGGCTGGGCCGGCTGGTGTTCCAGGCGGTGGCCAACCGCGACCTCGTCGTCGTGCGCGACGTCGTGCTGCTGCTGGCGGCGCTGGTCGTCGCCGTCAACTTCGTCGTCGACGTGCTCTACGCGCTCGTCGACCCGCGGCTGCGGCACGCATGAGCCCCGGGGCTCATTCCCGCCTGGCGGGGCCGGCCGGCGTCTCCTTCGCCGCGCGGGCGCGGCGCAGTCCGGGCTTCGTGCTCGGCGCGCTCCTGGTCGGCAGCGTGCTGCTGCTGGCGCTGGTCTCGCTGGTCTGGACGCCGTGGGCGCCGGACGAGCTGGACATCGGCGCGCGGCTGCAGCCGCCGTCCGCGGCGCACTGGCTGGGCACCGACAGCCTCGGGCGCGACATCGTCTCGCTGCTGATGGCCGGCGCGCAGACCAGCCTGCTCGTCGGCGTCGTCGCGGTGGCCATCGGGCTCGTCCTGGGCGTCACGCTCGGCTGCGTGGCCGCCGCGCGCCGCGGCTGGCTCGACGAACTGCTGATGCGTGCCGCGGACTTCACCTTCGCGTTTCCGGCGCTGCTGTCGGCGATCCTGCTCGCCGCGGTCTACGGTCCGGGACTGGCGACCAGCGTCGTCGCCATCGGGCTGTACAACGTGCCGGTGTTCGCCCGCGTGACGCGCGGCGCCGCGCTCGGCATCTGGGCGCGCGAGTACGTGCTCGCCGCGCGCGCCGCCGGCAAGGGCGGCTGGCGCATCACGCTCGACCACGTGCTGCCCAACATCGCCGCGGCGCTGGTCGTGCAGGCGACGATCGCCTTCGCCACCGCGATCCTCGCCGAGGCCGCGCTCAGCTACCTGGGCCTGGGCACGCAGCCGCCGCGGCCGAGCTGGGGACGCATGCTCAACGAGGCGCAGACGCAGTGGTTCCAGGCGCCGATGCAGGCCGTCTACCCGGGCCTGGCGATCATGACCACGGTGCTCGGCCTGAACCTGCTGGGCGACGCCTTGCGCGACCTGCTCGATCCGAGGCTGGCGCGTGGCCGCGCCGTGGCGCGATGATCGTGTCCGGGCAGGCAGCGCATGGCACGCAACATCGAGATCAAGGTCCGGGTCGGCTCGATCGACCCGCTGCGCGAGCGGGCACGGGCGCTGGCCGGCGGCGTGCTGACCCGCCTCGAGCAGGACGACGTGTTCTACGCCGTGCCCACCGGGCGGCTCAAGCTGCGCCGCCTCGGTGACGGCACGGCCGAGCTGATCCACTACGAACGCCCCGACACCGACGCGGCCCGCGCCTCGGACTACGAGCGTGTGGGCGTCGGCGGCACGGCCGACGCGCTGCACCGGGTGCTCGGCCGCGGCCTGGGCGTGCGCGCCCGCGTGCGCAAGCAGCGCTGGCTGGCGCTCGTGGCTGGCGCCCGGCTGCATCTCGACCGCGTCGAGGGTCTGGGCGACTTCGTCGAGGTCGAGGTCGTGCTCGCCGAAGACCAGTCCGATGCCGACGGGCAGCGCATCGCCGAGGCCCTGCTGGAGGCGCTCGGTTTGGCCGCGGCGCCCCGTGTGGCGCCGTCCTACGCCGATCTTCTGGCCTCGCAAGGCCCGCGCTGAGCGTGGAACCGGTCTTCGGCGTTGCGCTGCAGCAACGTCCTGGGCTGTTGCGTGAACGCAGCAGCCGCCGTCTGCAGCCGGTGTCGAACTGGCGCGCGGGTGCTTGCCCAGGCGCGCGCAAACTGTCATATGGGCCCGTTACGCGGGGGCGCGCGCCGCGCAAGCGCGAGTAAGCGCTTGTCATGACGAATTGGCGAAGGCAATCGGGGTTTATTATTTCTCCTGGCGTAGCGCACTATTGCAATAGAAGAGCTAGTTGAGCCTCCGGACGGTTCGTAGCCTCTCGTTCGCTGAGGTGCCGCCTCGCTGCGGCCTGTGTGTCTGAATCTCCATCCCCCAACGAGGAATCCAAATGAAGAAGTCCCTCATCGCTCTGGCCGTCCTGGCCGCTGCCGCCGGCAGCGCGTCGGCCCAGTCGTCGGTCACCGTGTTCGGTGTCCTGGACGTCGCCTACCGTCATCTGGACAACGACACCGCCGGCACGCGTGACGTGCTCGGCAGCAGCGGCCTGAGCACCGGCCGCCTCGGCTTCCGCGGCGTCGAAGACCTGGGCGGCGGCCTGAAGGCCGGCTTCTGGCTCGAGTCCGAAGTCAAGCCGGACGAAGGTTCGCAGCCGAACGCCCGCTTCTGGCACCGCCGTGCGACGGTCAGCCTGATCTCCGACTCGCTGGGCGAAGTGCGCCTGGGCCGTGACTTCGCGCCGACCTACTCGGCGCTGGCCGACTTCGACGCCTTCGGCACGACCGGCATCGGCGACACCACCCGCATCTACAAGGTCTGGGGCAGCGTCGACTCCAAGGTCCGTAACGACAACCAGGTCACCTACTTCCTGCCGGCCAACCTCGGCGGCGTGTACGGCCAGCTGTCGGTCGCCGCTGGCGAAGGCACCGCGGGCAAGAAGTACTACGGTGGTCGCCTCGGCTACGCCGCCGGCCCGCTGAACGTCAACGTCGGCTACGGCCAGACCGAAGTCACCAACAGCGACGTCAAGCTGACGGTCATCGGCGGCTCGTACGACCTCGGCGTCGCCAAGCTGATGGCCGCCTACCAGCAAGGCAAGTACCAAGGCAACAAGGACAAGCATTACACCGTCGGCGCGACCGTGCCGGTCGGTGCCTTCGTGCTGCGCGCCGCGTACTCGAAGAGCAAGTCCAACGACGCCACCGACCGCGATGCCGACCGCATCGCCCTGGGCGCCGTCTACAACCTGAGCAAGCGCACCGCGCTGTACGGCACCTATGCGGTGATCGACAACGACGACGCCGCCAAGTTCACGGTGTCCAACGACTACTCGACGATCGACGCCGGCGACAAGTCGCAAGGCCTGGAAATCGGCATCCGCCACTCGTTCTGATCGAACGGTCGCCGGCGGCCACGGCCGCCGGTCGATCCGGAGTGGCGACACTCCCCGAAGCCCCCGCGCCCCGGCGCCGGGGCTTTTTTCATGCCGTCCCGACGACGGCGCTATCGTTGCCGCCCGTGTCCGCTCCCCTGCTTGCCGTCGACGACCTGCGTGTCCGGTTGCCCACGCCCGATGGCGCCCATGCCGCCGCGATCGACGGCATCTCGTTCACGCTCGGCCGAGGCGGCACGCTGGGCCTGATCGGCGAGTCCGGCTGCGGCAAGTCGCTGACCGCGCTGGCGCTGATGGGCCTGCTGCCCGAGGCCGCGCGCACGAGCGGCTCGATCGTCCTCGACGGCCGCGAGCTGACGACGCTCGCCGAACGCGACTGGTGCGCGCTTCGCGGCGACCGCCTGGCAATGGTGTTCCAGGAGCCGATGACGGCGCTGAACCCGCTGCACACCGTCGGCCGCCAGATCGCCGAGCCGCTGCGCCTGCACCGCGGGCTGTCGGCGGCGGCTGCGCGCGCCGAGGCGCTGCGGCTGCTCGAACGGGTGCACCTGCCCGACGCGGCGCGCCGGCTCGACGCCTACCCGCACCAGCTCTCCGGCGGCCAGCGCCAGCGTGTCGTCATCGCGATCGCGCTGGCCTGCGCGCCCGACCTGCTGATTGCCGACGAGCCGACGACCGCGCTCGACGCCACCGTGCGCCGCGAGGTGCTGGACCTGATCGCCGAACTGCGTGCCGCCACCGGCATGGCGCTGCTGCTGATCAGCCACGACCTCGGCGTGATGGCGCAGTCGGTCGAGCGCCTGCTCGTGATGTACGCTGGCGTCGTCGTCGAGAGCGGCCCGACGGCCGCCGTCTTCGAGCGCCTGGCGCATCCGTACACGCGCGCGCTGTTCGCCGCCCAGCCGCGCCTGGGCCTGCCGCGCGGCACCCGCCTGGCGACGATCCCCGGCCGCGTGCCGGCGCTGGGCCGTCGCCCCGCCGGCTGTCCCTTCGCCGAGCGCTGCCCGCAGGCCGTTGCCGAGTGCCGCGCCGCGCTGCCGGCGCCGGTGGCCGTCGGCCCGGGCCACGAGGCGCGCTGCATCCGCGTGCACGCATGACGGCGCCGCTGCTGCAGGTCCACGGGCTCGGCAAGCGCTACCGCCTGCCGCGCGAACAGCTCTTCGCGCCGGCGACCGAACTGCAGGCGCTGGCCGACGTGGACTTCACGCTTGAAGCCGGGCGCACGCTGGGCATCGTCGGCGAATCGGGCTCGGGCAAGAGCACGCTGGCGCGCCTGGTGATGGCGCTCGAGGCGCCGAGCGCCGGCCACGTGCGGCTCGACGGCGAGGACCTGCACACGCTGGCGCCCGAGGCGCTGCGGCGCGCACGCGCCAAGTTCCAGATGGTCTTCCAGGACCCGTACGGCTCGCTGGACCCGCGGCGCAGCGTGCTGCAGACCGTCACCGAGCCGCTGGCCGTGCTGCACGGCGCCGGGCGTGACGAGCAGCTCGCACGCGCCGTCGAGGTGCTGGAAGCCGTCGGCCTGGGCCCGGCCGATCTGCCGAAGTACCCGCACGAGTTCAGCGGCGGCCAGCGCCAGCGCATCGCGATCGCACGCGCCCTCGTCACGCGGCCGAAGCTGATCGTCGCCGACGAGCCGGTCAGCGCGCTCGACGTCTCGGTGCAGGCGCAGGTGCTGAACCTGATGCAGGACCTGCAGCAGCGCTACGGCGTCGCCTATCTGTTCATCAGCCACGACCTGGCCGTCGTCGACCTCGTCAGCGACGAGGTGCTGGTGCTGTACCGGGGCCGGGTCGTCGAGCGCGGCACGCCGGAGCGCCTGTTCCGCGCCCCCGAGCACCCGTACACGCGCCGGCTGCTGGCCGCGGCCCTTGGCGCAGAATCGCGCGGCCATGAATCCCACCCGTAGAACCGTCAACACGCTGCTGGCCGGCCTGCCGCTGGCCGCGGCGCAGCCTCTTGCGCAGGCCCAGGCGGCGAAGAAGCGCCTGGTGCTCGGCATGGTGCTCGAGCCGCCCGGCCTGGACCCGACCGTCGCGCCGGCCGCGGCGATCGGCGAGATCGTGCACTACAACGTGCTCGAAGGGCTGACGAAGATCGGCATGGACGGCAGCGTGTCGCCGCTGCTGGCCGAGTCCTGGACCGTCTCGCCCGACGGCAAGAGCTACGTCTTCCGGCTGCGCCGCGGGGTCGCCTTCTCCGACGGCGCGGCCTTCGACGCCGAAGCCGTGCGCTGGAGCTTCGAGCGCGCGCGCGCCGAGGGCAGCACGAACAAGGCGAAGAAGGCGGTGTTCGACAACATCGCCCGCATCACCGTCGAGAACCCGCAGACCGTCATCCTGACGCTGACCCACGCCGATGCGGCGCTGCCGTTTCGCCTCGGCGAGAGCAGCGCCGTCATCCTGCACCCGGCCAGCGCCGCGAATGCCGCGACGCGGCCGGTCGGCACCGGGCCGTACCGCGTCGACGACTGGAAACGCGGCGTCAGCGTCACGCTGGCCAAGTGGGCCGGCCACCGCGACGCCGCGCGCGTGGCGCTGGAGCGTGTCGTCTTCCGCTTCATCAACGACCCGGCGGCCCAGGTCGCGGCGCTGCTGGCCGGCGACGTCGACGCGATGCCGCGTTTCGCCGCGCTGCAGGCGCTGCCGCAGCTGCGTGCCGACCGGCGTTTCGTCGTCGAGGTCGGCGCCACTGCCGGCAAGGGCATCCTGGCGGTCAACCACCGCCGCAAGCCGTTCGACGACGTGCGTGTGCGCCGCGCGCTGACGCACGCCATCGACCGCCGCGCCTTCATCGCCGGCGCCCAGGAAGGCCTGGGCACGCCGATCGGCAGCCATTTCGCGCCCACCGACAGCGGCTACGTCGACCTGTCGGGCCTCGTCGCCTACGACCCCGACAAGGCGCGTGCGCTGCTGAAGGACGCCGGCGTGACGACGCCGCTGCAGGTCACGCTGACGCTGCCGCCGCCGCCGTACGCGCGCAAGGGCGGCGAGATCGTCGCCGCGATGCTGGCCAAGGTCGGCGTCGTCGCGAAGATCGAGAACGTCGAGTGGGCGCAGTGGCTGTCGGGCGCGTTCAAGGGCCAGTTCGACCTCACGCTGATCAACCACGTCGAGCCGCTGGACTACGCCACCGCCTACGCCGACCCGAAGTACTACTTCGGCTACGACAGCGCCGACTTCCGCCGCCTCGTGACGACCCACGCCGCGAGCAACGACGCACGCGAGAAGGCGCGGCTGTGGCGCGAGATCCAGCGCAAGCTGGCCGACGACGCGGCCAGCGTCTTCCTCTGGAACCCGGCGCAGGTGGCGGTCTGGCGCAAGGGCCTGCGCGGGCTGTGGACACGCTCGCCGATCTTCGCCAACGACCTCGCCGCCGTCTCCTGGGGCGGCTGATGGCGGCGCTGCACACGCTCGACGCCGCGACGCTGGCCACGCTGTACCGGCGCGGCGAGCTGTCGCCGGTGGAGGCCACGCGGGCCGTCATCGAGCGTGTCGAACAGCTCGAACCCACGCTGCACGCGACCTGGGGCTTCGACCCCGACGGCGCGCTCGCCGCGGCGGCCGAGTCGGAACAACGCCACCGCCGCGGCCGGCCGCTGTCGGCGCTGGACGGGGTGCCGGCGATGCTCAAGGAGAACGTCGGCACACGCGGCTGGCCCAAGCCGCTGGGCTGCGCTGCCGTCGAGGCCGCACCCGAAGCCGAGGACTCGCCGCCCGCGGCGCGCCTGCGCGAGGCCGGCTGTGTCTTCGTCGCGCGCACGACGATGCCCGACTACGGCATGTTGTCCTCGGGGCTGTCGAGCCTGCACGCGGCGGCACGCAACCCGTGGAACCCGGCGCTGACGCCCGGCGGCAGCAGCGCCGGCGCGGGCGCCGGGGCCGCCGCCGGTTACGGCCCGCTGCACGTCGGCACCGACATCGGCGGTTCGATCCGCCTGCCCGCCGGCTGGTGCGGCGTCGTCGGCTTCAAGCCCAGCCTGGGCCGTGTGCCGATCGTGCCGCCGTACGCCGGCCGCTGCGCCGGGCCGATCACGCGCACGGTGGCCGACGCCGCGCTGCTGATGGCCGAGCTGTCGCGCCCCGATGCGCGCGACGCGACCAGCCTGCCGCCGCAGGCCATCGCCTGGGACCGGCTCGACGATCTGGACCTGCGCGGCCTGCGGCTGGGCCTGCTGCTCGACGCCGGCTGGGGCCTGGCGCCGCAGCCGTGCCACGTCGAGGTCGTCACCGCCGCGGCACGCGCCTTCGAAGCCGCCGGCTGCATCGTCGAGCCGCTGGCGCCGTTCACGACGCCCGAGATGGCCGAGGGCATCGACCTGTTCTGGCGCATGCGCTCGTGGCTGGACCTGCAGGCGCTGCCGCCCGAGCGGCGCGAGCGTGTGCTGCCGTTCATCCGCGACTGGGCCGGCCGCGGGGCCGGCTACAGCGCCGCCCAGGTCTTCGACGGCCACGCGCAGATGGCCGCGCTGCGCGACGCCGCGGTCGCCGCCTGCGCGCGGTTCGACTTCGTGCTCTCGCCGGTGGCGCCGGTGCCGGCCTTCCCGGCGCTGCACGCCAGCCCGACGAACGACCCGGCGCGGGCGATGGCGCACATCGGCTTCACGCTGCCGTTCAACATGAGCGAGCAGCCGGCCGTCGCGGTGCCGGCCGGCCTGACCGCCGACGGCCTGCCGGTCGGGCTGCAGATCGCCGGCCGGCGCCACGACGACCTCGGCGTGCTGCAACTGGCGCGCGCCTGGGAACGGCTGCGGCCGCCGCTGCCGGCCGGGCCGCCGATCTGAGGCCGGACGCAGGACGCCGGAAGGCGTTCTGCGCCTGCCGAAGGCCCGAGCGCGATGGCACGCGCGAGGACTGAGCCCCGCCGGGGCGTGTTACAGGCTCGCGCTACAGTCCCGCCATGGCGTTTTTCGATCTGCGAGGCAATCCCGTCGGCTGCGGTGTCGCCGCGGCGCGTGATGCCGCGGAGTCGGCGCTGTGGCGGCTGATGTCGTTCTACGACTCGCCGCTGGCCGATCTCGACGCGGCGATCGCGGCCGATCCCGGCTGGGCGATGCCGCACCTGATGAAGGCGGGCTGGCTGCTCGCCGCCACCGACCCCGGCGAACTCGGCGCGGTGGCCCGACACCTGGACGCGGCGCGCGAGCGTCTGGGCGGTGCCGGTGTGCGCGAGCGGGCCCACCTCGAGGCGCTGCAACTGGTGTTCGAAGGCCGCTGGCACAACGCCTGCCGCCGCTGGGACGACCTGCTGCTCGAGTACCCGCGCGACGCGCTGGCGCTGCAGTGGACGCACCAGTGGGACCTGCACCGCGGCGACAGCGCCGGCATGCGCATGCGCCCGGCGCGTTCGCTGCCCGACTGGGACGCCGACGACCCGCTGTACCCCTTCGTGCTCGGCCTCTACGCCTTCGGGCTGGAGGAGTGCAACCTGTACCCGCAGGCCGAGGAGGCCGCGCGCCAGGCGCTGCAGGCCGACCGCCGCGTCACCTGGGCGGTGCACGCCGTGGCCCACGTGCTGGAGATGCAGGGCCGGCACGACGAAGGCTCGGCCTGGCTGCGTCTGCACCAGCACGACTGGGCCGACGGCAACGCCTTCGCGTCGCATCTGTGGTGGCACAAGGCGCTGTTCCGCGTCGAGGCGATGGACTGCGCCGGTGTGCTGCGCCTGGTCGACGGCCACCTGACGGCCGAGACGCTGACGACGACGCCGCAGCGTGTCGACGCCGCGGCGATGCTGTGGCGGCTGCACCTCGTCGGCGAGGACGTCTCGGCGCGTGCGCTGGCGCTGGCCGACGCCTGGGCCGAGGCCGACGACGAGCCCGGCCACTACGCCTTCAACGACCTGCACCGTGTCATCGCGCTGCTCGCCGCCGGCCAGGTCGGCCGCGCCGAACGCTGGGTGGCGCGCTGCGCCGAACGTGCGCTCGCCCTCGACGACGCGCGCCGCGTCAACCACACGATGGCACGCGAGGTCGGCCTGCCGTTGATGCGCGCCTTGCTGGCCTTCGCGCGCGGCGACTTCGACGCCGCGGCCGACAGCCTCTACCCGGCGCGCATGTCGGCGCCTGCGCTCGGCGGCAGCCATGCGCAGCGCGACCTGATCGACCAGACTCTGCTCGCCGCGGCGGTGCAGGGCCGGCGGCGCGACCTCGGCCGCGCGCTGCTCAACGAGCGCCTGATGGCCAAGCCGGCGACGGCGCTGACGCGCCACTGGGTGTCGCGCCTGGGCCTGGCGCGCGAGGCGCGCGCCTGAGGACGCGGGCATGGCGACGCGGCGTGAAGACGAGCGCCTCGAGCGCCTGCGCACGCTGGACGAGCAGATCGCCGACGCGCTGCGCGAGAGCCAGGACAACGGCGAGCTGAAGTCCGCGCCCAGCTGGGGCCGGCCGCTGGCGCTGGACGACGGCTACGACCAGACGCCCGACGGCCTGAAGATGCCGTTCAAGATCCTGAAGGACGCCGGCCACGTGCCGGCCGAGGTCGAGCTGATGCGCGAGATCGCCGCGCTGCAGGCCGAGCTCGACGCCGCGCCGGCGGCCGAGGCCGACACGCCGGCCTGGCGCGCCAAGCGCCAGCGTGTCGCCGAGAAGCGCCAGCTGCTGGCGTTGCGTCTCGAACACCTGCGCCGCAGCGGCAGCCTCTGATCGCCGTCCGGGCGGCGTGTGCAGGCGCACAATGCCGTGGTCCAGTCGTCCGCGAGGGGCCATGTCCGAACACCACGCCCAGGTCGAATGGCGGCGCCAGCCCGCCGAGGCCTTCACCGACCAGCGCTACAGCCGCTTGCATGCGCTGCGTTTCGACGGCGGAGCCGAGATCGCCGCCTCGGCTTCGCCCGGTGTCGTGCCGTTGCCGTACTCCAACGCCAGCGCCGTCGACCCCGAGGAGCTGTTCGTCGCCTCGCTGGCCAGCTGCCACATGCTGTGGTTCCTGTCGCTGGCGGCCAGCGCCGGCTGGCGCGTCGACTCCTATGTCGACGATGCCGTCGGCACGATGGGGCGCGACGAGCAGGGCCGGCCCTTCCTGACCACCGTGACGCTGCGCCCGCGTGTGCGTCTGGCCGGCGACGCCGTGCCCGAAGCGGCCCGCCTGGCGGTGCTGCACCACCGTGCGCACGAGGCGTGTTTCATCGCCAACTCGGTGAAGACCGAGGTGCGCCTGGAGCCGCAGCCATGACGCGGCTGCGCACCGCGCGCCTCGTGCTGCGCAGTTTCGGCCCGGCCGACGTCGAGCCCTATGCCGAGATGTGCGCCGACGCCGAGGTCATGCGCCACATCGGCGCCGGCGGCCCGGCCGGGCGCGACGTCGCCTGGCGCCAGGTGGCGATGTTCATCGGCCACTGGACGCTGCGCGGCCACGGCATGTGGGCCGTTGAGCGCCAGAGCGACGGCCGCATGCTCGGCCGCGTCGGCTTCATGCACCCCGAAGGCTGGCCCGGCTGCGAGCTCGGCTGGCTGCTCGCGCGCGACGCCTGGGGCCAGGGCTACGCCGAGGAGGCGGCACGCGCCGCGCTCGCCTGGGGCCGCGACGTGCGCGGCATCGTCTCGCCGATCAGCCTGATCCGGCCTGCCAACGAGCGCTCGATCCGCCTCGCCGAACGCCTGGGTGCGGTGGCCGACACCGAGATCGACTTCCTCGGCGACCGTGCCGTCGTCTGGCGCCACGTCGCGCCGTAACGGGCCGGCCGCACGGCGCATTGCATTTCATCTGCCGGACGAACGCTGGCCCATAAGCGCCGATCACACGGCCTCGTCAATGGCCGGTGCGCCCGTCAATTCAGCGAAATTGCGGTCGCGATTCGAGCGTTTCATGGGGCCCGCTGACGAATTGCATTGGCGATGGCCGGCGCCACGGCATTCGGATCGCCGTCGTGGTAAGTTCCGCGCTGCGCGGGCCGCCGGCCCGCGCGAATCACCCGCCGTCGTCGGCAGGCGGGCGGGCCGGTCAACGTAACCGGCCCGTGGGGAGGACGTTGGCGGCTGCGTCCAGCACGGAATGAAAATGACGAAAACATACAGCCAGGTTCTCCAGCAGATCGAATCGCTGAAGGCCGAAGCCGAGAAGATCCGGCGTCGTGAACTCGACGCCGTCATCACCACCATCCGCGAGCAGATCGCCCAATACGGCCTCACCGCCGCCGATCTCGGCCTCGTGGCCGCCAAGCCGCGTGCGCGCAAACGCAAGCTGGTCGTCGCCAAATACCGCGACGAAGCCGGCAATACCTGGGTCGGCCGCGGCAAGCGCCCGCAATGGGTTCGCGACGCATTGGCCGCCGGCAAGACGCTGCGCGACCTCGAGTCCAAGGCCTGAGGCGGCGCGCCGCCGGCGCTCATTCGGCGACGGTCTGGCGCACGGCGCGTTCCCAGCGGGCCATCAGCTCGGCGGCGCGGTCGCGCGCCATCGTCGGCAGGAAGCGGCGCTCGGCCTGCCACAGCGCCGCCAGCTCCGCGCGGTCGCGCCAGATGCCGACGCCCAGCCCGGCTAGGTAGGCCGCGCCCAGCGCGGTCGTCTCCGTGACCTGCGGGCGCAGCACCGGGATGCCCAGCAGGTCGGCCTGGAACTGCATCAGCAGATCGTTGACGCAGGCGCCGCCGTCCACGCGCAGTTCGGTCAGCGGCCGGCCGCCCGGCTGCGCCGCGGCGTCGCGTGCCATCGCCTGCAGCAGCGCCGCGCTCTGGAAGGCGATGCTCTCGAGCGCCGCGCGCGCGATGTGCGCGACGGTGCTGCCGCGTGTCAGGCCGACGATGGTGCCGCGCGCGTCGGCGTTCCAGTACGGCGCGCCCAGGCCGGTGAAAGCCGGCACGAACATCACGCCGCCGGCGTCGGGCACGCTCTCGGCCAGCGCCTGCACCTCGCCGCTGGCGCGGATCGCCTGCAGGCCGTCGCGCAGCCACTGCACGACGGCGCCGCCGATGAAGACGCTGCCTTCCATCGCGTACTCGCGTGCCGTGCCGGTGCGCGCCGCGGCGGTCGACACCAGGCCGTTGGCCGAACGCTCGAAACGCTCGCCGGTGTGCATCAGCATGAAGCAGCCGGTGCCGTAGGTGTTCTTCGCCAGGCCGGGCTCGAAACACGCCTGGCCGAACAGCGCCGCCTGCTGGTCGCCGGCGACGCCGGCGATCGGGATCGGTGCGCCGAACAGCCCGGCGTCGGTCTCGCCGAAGGCATGGCTGGATGGCAGCACCTGCGGCAGCAGGCTGTCGGGCACGTGCAGCGCGGCCAGCAGCCCGTGGTCCCAGGTGTCGTGGCGGATGTCGTAGAGCATCGTGCGCGACGCGTTGCTGACGTCGGTGGCGTGCACGCGGCCGCCGGTCAGCTTCCAGATCAGCCAGCTGTCGACGGTGCCGAAGGCCAGTTCGCCCTGCGCCGCGGCGAGATGCGCACCGTTGACGTGGTCCAGGATCCAGCGGATCTTGGTCGCCGAGAAATACGGGTCGATGACCAGCCCGGTGCTGCGCCGCACCGCGTCCTCCAGGCCGCGCTCGCGCAGCTGGGCGCACAGCGGCTCGCCGCGGCGGTCCTGCCAGACGATGGCGTTGCACACCGGCAGGCCGGTGCGGCGGTTCCAGACGACGGTGGTCTCGCGCTGGTTGGTGATGCCGATCGCGGCGATGTCGTGTGCCGTCAGGCCGGCGCGGGCGATGGCCTCGCGTGCGGTGGCGAGCTGGCTCTGCCAGATCTCCTCGGGGTCGTGCTCGACCCAGCCGGGCTGCGGGTAGTGCTGGCGGAACTCGCGCTGCGCCAGCGCGACGATGCGCCCGGTCTCGTCGAAGACGATGCTGCGCGAGCTGGACGTGCCCTGGTCGAGCGCGAGGACGTGGCGGGACATGCGGTGCTCCTGTTCGGTGCCGGCGAGCATAGGAGCGGCGCGCCGCCGGCGGAAGCCATCGCCCGCGGGCCGCGGTAGATTGCGGCACCCGCCATGACGATCACGCCCGCCGCGTCCATGCCCGGCGTCCCGCAGGCTTTCGAGGCCCGCGAGGACGCCGCCGAGTTCCGCCGCCCGGCGCACCGCCCGGGCGTGGAGCTGTACCGCGCGGCGATCGTGCGCCATGCCTTCGAGCCGCACGCGCACGACGGCTTCGGCGTCGGTGCGATCGAGGCCGGTGCCGAACGTTTCCGCTACCGCGGCAGCGAGCTGCTGGCGCCGGCCGATTCGCTGGTGCTGATGAACCCCGGCGAGCTGCACACCGGCCGCGCCGAGACCGAGGCCGGCTGGCGCTACCGCATGGCCTATGTCGACGAGGCGCTGGTCCAGGCGCTGACCGGCGAGCGCTGGTGTTTCGCCGACGCGGTGGCGGCCGACGCGCCGCGTGCGCGACGTGTCGGCCGGCTGCTGGCCGCGCTGTGGCAGGCCGCCGACGAGCCGCTGGCCTTCGACGGCCTGCTCGCCGAGCTGCTGGACGTGCTGCGCCCGCACGCCCGTGCCGACCGCGCCGCGGCACGCGAGGCGGCACCGCGTTTCGGCGTGGTGCTGGACTGCATGCAGGCGCGCCTGGCCGAACGCCTGACGCTGGAGGAGCTGGCCGCCGTGGCGGGGCTGAGCCCCTTCCACTTCCTGCGCTGCTTCCGCGAGGCGCAGGGCGCGACGCCGCAGCAGGTGCTGATGTCGCTGCGCCTGCAGGCCGCGCAGCGCCAGCTCGCCGCCGGCGTCGCGCCGGCCGAAGTCGCCGCAGCCACCGGGCTGGCCGACCAGGCGCACCTGACACGCGCCTTCGCGGCGCGTTACGGCGTCACGCCGGCGCGTTACCAGCGGCAGGTGCGCGCGCGCTAGGAGTCTGCGCGGCTTCTGCCGCGCAGACTCCTAGCTTGCGGCTGTCACGCACAGCTCCCCCGAGCCCCCTCCGGGAGGGTGCTCCAGCTCGTTCCACCACACCCTCCAGCCTCCCTCCGCGAGGGAGGCTCCAGTCAGCTTGACGAGCCGCTTTGCCGTGCCGCGTTGCAGGGGGCGGCGGGGCTCGCCCTCAGCGCCGCGCCTCGCGCCCTCGGGAGTCGATGGCGTCGCTTTCAGCGTCGCCGCGCCTCGCGCCCTTGGGAGTCGATGGCGTCGCTTTCAGCGTCGCCGCGCCTCGCGCGCGATCCACTCGTCGACCAGCGTTTCCAGCGTCGACAGCGGCAGCTCGCCCTGGTCGATCAGCGCGTTGTGGAAGCGGCGCAGGTCGAACTTCGGCCCCAGCCGGGCCTGGGCGCGCGCGCGCAGCTCGTCGAGCTTCAGCCGGCCGACCATGTAGCCCAGCGCCTGGCCGGGGTCGGAGGTGTAGCGGTCGACCTCGGCCTCGACGAAGGGGCGGTCGACGCCGGTGCGCTCGACCATGAAGTCGATCGCCTGCTGGCGGCTCCAGCCCCGGGCGTGGAGGCCGGTGTCGACGACCAGGCGCGCGGCGCGGAAGGCCTGCCACTGCAGGTGGCCGAACAGGCTGTACGGATCGTCGTAGGCGCCGAGCTCGCGCATCAGCGTCTCGGCGTACAGCGCCCAGCCTTCGACGTAGGCGGTGTAGCCGCCGCCTTCGCGGCGGAAGTCGGGCAGGTCGCTGAGCTCCAGCGCGCGTGCGCCCTGCAGGTGATGGCCCGGCACGGCCTCGTGCGCCACCAGCGTGGCCATGCCCCAGGTCGTCTGCTGGCGCCAGCCGACGAGGTTGGCGTTGAACCAGCCCGGCCGGCTGCCGTCGGCGGCGCCGCCTTCGTAGAACTCGGCGGCATCGGGGCCCAGGTGCTCGGGCATGCCGCGCACGCCGTAGGTGCCGCGCGGCAGCTCGGCGAACAGCCGCGGCATCTCGGCGTCGAAACGCTTGGCGATCGCGCGGTAGCGCTGCAGCAGCTCGTCGGGGCCGGAGACGAAGAAACGCGGGTCGGTGTTGAGCCACTTCACGAAGGCCGCGAAGTCGCCGGTGAAGCCGGTCGAGCGTTTCACGTCCTCCATCTCGGCGCGCAGCTGGGCCAGCTCGCGCAGGCCGAGCGCGTGGATGGCGTCGGCGCCCAGGGCGGTCGTCGTGCGCTGGCGCACCAGCATCTCGTAGACGCGTGCGCCGTCCGGGTAACGCGCCAGCGAGCCGTCGGCCGGCGCCTTCGCGCGGTACTCGCCGGCGACGAACTCGCGCAGCCGGCGCATCGCCGGCACGACGTCGCGCTCGATCGCCTCGCGGGCCTGGGCCTCCAGCGCCGCACGCTCGGCCGCGGGCAGTGTCGGCGGCAGGCGGCGCCAGGGCTCGAAGAACGGGCCGGCGGCCGGGTCGGCCGGGAGCTGGGCGTCGATCTGCGCCAGCGCACGGTCGAGCACCGGCGCCGCCGGCACCCAGCCCAGCGCCAGGCCGCGGCGCATCAGCGCGATCTCCTGGTCGATGCGCCGCGGCAGCGCCGCCATGCGGGCCAGCACCTTGGCGGCGTCGGCGCGGCCGGTCATCGGCATCATGCGCAGCAGGCTGGAGAACTCGGACTGCACGCCGCCCATCGCGGCGATGCGCAGGCTGCGCCAGCCTTCGAAGGGCTGCTCGGCGAGGTGGCGTTCGCGCTGCTCGATGAACAGGTCCAGCGAGACGCGGTCGGCCGGCGACAGCCGCGCGCGCGGGATCGCCCGCGCCTCGGCCAGCCAGCGGCGTTCCTGGGCCAGGGCCGCCTGTTCGGCCTCGGGCGACACCTCGCCGAGCCGGTCGTCGTAGCGGTGGTCGCCGCGCCAGGTGGCCCACTCGGGGTAACGGCGCGCGCTGTCCTCCCACTGGCGCGCGAACAGCGCGTGCAGCGTGCGGGTCGCGCCGACGTCGGCCTTGGTGGTGGCCTTGGCGGTGGTGGCCGCCGGGGCGGCGAGGGCGGTCGGGGTGGTGGCGGCGCTGCCCAGCGTCAGGGCGGCGGCGACGGCCAGCAGGCGAAGCGGCATCGGGAGGTCTCGTGGACGGCGAAGCCGTCGATTCTGGCGGCGGCCGGGCCGGCGCGCCGCCGGTGCGACGAAGCGCGGCGGGCGCCGACGAAGCTGGCGCAATCCGGTACAAGACCGCCGCCGGCCGCTGCGGCACGATCGCCCCATGTCCCACCGTGCCGCGCTCGTCTCCGGAACCCTGTTCGCCCTCGCCGCCGGGCTGATGTGGGGGCTGATCTTCGTCGCCCCGCTGCTGCTCGCGGCCTACCCGCCGGCGATGCTGTCGGTCGGGCGCTACCTGGCCTTCGGCCTGATCGCGCTGCCGCTGGCCTGGCTGGACCGCGCGCGCATCCGCGAGCTGACCCGCGCCGACTGGGCCGACGCGCTGCGTCTGGCAATGGTCGGCAACCTGCTCTATTACCTGCTGCTGTCCTCGGCGATCCAGCGCGCCGGCGGGCCGCTGCCGACGATGATCATCGGCACGCTGCCGCTGGTCATCGCGGTCGCCTCCAATCGCCGCAACCGGCACCGCGACGGGCTGCTGTCGTGGCGCCAGCTGGCGCCCTCGCTGCTGCTGATCGGCGCCGGGCTGGCGCTGGTCAACCGCGCCGAGCTGGCGCAGCTCGCGCCCGACGCCGACCGCGGCCGTTACGCGCTCGGCGCGCTACTGGCCGTCGGCGCGATGGCCTGCTGGACCTGGTACCCGATCCGCAACGCCGACTGGCTGCGCGCCCACCCCGAGCGCTCGCCGTCGACCTGGGCCACCGCGCAGGGGCTGGCGACGCTGCCGCTGGCGCTGGCCGGGGCGCTGCTGCTGGCCGCGGCGTCGGCGGCCGGCTGGGTCGAGCTCGGCGGGCCGCTGGGGCCGACGCCGTGGCGCTTCGTCGGCCTGATGCTGGTCGTCGCGCTGCTGTGCTCCTGGCTGGGCACGCTGTGCTGGAACGAAGCCAGCCAGCGCCTGCCGACGACGCTGGCCGGGCAGCTGATCGTCTTCGAGTCGCTCGCCGGCCTGGCCTACGCCTTCCTGCTGCGCGGCCAGTGGCCGCCGGCCGACACGCTGGCCGGCATCGTGCTGCTGATCGCCGGCGTCGCCTGGGCGCTGCGTGCGAAGCCGCAGCCGGTGCCGGCCGCCGCCTGAATCACGCGATCAGCTCGTCCAGCAGCTCGATCCAGTGCCGCACCGGCGTTTTCGTGCCGCCCTGCAGGTGCTGGATGCAGCCGAAGTTGGCCGAGACGATGACGCCGGCTTCCAGCGGCTCCAGCTGCGCCAGCTTGCGCCGGCGCAGCGCCTGCGACAGCTCGGGCTGCAGCACGCTGTAGGTGCCGGCCGAGCCGCAGCACAGGTGGCTCTCGCTGCCCGCCAGGCGCACGTCGAAACCCAGCTCGCGCAGCCCGTCCTCGACGCCGCCACGCAGCTTCTGGCCGTGCTGCAGCGAACACGGCGGGTGGTAGGCGACGCGCGTGCCGGGCGCGATCTTCAGCCGCGGTTTGAGCGCCGCGACGATGTCGGGCAGCAGCTCGCCGACGTCGCGCGCCATCTCGGCGACGCGGCGCGCCTTGTCGGCATAGGCCGGGTCGTGGGCCAGCGCCAGGCCGTACTCCTTGACCGTCGTGCCGCAGGCCGAGGCGTTGAGCACCAGCGCCTCGACGCGCCCCTGCGAGGTCAGGCCCTCGATCAGCGGCCACCAGGCGTCGATGTTGCGGCGCATGTCGGCCAGCGAACCCTCGGTGTCGCCGAGGTGGCCGCGGATCGCGCCGCAGCAGCCGGCTTCGTCGGCCACCAGGGTCTGGATGCCGGCTGCGTCGAGCACCCGCGCGGTCGCCGAGTTGATGTTCGGCGCCAGGGAGGGCTGCACGCAGCCCAGCAGCATCAGCACCTTGCGCTTGTGTTCGCGCTGCGGCCAGAGCCTGGCGCGTGCGCCCGGCGCGGCGGTGACCTTGTCCTTCACGCGCGCCGGCAGCAGCGGCCGCAGCGCGCGCCCGGCGGCGACCGCTGGGCCGAAGGCCGGGGAGGTGAGGCCTTCCTTCAGCAGCCAGCGTGCCGTGCGTTCGCCGCGCGGGCGCTCGACACGCTGCTCGACGAGGTGGCGGCCGATGTCGACCAGGCGGCCGTACTGCACGCCGCTGGGGCAGGTGCTCTCGCAGTTGCGGCAGGTCAGGCAGCGGTCCAGGTGCAGCTGGGTGCTGCGCGTGACCGGCGCGCCTTCGAGCAGCTGCTTGATCAGGTAGATGCGGCCACGCGGGCCGTCGAGCTCGTCGCCGAGCAGCTGGTAGGTCGGGCAGGTGGCGGTGCAGAAGCCGCAGTGCACGCACTGGCGCAGGATGGCCTCGGCCTCCTCGCCTTCGGGTGTGCCGCGGAACTCCGCCGACAGATGGGTCTGCATCAGGCGAGGGTGTAGGTCAGGACCCAGAAGTGCTCGCGCTCGGTCCAGAGCAGGTCGCGGGCGCGTGTGCCGGCGGCGGCGACGGCCTCTTCGCGGGTCGGGTAGTTCTTGAGGATCTCGTGCTCCGAGCCGTCGTCCAGGCGGCGGCGCTGCCAGGTGTCGCCCTGGGCGTCGGTGCGGGCAATCGGCGTGCTGCGCCCGGGCACGAAGGTGTTGTCCAGCAGCATGACGCGGGCACCGGGCTCGAGGCGCGTGTGCAGCGCCTGCAGCCAGGGCGCCCAGCGTGCGCGTTCCAGGTGGCTGCACCAGCAGCCGGCGAAAGCGCCGTCGAAGCGTTCGTCGCCGAGGTGGGTGAAGTCGGTCGCGTCGCCGAGGCGCCACTCGACGCTTGGCGGCACCGGCTTGGCGCGGGCGACGGCCAGCGGGCCGGGGTTCAGGTCGGTGGCCAGCCAGCGCCGCGCGTCGCGCGCGCCGTGCGGTGTCCACCAGCCGGTGCCGCAGGCCAGTTCGAGCACCGAACGCCCGGCGAAGGCGGTGGCGAGTTCGGCTTCCAGCACGCGCAGCTCGTCCTGGCGCTCGGGGCGGCGGTAGATGCGTTCGTACTCGGCGGCGCGGCGTTCGTAGTAGTCGAGCATCGTCAGAGGTCCGGGAACAGCCGGCCGGGGTTGAAGACGCGCGCCGGGTCGAAGGCGTCCTTCAGCTGGCGGTGCAGCCGGTCCAGCGGCGGCTTGGGCGGCGTGAACACCGGGCCGTCGGCGGTGCCGCGCCAGCGCGTTGCGTGGCCGCCGGCGGCTGCGGCAGCAGCCCGCACCGCGGCGGCCGGCAGCGGCGTGCACAGCCAGCGCTGACCGCCGCCCCATTCGATCAGCTGCTCGCCGGCCAGGCCCAGCGGCGGCGCGGTCGGCGGCAGCGACAGCCGCCACAGCGCGGCGCCACGCTCGACCGCGGACCGCGCGCCGGCGAAGAATTCGTCCTGCTGGTCGCGCAGCCCGGTCCAGAAGGCGTCGGCGAGCGTCGGCTCGATCGGCTCGCCGCCCAGCTTCTCGTAGGCCGACTGCACCGCGGCGGCGGCGCCGGCCAGGCGCAGCACCAGCGTGCCGTCCCACCAGGCGCTGGCCGAGATCGGCAGCGGCTGCGCCGACCACGCGGCCAGGCGCTGCAGCGCCTCGGCCTCGCCGAACTCGTAGCGCAGCGTGGCCACCGCCGGCGGCCGCGGCAGCACCTTCAGCGAAACCTCGCAGATCAGGCCCAGCACGCCCAGCGAGCCGGCGAGCAGCCGCGGCACGTCGTAGCCGGCGACGTTCTTCATCACCTGGCCGCCGAAGGTCAGCACCTCGGCGCGGCCGCTCAACATCGTCGTGCCGAGCACGAAGTCGCGCACGCTGCCCGAGGCGGCGCGGCCGGGGCCGGCCAGGCCCGCGGCGACCATGCCGCCGACGGTGCCACTGGCGGCGAAGCGCGGCGGCTCGAAAGCCAGCCACTGGCCCCGTTCGGCCAGCGCCGCCTCCAGCTCGGCCAGCGGCGTGCCGGCGCGGGCGGTGACGACGAGCTCGCTCGGTTCGTAGGAGCTGATGCCGGCCAGCTCCGCCGTCTCCAGCGGCTCGCCGGCCGGCGTCTCGCCGTGCCAGCGTTTGGTGCCGCCGCCGACGATCTCGAGCTTCGTGCCGTCGGCCGCCGCGGCCCGCACGCGTTCGACCAGGCGGCCCAGCGCCGCGTCCTCGTGTGCCGTCATCGTCAGAAACGCTCCAGTTCGGCGAAGGCCAGCAAGCCGCGCCGCACGTGCTGCTTGCCGCCTTCGACGCAGCGCACCAGCGTCGGGATCACCTTGCCGGGGTTCAGCAGCCCGGCCGGGTCGAAGGCGGTCTTCAGCGCCGCCATCTGGGCGCGTTCCTCGGGGCTGAACTGCACGCACATGCTGGCCAGCTTCTCGACGCCGACACCGTGCTCGCCGGTGATCGTGCCGCCCAGGCGCACGCTGGTCTCCAGGATGTCGGCGCCGAAGGCCTCGCAGCGGCGCAGCTGGTCGGGGTCGTTGGCGTCGTAGAGGATCAGCGGGTGCAGGTTGCCGTCGCCGGCATGGAAGACGTTGGCGCAGCGCAGGCCGTAGGTCTGCTCCATCTGCTGGATGGCGAGCAGGATGTCGGCGAGCCGCTTGCGCGGGATCGTCGAGTCCATGCAGAGGTAGTCGGGGCTGATGCGGCCCGAGGCCGGGAAGGCGTTCTTGCGCCCGCTCCAGAAGCGCAGCCGCTGGGCTTCGTCGCGGCTGACCTCCAGCCGCGTCGCGCCGCAGCCGGTCAGCACGTCCAGCATGCGCTGGATCTCCTCGGCCACCTCCTCGGGCGTGCCGTCGCTCTCGCACAGCAGGATGGCCTCGGCCGTCAGGTCGTAGCCGGCGTGCACGAAGTCCTCGACCGCGGCGGTCATCGGCTTGTCCATCATCTCCAGCCCGGCGGGGATGATGCCGGCGGCGATGATCGCCGCCACCGCGTCGCCGGCGCGGCGCACGTCGTCGAAGCTGGCCATGATGCAGCGCGCCAGCTGCGGCTTGGGCACCAGGCGCACCGTGACCTCGGTGGCGACGGCCAGCATGCCTTCGCTGCCGATGACCGCGGCCAGCAGGTCCAGCCCCGGCGCGTCCAGCGCCAGGCCGCCGAACTCGACCGGCTCGCCTTCGGCGGTGAAGCCGCGCACACGCAGCACGTTGTGGATCGTCAGCCCGTACTTCAGGCAGTGCACGCCGCCGGAGTTCTCGGCGACGTTGCCGCCGATCGTGCAGGCGATCTGGCTCGACGGGTCGGGTGCGTAGTACAGGCCGTGCGGCGCCGCGGCCTCGCTGATGGCGAGGTTGCGCACGCCGCACTGCACGGTGGCCGTGCGCGCCAGCGGGTCGACGGCGAGGATGCGGTTGAACTTGGCCAGCGACAGCGTCACGCCCAGCGCGTGCGGCATCGCGCCGCCCGACAGCCCCGTGCCGGCGCCGCGCGCGACCACCGGCACGCCCAGCGCGTGGCAGGCGCGCAGCACGCCCGCGACCTGGGCCTCGGTCTCGGGCAGCGCGACGGCCAGCGGCAGTTGCCGGTAGGCGGTGAGGCCATCGCACTCGTAGGGCGTGGTGTCTTCGCGCTGCCAGAGCAGCGCGTGCGCCGGCAGGACCTTGCCGAGCGCGGCGACGACCTCGGCCTGGCGGCGGGCGCGCGTGGCGGCGTCGGGCGGGGCCTCGGCGGCGGGCATCGCGGCGTCGGCGGGCAGGGGAGCGTTCATGCGCGGCGGGGGCTGGCGGCGGGCTGCGGGGGACTGTAGCAAGCGCGGCACGCCCCGCGCCGCCCCGGGGTCAGGGCTTGCAGGGGCGGCGTGCGGCGCTCAGGCCGGCTCCTGCGACGGGGCGGGCGGGCTGTCGGCCGGTGGCGGCGCCGTCTCGGTCGCCGCGGGCGGCGGGGCGACGATGGCGGGTGCGGTGGCGGCCGGGGCCGGCGGCAGCGGCCGAGCGGCCTCGTGCGTCTCCTTCCACCACACGCCCAGCCCCAGCGCCGCGGCGAGCGCGAAGGCCGCAAACATCCAGCCGGCGACGCCGTCGCGTGGTGGCGGCTCCAGCGAAGGCGCGGCCCGCTCGTGCATCGCCGCCGGCTCGCGCCGGGGCGGCGCCGGCGGGAGGGTGTCGATGACCCGCTGGATCAGGTCGACGGTGGCCGCGTCGGGTGCCCGCGCGGGCGGGACGTCGGCGGCGGAGAAGGAGAACGGCGCCAGCGGCGGCGCCGAGCGCGCTGCCGGCCGCCGCGGCGGCCCGTGGGCCAGCCAGGCGGCGAAGTCGACGATGCTCTGCGGCCGCGCGCCGATGTCGGGCGACACCGCGGCGTCCAGCGTCGCCAGCAGCGCGGCGCCGTAGCGTGCCGACGGGTGGTCGAAGAACAGGCGCTCGACGACGCCGGACAGCGGCTCCGGCGTGCGGCCGGCCGGTGGCGGCAGCAGGCCGGTGATCGCGAAACGCGCGAGCTGGGCCAGCGCGTAGACGTCGGTCCAGGCGCCGACGCGGGTCGCGTCGCTGTCGAGTTCGGGCGCGCTGAACCCGGGTTCCAGCGCCGTCAGCCCGCCGCGTGCGATGGTGCGCTCGGCGTACCCGGGCCCGAGCAGCAGCGGCCGGTCGTCGTCGAGCAGCAGCACGCCGGCCGGGTGCAGGCCGCCGTGCACGCCGTTGACGCGGTGCCACTCGTGCAGCGCGGCCAGCAGCGCGTCGAGCAGCGCACGCAGCGCCGGCTCGTCGGGCGGGCCGCTCATCTCGCGGCGCAGCTCGGCCAGCGGCCGGCCGGCATACCAGGGCATCACCAGGCAGGCGCCGCCGTGCGCCGGCAGCAGGTGCAGCACGCGCGCGATCGACGGATGGTCGCAGCGCGCCAGCCGCCGCCCCTCGTCGATGAAGGCGCGCAGCCCGCGCTCGAAGGCCTCGGCCTGCGCCGGCTCGGCCGGCCCGATGTCGCCATCGGGCCCGCGCCGCGCGATCGCCGCCGGCAGGTACTCCTTCAGCGCCACCGGCACCTCCAGGCCGTGGTCCCAGCCGCGGTAGACGATGGCCGTGGCGCGCAGCGCGACGACGCCGCGGAACTCGAAGCCGTCGATGCGGTGGCCCGGCGGCCAGGCGCTGACGCCGGGCAGCGGGGGCTGGGCGGCCTGGGCGAGGCGTTCGGGGGTGGTCGGCTGGTCGTTCATCGCGCGCGTTCCGGCCCGTGAAGGTAGCCGTGCCGGCGCGGCGACGCTGTAAGCCCTTGTTCCGGCGCCCGGGCCGCCGCCGCGCCGGGCGGCTGAGCTCCGCCTTCAGGCGCGGCCGGTGAAGACCGTCAGCACCCCGGTGTAGCCGTAGACGTGGCGGTGGGCGATCTCGCCGCCGGCGAAGAAGCCGACGAGCGGCACGTCGCCGAGCGCGTGGCGCACGATCTGCAGCTCGGCCGAGGGGCCGCCGAAGTGCGGCCCGCCGCGGCCGGCGCAGCTGACGTAGATCGCGCCTTCGATGCGCCGCGCCGGGGCGGCCTCGGCGCCGTCGGCCGCCGGGTGCAGCTCCTCGCGGATCTCGCTGCACACGCGCACCAGGTCGCGCCGTGCGGCGTCGACGTCGCGGGTGCAGAACGCCAGCCGCATGCCGGGCTCGACGATGTCGGCGACCGCCACCGCGCGCCGGCCCGGGTCCAGGCCGACGAGGTGGCGCACGCGCACGTCGGCCCCGAACTGGCCGCCGCGGCCGACGGCCTGCTGGTCGCCGTCGGTCAGGCCGGCGAGCGTGGCCCGCAGCCGCGGCAGCGCCTGGCGCGGGTCGTGGTCCGCTTCCAGGCCCAGGTCGTGCAGCAGGCAGGGCAGGGCGGGCGCGCCGTCGAGCTCGGCGACGATGTTGCGCTCGGCGCGCGTGATCGTGCGCACCGGGCCCACCGGCTGGCAGCCCTGCGTGACGCGTGACAGCAGCGCCACGTCCTCGCTGAAGGCGACGCCCGACAGCCCGCCCTGCCAGACGCCGTCGGCCAGCTGCACGGCGTTGCCGCGCGAGGCCGCCAGGCCGCCGAACAGGTAGCCGCTGTCGACGCGGTCGCTCAGCTCGGCGATCAGCTCGGCCAGGTCGGGGGTCGCGGCGTCGGCGTGCACCAGCGCGCTGTAGGCGGCGATGCGGTGCAGCGGGCGCACGCCGGAGAAGACCTCGAAGCAGCCCGCCGGCAGGTCGCACAGCATCAGCGCCAGCGCCGGCTCGTCGAAGTACTCGACGCCGCTGGCGGCGACGCCGACACCGACGCTGCCGACCCAGGCGACGCCGGGCCAGCGCTGGCGCAGGTCTTCCAGCAGCGCCTCGGCCTGCGCCGCGTAGGCGTCGGTGAAGTAGGCGAAGCCCAGCGTCGGCGGCCCGCTGGGGCCGGCCTCGAGCGCGGCCCGCTGCGCGTCGATCTGGGCCGCGGCCAGCGCCAGCGCCATGCGCCAGTCGGGGTGGGTGGCGTGTCCGGTGACGAAGCTCGGCATCGGGGCGCGGCTCAGGTCGAGCGTTTGCGTCGTGGCGCGGCCGCGCGTGGGGCGGCCGGGTGCGCCGCCGCCTTCCTGGCGGCCTTCTTCGCCGGAGCGGGCGCGGGTGCCGGGGCCGGTGTCGCGGCGCTGCGCACGTCCTGCATCGCGGCGCTGGCGATCTCGCCGAACTGCTGGGTGAGCGCGCCCCACCACTGCATCGGGTCGATGCCCGGCGGCGGCGGGGGCGGCGTTTTGGCGGCGGGTTCCGGCGTCGCCGCAGCCGCCGCGGCCGGCGGGCGCGGCTTCAGCGCCTCGCGCAGGTCGGGCATCGGCACGTTCATCGAGCGCAGCGTCGACAGCGTCATGCGCTGCACCTCCAGCGCCTGGATCGTCGTGCCCAGCAGGCGCGCGTTCTGCTCGAGCCAGAACTGCACCGTGCGCAGCTCGCCGATGCGTTTTTCCAGCTCGTCGGGGTTCAGCGTCGGCGCGATCCACTGGCCGATGTTCGGCATCCCGGCCCCGGCGTTCTGCAGCAGGCCCTGCAGGAAGTCGTAACCCGGCAGCATCTTCGCGAAGTCGGTCGGTCCCGTCATCCCTGTCTCCTGGCGGCGTGGTCGGCCGATTGTGCGCTGCGGCCGTTCAGCGTGCCGGCACCGGCCGCACGGCGAAGCCGCGTTCGGCGAGCAGCCGCGGCAGCCCCTGGTCGCCGACCATGTGCAGCGCGCCGACGGCGGCGAACACGCGCGCGCCGCGTGCATGCAGCGCGGCGATGCCGTCGGCCAGGCCGGGGTTGCGCGCGTCGACCATCTCGCGCATCGCGGCGCGGTCGCCGTCGTCGGCGATGCAGTCGCACCAGCGTTCGTAGTCGGCCAGCGTGGCGACGTCGGCCTCTTCCCAGGCCCGGGCCAGGCGCGCCAGCGCGGCCGTGCCGCGGCCCGACTCCAGCGGCGCCAGCGTGCGTTCGACCAGCCCGGCGATCGCTGCGGCGTCACGCGGCAGCAGCACCGCGAGCTGCTGCTCGACGCGCTCCAGCGCCACCAGCGGCCGGCCGCGGTCGCGCGCGCTGCGCGCCAGCGCGCCTTCCTGGCCCCAGGCCGGGTCCAGCCCGGCGCGGCGCGCCTCGGCCAGCGTCAGCACGATGGCCTGCATCGCCGGGTGCAGCGGCGCCAGCGCCCGCGTGTCGAGGCAGGCGGCACGCAGCGCGTCGGCCAGCCGCCGGGCCAGCGCCGGCGGCAGCGGCGGTGTCGGGCGCAGCGCCTCGGCCATCAGCTGGCGCTGCACGCCGGGGTCTTCGGGGTCGAGCTCGAGCGCGACGAGGTCGCTGGCCTCCAGCGCCGCGGCCACTCGCGGCCCGGGCGTCGTCCACCCGGCCTTGCCGACGTGCAGCGTGCCGTACAGCCAGGAGCGGCGGCCGTCGCGTTCGATCTCCCACAGCGGCCCGCGGTCGGCCAGCGCTGCGGGCTGCGGGTCCGGCGGTGGCGGGCAGTCCTGGGCCAGCGCCGGCGGCAGCAGCCACAGCGCGGCCAGCGTGGCGGCGATGCGGCGGCGCCAGCGCGCCAGCGGGCTCATTCGTCGCGCTCCGAGACACGCTGCTCGAGCGCGCCGAAGACGCTGGCGCCATCGGCGCCGAAGGCCTCGACGCGCACCGTGTCGCCGAAGGCCAGCCAGGGCGTGGCCGGCTCGCCGCCCGCCGCGGCCTCGACGGCGCGGCGCTCGGCGATGCAGCCGGCGCCGTCGGCGGCGTCGCGGGCCCCGACCGGGCCGGTGCCGACGATGGCCCCGGCGCCCAGCGTGCGTGTCGTCGCCGCACGCGCGATCAGGTGGCCGAAGTGCCAGCGCATGCCGGCGGCGGCGTCCAGGCGCGAGAAGCGCCGGCCGTTCAGTCGGGTCTCGATGGCCAGCTGCAGCTTGCCGCCGCGCCAGGCCTCGCCCAGTTCCTCGGGCGTCACGGCCACCGGCGCGAAGGCCGCCGGCGGCGCGGCCGCGGCTTCCTCGCCGCTGCGCCAGGCGTTGGCCAGCAGCACCAGCCGCACGCCGTCGAGCGCGCGGTCGGCCGGTGTGCCGGCCTCGACGTCGCCGGTGACGACGGCCAGCTGCGGCCCGAAGTCCGGCGCCGGCGCGGTGGCGGCGAAGCGGGCCTCGTCGTGGGCGCCGAGCAGGCCGTCGCCGGCCGCGGCGCGCACCGCGGGCGTCTCGCGCAGCGCCGCCGGCGGCTCGACGCCCAGCGCGCGCAGCATGCGTTCGGCGGCGTCGGGGTAGGCGTCGACCTGCACCCAGTGGAAGGCGCGCGGCAGCGGCGCCATGCACTGGCGCGCGTCGAAGGCGAAAGCGTGGCGCGCCTTGCCGTGGTTCAGCGTCGTGTACAGGTCCTCGAGCTGCGGGCTGACGAAGTTCCAGTCGTCCAGCACCTGCTGCATGCGGGTGGCGATGCCGGTGGCGAAATGGGCTTGCGCCAGATCGCGCGAGACGACGGCGAGCTGGCCGTCGCGCGACCCGTCCTTCAGGGTGACAAGTTTCATGGGCGAGGGGATCGGCGGGCGTTCCGCGGGTGGGCAGCATTGTCCGA
>NZ_AEWG01000158.1 GCF_000190375.1 Rubrivivax benzoatilyticus JA2 = ATCC BAA-35
GCTCATCAGGTGGGCGACGCCGGTGACGCGGAAGAGCTCCCAGTCCTCGCGCTCGATCGCCGCCTGGTCGCCGATCGCCAGCGCCGCCAGCACGCCGGCGGCGGCCGGGTCGGCGACCCGCGCGAAGACCGCGTCGCGCACGCGCTGGCGCCAGCGCTCCAGCGGTGCCGCGGCGTCGACCGCCAGCCGTTGCGGCGCGGGGGCGGCGCGCACGCTGCCGGTGGCGCCGATGCCCTGGATGAACCAGGCCAGCTCGGCGTCGAAGCCGTGCGGATTGAGCCCGCCGTGCGGCGGCTTGAGCCGGACGTGCCAGCGCCAGCGTTCACCGACCGCCGGCCCCGGCGGGCGCGCGTCGCCGTCGGCATACCCGCCGAGCACGACACGCGGCGGCACCGTCACCGGGCGGCCGTCGGCCGTGGCCGCGCCCTCGGTCTCGACGGTGAAACGCACACCGCCGGCATGCACCGCCGGGATGCGCACGACGACGCCGGTGAGCACCAGCTCGGCACCGGCCAGCCCGGGTGCCAGGCGCTCGGCCAGGCGCTGGGTGGCACGCCAGTCGGTGGAGGCGGCGCCGAGCGCGGCGGCGGCCAGTGCCAGCGAGGCCGCACGGCGCGGGCCGCGGCCCCCGGCCAGGGCCAGCAACGTGGCGGCGGACACCAGCAGAAGCAGCTGGATCTGCGCGCCCCAGGGTTCGGGCTGGTGCAGCTGCAGCAGCACACCGGCCAGCCAGCCAGCACCGGCGGCCCACCACCCTCGCGCCGCAGGCTCCGCCGGGCCGGTCATCGGCCCAGTGTAGGATGGCCCGTTCCCCTGAACGGCACCCCCGAAGGCGTGCCCTCCCGAGCCGACCATGAGCATCCAAGACCGCCTGAACCAGCTGGGCATCACGCTGCCCGCCGTCGCCGTGCCCGCCGCCGCCTACGTGCCTTTCGTGCAGACCGGCAAGCTCGTCTTCATCTCCGGCCACATCGCCAAGCGCGACGGCAAGCCCTGGGTCGGCCAGCTCGGCCTGACGATGACCACCGCCGAAGGCCAGGCCGCGGCGCGCGCGATCGCCGTCGACCTGCTGGGCACGCTGGCGGCCGCGGCCGGCGGGCTGGAGAACGTCGCCCGCATCGTCAAGGTGATGAGCCTGGTGAACAGCACGCCGACCTACACCGAGCAGCACCTGGTGACCAACGGCGCCAGCGAGCTCTTCGTCGAGGTCTTCGGCGCCGAGGTCGGCGCCCATGCGCGCAGCGCCTTCGGCGTCGCCCAGATTCCGCTGGGCGCCTGCGTCGAGATCGAACTGATCGCCGAGCTTAAGTGACCCCCCCCGTAGCGCGCGAGCGGAGCCGGCGATGAAGCGCGCCGATCTGGTGCTGGGCGCGATCGCGCTCGGCGGCCCGGCGGCCGTCGCCGCGGCCTACTACACCCAGCACGCCTGGAACATGCCGCCGTGCCCCTGGTGCGTGCTGCAGCGCCTGATCTTCCTGGCGCTGGCGGCGGCAGCGGCGCTGGCGCTGGTCTGGCGCTCGCCGCTGGGGCGGCGTGTCGGCGCGCTGCTGGCGCTGGGCTTTGCCGGCTGCGGCATCGGCGCGGCGCTGTGGCAGCACTTCGTCGCGGCCAGCGAGGCCACGTGCGACCTGTCCTTCGCCGAACGTTTCATCGGCGCGCTCGGCCTGGACGCTCGCTACCCCGACCTGTTCATGGCGATGACCAGCTGCGCCGACGCGGCCACCCGCCTCTTCGGTCTGCCCTACGAGTTCTGGAGCCTGGGCCTGTTCGTGCTGTCGGCGCTCGGGGCCATCATCGTGATGGCGCAGCCGCGGCGCTGAACGCGGCGAACGCCGGCCGCGGCCGGCCTCTCAGGCCTTGCGCCGGCGCAGGCCGGCACCGGCGGCGCCCAGCGCCAGCAGCGCGAGTGCCGCGCTGCCCGGCTCGGGCACGTCGTTGCTGGCCGGCTTGGCCGGCCCCTGGCGCAGCGAGGCCATCAGGAAGTCCTGCGAGCCGTTGCGCTGCAGCACCGAGATGTCGTAGATCGAGCTGACGCCGGCGGCGGCCAGCAGCAGCTCGATGGCGTAGTCGCCCAGCGCCCGCAGCGGCCGGCCCTCGGCGAGGTTGAAGCCGCTGCCCGAACGCACGCTCGTGTCCTTGTCGTAGACGGTGTTCCAGATCGCGAGCTGCAGCGCCGCCGACTCGAAGGCCGTGTCGACCGCCGACGCGTTCTGGCCGACGTAGGTCATCAGGCGGCCCAGCAGGTCGACCTTGGCCTGGCTGCCGAAGTAGTCGAGCCCGCCGACGAGCTGGTAGCCGGTCATCGCCTGCCGGCCGAACGAGAAGGTCTCCTCGAGCTCGACGCAGTAGGTGATGAAGTCGGTGGCGGCGCTCTGGCCGTCGGCCAGCCAGCTGCCCTTGAACGCGCCGGCCTCGACGCTGAAGCTGTGGCGGTAGCTGTTGCCACGTGCCGGCACGTCGGGGCTGACGTAGGCGCCCTCGACCGACACGCCGCTGCCGTAGGCCCAGTCGGTGAGCGTGACGCTGGCGGCCTGGGCCGCACCGGCGGCCGTGAACAGGGCGATCGCGCCGACGGCGGCGCGCAGGAGAACGGGGGTCATCGTCGGGTCCGCATGAGCTTGCAACGGGCCGGACGATAGAAGCCGTTACGGTTTGACACATCCCCGCGCTCCGGGGTGCGGCGCCTGCTGCGGGCGGGCGAGCGTGAGATCGTGCACGCCCGCCGCAGCTTCAGGGGGCCGGCGAGCGCAGCGCGGCGACCTTCTGGAAGCCTTCCAGCTTGCGCCCCTTGCGCGCACGTTTGCCGATGCAGGAGGTGAAGGCGCTGTTGCGGATCTCCTCGTCGCGCGCCTTGCCGCCGCGGCCGCTGCCGACGACCAGCACCGACTGCGCGCAGGCCGCCACCGCGACCAGCGGCGTCGCCGCGTCGACGTCCATCAGCGTCAGGCCGCGGCCGCCGTTGGGCTGGTGCTTCAGCTCGTCGAGCGGGTAGACCAGCAGCCGGCCGTCGGCCGCCAGGCAGGCGGCGTTCGTCTGGCCGGCGGCCACGGCCCAGGGCTCGAGCGGGCGCTCGCCCGCTTCCAGCGTCAGGAAGCTCTTGCCGGCACGCTGGCGGCCGTGCAGGTCGCCGGCCTTGGCCAGCAGGCCGAAGCCGCCGCTGTTGGCCAGCAGCAGCGTCGTGTCGGCGGCGCCGGCCCAGTAGTGGGCGATGGCGGTGCCGGCTTCCAGCTCGATCAGCGTCGTGATCGGCACGCCGTCGCCGCGCCCGCCGGGCAGCGACGAGACGGCGACGCTGTAGACGCGGCCACGGTCGCCGAAGACCAGCAGCGTGTCGACGCTGCGGCAGGCGAAGGTGGCGTAGAGCGCGTCGCCGGCCTTGAAGCCCAGCGTCGAACGTTCGACCTCGTGGCCCTTCAGCGCCCGCACCCAGCCCTTCTGGCTGACGACCACCGTCACCGGCTCGTCGACGACGCGGATCTCGGCGACCGCGCGGCGCTCTTCCTGGATCAGCGTGCGGCGCTCGTCGCCGCAGGCCTTGGCGTCGGCCTCGATCTCGCGGATCAGCGTGCGCTTGAGCACCGCCGGGCTGGCGAGGATCTCTTCCAGCCTGGCCTGCGTTTCGCGCAGCTCCTTCAGCTCCTGCTCGATCTTGATCGCCTCCAGCCGCGCCAGCTGGCGCAGCCGCAGGTCGAGGATGTCGTCGGCCTGGCGCTCGCTCAGATTGAAGCGTGCGATCAGCGCGGCGCGCGGCTCGTCGCTCTCGCGGATGATGCGGATCACCTCGTCGATGTTCAGCAGCACCAGCTGCCGGCCTTCGAGCACGTGGATGCGCTCCAGCACCTTGTCCAGGCGATGGCGCGTGCGCCGCTGCACCGTCTGCTGGCGAAAGCCGATCCACTCCTCCAGCATCTGGCGCAGGCTCTTCTGCGTCGGCCGGCCGTCGGCGCCGACCATCGTCAGGTTGACCGGCGAGTTGCACTCCAGGCTGGTGTTGGCCAGCAGCGTCGTGATCAGATCCTGCTGCGAGACGGTGCGGCTCTTGGGCTCGAAGACCAGGCGCACCGGCGCGTCCTTGCTGGACTCGTCGCGCACCGCGTCCAGCACCGCGAGCACGGTCTGCTTGAGCTGCTGCTGCTCCTGCGTCAGCGCCTTCTTGCCGGGGCGCAGCTTGGGGTTGGTCAGCTCCTCGATCTCCTCGAGCACCCGCTGGGCGCTGGTGCCCGGCGGCAGCTCGTTGACGACGAGCTGCCACTGGCCGCGCGCCAGGTCCTCGATCGTCCAGCGCGCGCGGACCTTCAGGCTGCCGCGGCCGCTGGCGTAGGCGGCGCGGATCTCGGCGGCGCTGCTGATGATCTGGCCGCCGCCGGGGAAGTCGGGGCCGGGCAGCAGGGTGTACAGCGCGTCGTCGGCCAGCGCCGGGTCGCGGATCAGCTCGACCGCGGCGGCCGCGACCTCGCGCAGGTTGTGGCTGGGGATCTCGGTGGCCAGGCCGACGGCGATGCCCGAGGCGCCGTTCAGCAGCACGAAAGGCAGGCGCGCCGGCAGCTGGCGCGGCTCCTGGGTCGAGCCGTCGTAGTTGGGCTGGAAGTCGACCGTGCCTTCGTCGATCTCGTCGAGCAGCAGGCGCGCGATCGGCGCCAGGCGGGCCTCGGTGTAGCGCATCGCCGCCGCGCCGTCGCCGTCGCGGCTGCCGAAGTTGCCCTGGCCGTCGACCAGCGGGTAGCGCTGGCTGAAGTCCTGGGCCATGCGCACCATCGCGTCGTAGGCCGCGGTGTCGCCGTGCGGGTGGTAGCGGCCGAGCACGTCGCCGACGACACGTGCGCTCTTCACCGGCTTGGCGCCGACGTTGCCGTTGTAGCCCAGCCCCATGCGGTGCATCGCGTACAGGATGCGGCGCTGCACCGGCTTCTGGCCGTCGCAGACGTCGGGCAGCGCGCGACCCTTGACGACCGACAGCGCGTACTCGAGATAGGCGCGTTCGGCGTAGTCGGCCAGCGTCAGGGCGTCGGCGGGTTCGGCCGCCGCGAAATCGAAGAGGTCTCGCATGCAGGGCGGGCGGCCGCGGGGCCGCTCGGCTTGGAAAGGCGGCGATTCTCGCAAACGCCGCCGGGCGGCGCCGGAGCGCGCCGGTTCAGCCCAGCGCCAGCCGCGTCGCGCGCGCCGCCTGGCTGCGCTGCAGCAGCGCCCAGTACAGCTCCAGCACCAGGTGCACGTGGGCGCGGGTCTCGGCCAGGCGCGGCAGGCCGCCGTGGCGGCGCACCGTGCCTTCGCCGGCGTTCCAGGCCGCCAGCGCGAGCTCGATGCGGCCGTAGCGGCGCGTCAGGTCGGCGAGCATGCGCGCGCCGGTGTGGATGTTGGTGCGCGCGTCGAGCAGGCGCTCGGCCGCAGGCTGGCGGCGCTCGGCCGCGGTCGCGTAGCGGTCGCCGGTGACGGCGGTGATCTGCATCAGCCCGATCGCGCCGCGCGGCGACACCGCGTCGCGCCGGAAGCCCGACTCGACGGCGATGACGGCGGTCAGCAGTTCGGCGTCGACGCCGTGCAGGCGGGCGGCCTCGCGCACCCAGGGCACCAGCACCTTGGCCTCCGGCGCGATTTCCATCCAGGTCAGCAGCGCGTCGGCGCCGTCGCGTTTGCCGGGCACGCGCGGGCCGGTGGCGGCGGTGTCGGCATGCACCAGGCGGTAGCGGGAGTCGACCGCGCGCGAGGCGAAGTGCGCCACGCCCTGGGCGTCGACATAACCCCAGAGTTCGGCATGGGCCGGGCCACCGGCGGCCAGCAGCAGCGCCAGCAGGACGGGACGGAGGAAGCTCGGGCGGACGCGGGACACGATCGCCGCATCGTAGGCGGCGCACCGCCGCCGCGATCCGGCGAACACCGCCGTCGCGGTGGTGCAGTTCGGCGCCGCGCAAATGAAAACCGCCGGGCACGGCCGGCGGTTCTCGGATGGCGGGCCAGGCCTTGCGGCGAGGGCCGAGCCTGGCGCGAGAGGCCTGGCGGCCTCTCGCGTCGCGGCTCAGTTCGCGCAGCCCAGCGTGTTGATGCGGTCGATCGCGGCCTTGGCCTGCACCAGGCCGGCGCCGGTCTTGTCGTCGCGGCCGGGGTCGCCGATGTCCAGCGCGCTCTTGACCAGCGTGCTGCGGATCTGCTGCGCGCTGCAGCTCGGGAAGTAGCTCCACACCAGCGCCGCGACACCGGAGGCATGCGGCGTGGCCATCGAGGTGCCGTTGAACGCGGCGTACTTGGCCGGATCGGGTTCGATCGCGACGTAGGTCGACTGGCCGAGCTGGCCCATCAGCGCCGCGCCGTCGGCCTGCGTGATGCCGACCGACGGGATCGTCGTGACGACGTCACCCATCGTGCCGGCGAGCTCGCCCGCGGTGTTGTTGTAGATGACCGCACCGACACCGCCGCTGGTCTGGCAGTTCACGACCTTGTCGGCGAACGAGATGTTGCCGCGCGAGATCAGGCAGACCTTGCCGGTCATCGAGCCGGCGGCCGGGGTGTCGCCAAAGCCGAAGTCGGCGAGCGCACCGGTGGCGCCGGTGACCGGCGAGCCTTCCATCGACAGCGAGGGCACGGCGACGCCGCCGACCTTCAGCACGCTCATCGTCAGCACGTTGGGCGGCACCGTCGAGACGACGGCGACGCCCGGCGCGGCGATCTCCACCGTCGCGTTGTATTGCGAGAACGAAGCCCAGGCCTTGTTCTCGTCGACGGCGGCGACCGACATCACGTTGTCGAAGCCGGCCGGGTACGACACCGCCGTCGTGCCGGCATTGCCCGCCGCGGCGATGAACAGGATGCCCTTCTGCGTCAGGCGGTCGATGGCGCGCTTCTCGGTGCGGCTGGGGCTGGCGCTGCCCAGCGACATCGAGACGATGTTCGCCTTGGCGCGGCCGCAGGCGTTGATGGCCTTGGTGATCGTCGAGGCGCTGGCGCTGCCGGAGGCGTCGAACACCTTGGCGATGTACAGCGAGACCTGCTTGCGGCCGTTGACGCCGACGACGCCGACATCGTTGTCCAGCGCCGCGACGGTGCCGGCCACGTGCGTGCCGTGCGCGTTCTCGTCGGTGTTCCAGCTGCCCGAGCCGGAGAAGTTCTGGCCCGCCAGCTTGTTGCCGGCGAGGTCCTCGTGCGTGCCGTCGATGCCCGAGTCGACGATGCAGACCTTGGGTGTCCAGGCCGGCGTGCCGGCCACCTGATCGGCCTGCACGGCGGTGATGCCGTAGGGCAGCGTCTGCGTCGACGCGGCCGCCAGCGCCGCCTTGCGGCTCTTGATCGAGGTGCTGCGCTGGCCCTGGAGGGTGTGGATCACGTCCTCTTCGACGTAGTCGACGCCGGCCAGCGCCCGCAGCTTGGCGAGCTTGGCGCGCGGCACGGTGACCGCGATCGCGTTGTCGTCGGCGAGGTCGGCGCGGAGCTTGCCGCCAAGACCGGCGAGCCCGCTGCGCAGCTTGGCGGCGGCGCCGGCCTTGTACGCGACGATGACGTTCACGCTGCCCGCGTCGGCGGCGACGGCCGCCATCGACGCGCTGCAGACAACCGCCGACACGGCCAGCAAGACGGCCGTGCGCAACGGCTTGAGAACCTGGGTCATGGGACGAACTCCGGCAAAGAAAAGCCACATGCGGCAGAAGCATTTGACTTTTCCGACGCCGGAGCAGAGCGTCAACCCCCGATCCCGGCGTCAGGAGAACACCGAGCGCAGCCCCGTCAGACGTCGATCTCGACCGCGTCGGCGCGCAGTTCCATCAGATCGCGCCGCGCCTGCGCCTCGCCCTTGCCCATCAGCCGCGTGAACAGCTCGACGGTGTTGTCCAAGCCCGGTGCGCCGAAGGCCACCGGCAGCAGGCGGCGCGTCTCGGGGTTCAGCGTCGTGTCCCAGAGCTGCTCGGCGTTCATCTCGCCGAGGCCCTTGAAGCGGCTGATGGTCCACGAGCCTTCACGCGCGCCTTCCTTGCGCAGCTTGTCCAGCGCCGCCTCGAGCTCGCCGTCGTCCAGCGCATAGAGCTTGGCCGCCGGGCGCTTGCCGCGCGCCGGCGCGTCGATGCGGTACAGCGGCGGGCGCGCGACGTAGACGTGACCGCGTTCGATCAGCTTCGGGAAGTGGCGGAAGAACAGCGTCAGCAGCAGCACCTGGATGTGCGAGCCGTCGACGTCGGCGTCCGACAGGATGCAGACCTTGCCGTAGCGCAGCCCCGACAGGTCGGGCTCGTCGGCCGGGCCGTGCGGGTCGACGCCCAGCGCCACCGAGATGTCGTGGATCTCGTTGTTCTTGAACAGCAGGTCGCGTTCGACCTCCCAGGAGTTCAGCACCTTGCCGCGCAGCGGCAGGATGGCCTGGGTCTCCTTGTCGCGGCCCATCTTGGCGCTGCCGCCGGCGGAGTCGCCTTCGACGAGGAAGACCTCGTTGAGGCTCAGGTCGCGGCTCTCGCAGTCGGTCAGCTTGCCGGGCAGCACGGCGACACCCGAGCCCTTCTTCTTCTCGACCTTCTGGCCGGCACGCTGGCGCGTCTGCGCCTGGCGGATCACGAGCTCGGCCAGCTTCTTGCCGAACTCGACGTGCTGGTTCAGCCAGATCTCCAGCGCCGGGCGCACGAAGCTGGCGACGAGCTTCAGCGCGTCGCGGCTGTTCAGCCGCTCCTTGATCTGGCCCTGGAACTGCGGGTCCAGCACCTTGGCCGACAGCACGAAGCTGGCGCGCGAGAACACGTCCTCGGGCATCAGCTTGACACCCTTGGGCAGCAGCGCGTGCAGCTCGATGAAGCCCTTGACCGCCTGGAACAGGCCATCCTTCAGGCCGGACTCGTGCGTGCCCCCGGCCACCGTCGGGATCAGGTTGACGTAGCTCTCGCGCAGCGTCGTGCCTTCGTCGGTGAAGGCCACGCACCAGGCCGCGCCCTCGCCTTCGGCGAAGCTCTCGGTCTCGTTGGCGGCGGCGTACTGGGCACCCTCGAACAGCGGGATCAGCGGCTCGGCGGCCAGGCTCTGCAGCAGGTAGTCGCGCAGGCCGGATTCGTAGCGCCAGGTCTGGGTCTCGCCGGTCTTCTCGGTGGCCAGCGTGACGGTGACGCCGGGCATCAGCACGGCCTTGCTGCGCAGCAGGTGCAGCAGCTCGCCGCGCGGCAGCTCGGGGCTCTCGAAATACTTCGGGTCGGGCCAGACGCGCACGCGTGTGCCGTGGCGGCGTTCACTGGACGTCGCCTTGCGCACCGCCAGCGGCTCGATGACCTCGCCACCGTTGCCGAAGGCCAGCGTCGCGCACTGGCCTTCGCGCCAGACCGTCACTTCCAGCCGCGTCGCCAGCGCGTTCGTCACGCTGACGCCGACGCCGTGCAGGCCGCCGGAGAAGCTGTAGGCACCGCCCGAGCCCTTGTCGAACTTGCCGCCGGCGTGCAGCCGCGTGTAGACGATCTCCAGCACCGGCACCTGCTCCTCGGGGTGCAGGCCGAAGGGGATGCCGCGGCCGTCGTCCTCGACGGCGACCGAGCCGTCGGCGTGCAGCGTCACCGCGATGCGTTTGCCGAAGCCCGCCAGCGCCTCGTCGGCGGCGTTGTCGATCACTTCCTGGACCACGTGCAGCGGGTTGTCCGTGCGCGTGTACATGCCCGGCCGCTGCTTGACGGGCTCCAGGCCCTTCAAGACGCGGATCGAGGCTTCGGCATAACTGCCCTGCTTGATTGCCATAGGGGGCGGATTCTAGGAACCCCGGGGATGGGGTCAGGCGGATGGGGTCAGGTCCCGAGGGCGGATGGGGTCAGGTCCCTCGGGACCTGACCCCAGTCTTCCTCAGTCTTCCCCAGTCTTCCTTGCGCGGCCAGCCCGGCGCGCCTCAACCGTAGCGAGCGATGTTCAGCGGCGCGACGTCGATCTCGGGCTGGCGGCCCGAGACGATGTCGGCGATGACACGCCCGGTGCCGGCGGCCATCGTCCAGCCCAGCGTGCCGTGGCCGGTGGCCAGCAGCAGGTCGCGCACCGGCGTCTCGCCGACGATCGGCGTGCCGTCGGGCGTCATCGGGCGCAGGCCGCACCAGAACTCGGCGCGCGAGACGTCGCCGCCACGCGGGAACAGGTCGGTGACGACGTGCTCCAGCGTCTGGCGGCGGCCGCCACGCAGCGTCAGGTCGAAGCCGCCGAGCTCGGCCGTGCCGCCGACGCGGATGCGGTCGCCCAGCCGCGTGACGGCCACCTTGTGCGTCTCGTCCATGATTGTCGACTCGGGCGCGAAGGCGGCGTCGGTGATCGGCACCGTGATCGAGTAGCCCTTGACCGGGTAGATCGGCAGGCTGAGGCCCAGCGGCTTCATCCACTGCGGCGAGAAGCTGCCGAGCGCGACGACGACGCGGTCGGCGCTCAGCGTGCCGGCCGTCGTGCGCACGCCCGAGACGCGGCCGCCCGAGACCTCGACGCCCTGCACCGTCGTGTCGAAGCGGAAGCGTACGCCCAGCGCACGCGCCATCTCGGCCAGGCGGTTGGTGAACTTGAAGCAGTCGCCGGTCTCGTCGTTGGGCAGGCGCAGCGCACCGACGAACTTTTCCTGGGTGAGCGCGAGCGCCGGCTCGACCTTGACGAAACCCTCGCGGTCCAGCACCTCGAAGGGCACGCCGTACTGGCGCAGCACCTCGACGTCGCCGACTATGCCGTCGAGCTGCTTCTGGGTGCGAAACAGCTGCAAGGTGCCCTGGGCGCGGTCGTCGTACTCGATGCCGGTCTCGGCACGCAGCGCCTTCAGGCAGTCGCGGCTGTACTCGGCGATCGGCACCATGCGGCTCTTGTTCAGCGCATAGGCGCGGGCGTTGCAGTTGGCCAGCATCGCCAGGCCCCAGCGCCACATCTTCGGGTCGAGCAGCGCGCTGACGACCAGCGGCGAATGCTGCATCAGCATCCACTTGATGGCCTTCAGCGGCACGCCCGGGCCGGCCCAGGGCGACGAGTAGCCCGGCGAGATCTCGCCGGCGTTGCCGAAGCTCGTTTCCAGCGCCGGGCCGCTCTGGCGCTCGACGACCTCGACCTCGTGCCCCGACTTCGCGAGGTAGTAAGCCACCGAGGTGCCGATGACACCGCTGCCCAGGACCAGGACCTTCATGCGCCGCTGCCGTTGCCGTTGAAGAGGCGCACTCTACCGACCGGTCCGCAGACGCTTTCACCATAGTTTCCCGAACATCTCCTCACGATTCACCATTCAAAAGCGCATGCACCGAATCGCCTGCAACTGAACCGCGAAAGTGCACGAAGGAACCACGGTGGAGCACAGCCATTGCCGCGCCGACCGCGCCGCCGACGCGCCCTCGCCGCATTGGATACATTGCGCCCCCATGATCCCCGCCACGACCGCACCGCGCCTGTCGATGACGCAGGTGCTGCTCTGCGGCGCCGCGATCGTCACCCTCAGCATGGGCATCCGCCACGGCTTCGGCCTGTGGCTGCAGCCGATCACGATGGACCGCGGCTGGACACGCGAGACCTTCGCCTTCGCGCTGGCGGTGCAGAACCTGGCCTGGGGCCTGGCCGGGCCGGTGGCCGGCATGCTGGCCGACCGCTGGGGCGCCTTCCGCGTGCTGATCGTCGGCTCGGTGCTGTACGCGCTGGGCCTGGTGTCGATGGCGCTCGCCACCTCAGGGCTGGCCTTCACCGGCGGCGCCGGGCTGCTGATCGGCATCGCCCAGTCGGGCACGACCTACGCGGTGATCTACGGCGTCATCGCGCGCAACGTCGCGCCCGAGAAACGCTCCTGGGCGATGGGCGTGGCCGCCGCAGCGGGTTCGTTCGGCCAGTTCCTGATGGTGCCGGTGGAGAACTGGCTGATCGGCGGGCTGGGCTGGCAGAACGCGCTGTTCCTGCTCGGCTGCGCGGCGCTGGCCATCGTGCCGCTGGCCTTCGGCCTGAAGGAGCCGGCCGGCGCCGGCGTGCACACCGGCCCGGCACAGAGCGTGGGCGCGGCGCTGCGCGAGGCGCTGGGCTACCGCAGCTTCCTGCTGCTGACCGCCGGCTACTTCGTCTGCGGCTTCCAGGTCGTGTTCATCGGCGTGCACATGCCGGCCTACCTGAAGGACCAGGGCCTGGGCCCCGAGGTCGCGACCACCGCGCTGGCGCTGATCGGCCTGTTCAACGTCTTCGGCACCTATGCCGCCGGCGTGCTGGGGCAGAAGCTCGCCAAGCGCCACATCCTGGCCGCGATCTACCTGCTGCGCGCCATCGTCATCACGATCTTCGTGCTGTCGCCGATCACGACCTGGGGCGTCTATCTCTTCGCCGCGACGATGGGCGTGCTGTGGCTGTCGACGGTGCCGCCGACCAACGCCATCGTCGCCCAGATCTTCGGCGTGCGTTACATGTCGATGCTGGGCGGCATCGTCTTCCTCAGCCACCAGGTCGGCTCCTTCCTCGGCGTCTGGCTCGGCGGCCGGCTCTACGACACGACCGGCAGCTACCAGGTCGTCTGGTGGATCGCGGTGGCGCTGGGCGTGTTCGCGGCTCTCGTCAACCTGCCGGTGCGCGAGACGGCGATCCCGCGCGCCGAGGCGCGCCCGGTGGCTGCATGAAGACCGGCCGCGTGCTGGCCTGGATCGTGGCGGTCGCCGTGCTCGGCGCGGTCTTCGCCGCCTACCGCGACCCGCACACCGTCGTCGACCTGGCGACGCGTGTCTGGTCCTGCTTCTGATGCCGGGCCTCGCCCCGCCGTCGGACTGGCTGCAGCGCTGGGCCCACCTGCTGCCCGCCGGCGGCCGCGTGCTCGATGTGGCCTGCGGCCACGGCCGGCACGTGCGCTGGCTGGCCGAACGCGGCTGGCAGGTCACTGCCGTCGACCGCGACGTGCAGGCGCTGGCGCCGCTGTCGGCCATCGCCGAGACCGTCGTCGCCGACCTCGAGGCCGGCCCCTGGCCCCTGCCCGGCCGCCGCTTCGACGCGGTGCTGGTGACGAACTACCTCTGGCGGCCGCTGTTCCCGGCGCTGCGCGCGGCGCTGGCCGACGGCGGCGTGCTGATCTACGAGACCTTCGCGCGCGGCCAGGAGAGCTACGGCCGGCCGTCGCGGCCGGAGTTCCTGCTGGCACCGGGCGAACTGCTGGCCGCGGCCTCGGGCCTGCACGTGCTGGCCTATGAAGACGGGCTGCTCGACGGGCCGACGCGGCGCGTGCAGCGCATCGTCGCCATCGCGCCGCCCAGCGGCGCGCTCGCCCTCGCCGGAGCGCGGCACTCTGGCAGCTAAAATCGGCGATTTACCGCGGCTACGGCTTAAGCGCATGAAGGCAATTGTTGGCAGCATCGTCGCGCTCGTCACGCCGATGCACCCGGACGGCAGCGTCGACTACGAGGCACTCGGCCGGCTCATCGACTGGCACATCGCCGAAGGCACCGACTGCATCGGCGTCGTCGGCACCACCGGCGAATCGGCGACGCTCACGGTGCCCGAGCACTGCGAGGTGATCCGCTTCTCGGTCGAACGCGCCCAGGGCCGCGTGCCGATCATGGCCGGCGCCGGCGGCAACTCGACCGCCGAGGCGATCGAGCTGACGCGCTTCGCCAAGGAAGTCGGCGCCGACTGCACGCTGCAGGTCGTGCCCTACTACAACAAGCCGTCGCAGGAAGGCATGTACCGCCACTTCCGCGCGATCGCCGAAGCGGTCGACCTGCCGCTGATGCTCTACAACGTGCCCGGCCGCACGGTCGCGGACATGCTGCCGGAAACCGCGCTGCGCGTCGCCCAGGTGCCGGGTGTCTTCGGCATCAAGGAAGCCACCGGCAACATCGAACGCGCCGCCTGGCTGATCAAGCACGCGCCCGAAGGCTTCTCGGTCTATTCCGGCGACGACGGCACCGCCGTCGCGCTGATGCTGCTGGGCGGCAAGGGCAACGTCAGCGTCACCGCCAACGTCGCGCCGCGGCTGATGCACGAGATGTGCGTCGCGGCGATCGAAGGCGACGCGCGCCGCGCGACGGCCATCCACTTCCAGCTGCTGGCGCTGCACCGCGCGCTGTTCTGCGAGTCCAACCCGGCGCCCGCGAAGTGGGCGCTGCACCGGATGGGCCGCTGCGCCAACGTGCTGCGCCTGCCGCTGCTGCCCGTCACCGAGGCCGGCCAGGCCGCGGTCGACGCCGCGCTCGCCGACAGCGGCGTGTGCATCTGAAGAAGCCCCTCACCCGCCACCCGCGGCCGCCACAGGCCGCGCCGGAGACCGTCACCGTGAATCGTATTCCCGTCGTTCCCGCAGCCCGGACCACCGCGCTCGCCGTTGCCGTCGCGCTGGCCGGCTGCTCCTCGATCGGCGACATGCTGTCGGGCGACAAGGTGGACTACCGCAGCACCAAGGTGCGCGAGCAGCCGCTGGACGTGCCGCCGGACCTGAGCCAGCTCGCACGCGACAGCCGCTACCAGGCCCAGGGCGGTGTCGTCAGCGCCGCCAACTCCGGCCTGGCGACGTCGGCCAACGGCGCCGCCATGGCCGGCGCCGTGGCCCCGGCGGCACGCGGCGAGACCCGCGTCGAGCGCCTGGGCAACGAGCGCTGGCTCGTCGTGCCGATGTCGCCCGACCAGCTCTGGCCGCAGCTGAAGACCTTCTGGCAGGAGCGCGGCTTCGTCATCGAGAGCGAGGACGCGCAGACCGGCATCCTCGAGACCGACTGGGCCGAGAACCGCGCCAAGCTGCCGCACGACTTCATCCGCACGACGATCGGCCGCGTGTTCGGCAACCTCTACGACACCGGCGAGCGCGACCGCTTCCGCATGCGCGTCGAACGCACCGCCACCGGCAGCGAGGTCTACATCGCCCACCGCGGCCTGGAGGAGGTCTACGTCGGCGACCGCAAGGACGCCACCGAGTGGCGCCCGCGCGCCAGCGACCCGCAGCTCGAGGCCGAGATGCTGACGCGGCTGATGGTCAAGCTCGGCACGCCCGAGACGCAGGCCCGTGAGGCCGTGGCCGCCCCGGCCGTGGCGCAGTCGCGTGCACGCCTGGTGCAAGGCACGCCGGCGACGGTGGAGGTCGACGAGAGCTTCGACCGCGCCTGGCGACGTGTCGGCCTGGTGCTCGACCGCACCGGCTTCTCGGTCGAGGACCGCGACCGCGCCGCCGGCCTGTACTTCGTGCGCTACATCGACCCGAAGGAGATCGGCAAGGAGGAGCCCGGCTTCTTCTCGAAGCTCTTCGGCGGCGCCAAGGACGGCCCGGCGGGCCCGCAGCGCTACCGCGTGCTGGTCAAGGCCGCGGGCGACAAGACGACGGTGACGGTGCAGCCGGCCAGCGGCAGCGGCTCGGCCGGCGAGTCGGGTGATCGCATCGCCGGCATCCTGGCCAACGAACTGCGCTGAGCTCGTCCACGTGAAAGAAGGCCGCCTGCGGGCGGCCTTTTTCTTGTCCCTGCGGGTTTGTCGCAGGCATGAAAAAAGCCGCCCGAAGGCGGCTTTTGAGCGTTCGGATCGCTCGGTCTCGCGATTATTGGGAGGCGGCTTCCGAGGCCGGGGCGGCGACTTCCGACGCGGCTTCCACCGGCGCCGAAGCAGCTTCCGAAGCGGCCGGAGCCGGTTCAGCGGCCGGCGGCGGCGGCGGGGGGGTTTCTTCCTTCTTGCCGCAGGCGGCCAGCGCCATCGCGGCGACCAGCGAAGCCAGAACGATCGACTTGTTCATGCGTGTGTCCTCAGGGAATTGTGGGTCGACGGAACCTCAAGGGATGGTGGGTCGACCCGACCCGGATCTCGCAACCCTCCACCCCCGAAAGACAAGGACGGGCTTTGCGCCTCTCCCATGCCTAGCCTAAAAGTATAGCGCCGAATAGGTGCATTCCCCTACAGGCCTAAAGGACGGAGGAAAAACGAGGGTTGCGCGCGCTCGATGCGGCCGTCCAGCACGTCGCGCCAGCGCTGCGCGTCGCCCGCGTCGCGGCCGGCACGGCCGCGCCAGTGCTCGGCGTCGCGCAGGTGCACGAAGACGTCGCCGTCGTCGACCAGCACCCGCGGCAGCTCGGCCTCGTCGCCCTCTTCCGGCGCCCAGCCTTCGACGGCGTGAGCCCAGGGCGTGCGCCAGGCGACGAAACGCGGATGACGGCGCGGCAGCACGCTCCAGTCGGCGGCCAGCAGCACGAGGCGGCGCTGCGGCCGCTTCAGCCAGGGCACGAGGCGCTCGTGCAGCGCGGCGTCATCCAGCGGCCAGTCGGCGAAGTCGGGGTCGCAGCAGACGATGCGGCGCGCACCACGCGCGATCGCGGCCTCGAAGGCCTGGTGCACGGCGTCGTGGAAGGCGCCGCGCGAGTCGAACAGCACCGAGCCCGCGCTCATCGCCCACCCCGGCGCACCCAGCCGGTCTCGATCCAGCCGGCCACCGTCTCGCGTGCGCCGTCGCTGAGGCCGGCACAGTCGCGTGCCGACAGGACACGGTCGTCGGCCAGGCGGCGCATCAGGCGCGCATCGCGGCCGCCGGCGACGAAGGACTCGCCGTTGAGGAAGACGTGGCGCTCGTCGTAGAGCATGCGGCTCTTCGGGTCGAGCGCGACACCGGCGCCGAAGGCCTCGTCGCCGTCGACCGCCTCGCCGTCGAACCAGACCCGCGGCTTGGGCTCGCTGAGGATCTCGCCGAGCGCGCGGTCGAGCGCACCGCGGCGCGTGAGCAGGCGCTCGACAGCGCGGCCGGCGAACTCCCGCAGTCCCGCCGGGATCTCGCCCGGCGTCGCGGTGGCCGGCTGGCGCGGGTCGCGGTAGAGCGCGCCGTCGCCGAGTTCGTCGTCTTCGGCCAGGCGCTGCAGCAGCTCGCGCGCCAGCCCGGTCTGCAGCGGCACGCGGAAACCCGCCGAGGCCGTCATGCACTCGCCTTCGGCGATGCCGTCGTGGCCCCAGCGCGGCGGCAGGTAGAGCATGTCGCCGGGCTCGAGCACCCACTCCTCGGCGGGCTCGAAGTTCTGCAGCAGCCGCACCGGCATGTCGGGCAGCAGCGTCTCGTCGGCCACCGGGCCGATGCGCCAGCGGCGGCGGCCGTGCACCTGGATCAGGAACACGTCGTAGGAATCGAGGTGCGGGCCGACGCCGCCGCCGTCGCTGGCCCAGGACAGCATCAGGTCGTCCAGCCGCGCCTCGGGGATGAACGAGAAGCGGCGCAGCAGCTCGTGCGCCGCCGGCACGTGCAGGTCCAGGCCCTGCACCAGCAGCGTCCAGCCCGGGCGCGAAGCCGGCGGCAGCGCGCGGCGTGCGAACGGGCCCTGGCGCAGCGACCAGCGGCCGCCGTCGCGCTGCACCAGGCGCGACTCGACGTCTTCGCTGCCGGCCAGGTCGAACAGCGCGGCGCGCGCCAGCGGCGGCGTGACGCCCGGCAGCGCCTGGCGCACGAGCAGCGGCTTCTTCTGCCAGTGGCGCCGCATGAAGGCCTGCGGCGAGAGCCCGCCCAGCAGGGCGATCGGTGCGTTGAGATCCATGCCCCATTGTCCCGCGGACGCTGTGCGATCATCGCCCGATGAACATCGCAGCTCCCTGCGTCGTCAGTCTCACCTGGCTGCTGACCGACGCCCAGAACAACACCATCGACGAACTGAAGGAACCGGTCGAGTTCTTCTACGGCGGCGACGACCTGCTCGCCCCGGTCGAGGAAGCGCTCGCCGGCCACGTCGAAGGCGACGAGGTGCGCGTGCAGCTCGAACCCGAGCAGGCCTTCGGCGACTACAAGAGCGAACTCGTCTGCTTCGAGGACCGCAAGCTCTTCCCCGAGAACCTGGAGACCGGCATGGCCTTCGAGGGCCTGCCGCCGGGCGCGGCGACGCCGGACATGCCGGCCGACACGATCTACGTCGTCACCGAGGTCTACCCGTCGCACGTCGTGCTCGACGGCAACCACCCGCTGGCCGGCATGGCACTGCGGCTGACGATCCGCGTGCGCGCGGTGCGCGAGGCCGACGAGGACGAGATCGAGGCGCGCAGCGTCGGCAACAACGCCTTCACGGTGCTGGACGCGGCCGCGCCGGAGCAGCCGCTGCACTGAAGCCGGCGGCCCGGCGCTGGAAAGCTGGGGTCAGGTCTCTCAAGACCTGACCCCGCCGATTTGACCCCGCCGATCCTCAGCGCGCCCCGGTGGAGCCGAACCCGCCCTCGCCGCGCTCCGACGCGTCGAAGTCCTCGACGATGCGGAAGGTGGCCTGCACCACCGGCACGACGACGAGCTGCGCGATGCGCTCGAAGGGCTGCAGCGTGTACGCGGCGCTGCCGCGGTTCCAGACGCTGACCATCAGCGGGCCCTGGTAGTCGCTGTCGATCAGGCCGACGAGGTTGCCGAGCACGATGCCGTGTTTGTGGCCCAGGCCCGAGCGCGGCAGGATCACCGCCGCCAGCGACGGGTCGGCGACGTGGATCGCGATGCCGGTGGACACCAGCGCGCTGGCGCCGGGCGCCAGTTCCAGCGGCGCGTCCAGGCAGGCGCGCAGGTCCAGGCCGGCGCTGCCGGGCGTCGCGTAGCGGGGCAGCTGGTCCGCCATGCGCGGGTCCAGCACCTTGAGGTCGATCGTCGTCATCAGGTCGGGAATCGGGTGATGCGGCCGGCGATCTCGCGCACGAGTTCGCGGGCCAGGCTCAGCTTGTCGCCGTGGGGCAGCTCGCGTTCGCCGGCGGCGTCGACGAGCAGCAGCGTGTTGTCGTCGCGGCCGAAGGTCGCGGGCCCCAGGTTGCCGACGATCAGCGGCACGCCCTTGCGCTCGAGCTTCTCGCGTGCGTGGCGCACGAGGTCGTGGCTCTCGGCGGCGAAGCCGACGCACCACGGCCGCGTCTGCACGGGCAGGCGCGCGACGGCGGCCAGGATGTCGGGGTTCTCGGCCAGCTCGAAGGTCGGCGCGATCTTCTTGCCGTCCTTCTTGATCTTGTGGTCGTTGAACTGCGAGGGCCGCCAGTCGGCGACCGCCGCGGTGGCGACGAAGACGTCGTGCGTGGGCGCCAGCGGCAGCACCGCGTCGTGCATCTGCTGCGCGCTGCAGACGTCGATGCGGCGCACGCCGGCCGGCGTCGGCAGGTGCACCGGGCCGGCGACCAGCGTCACGTCGGCACCGGCTTCGGCCGCCGCGCGCGCGACGGCGAAGCCCATCTTGCCGCTCGAATGGTTGGTGATGCCGCGCACCGGGTCGATGGCCTCGAAGGTCGGCCCGGCGGTGATCAGCACGCGCCGGCCGGCCAGCACCTTGGGCTGGAAATGCGCGACGAGCGCGTCGCGCAGCTCGACGGCCTCGAGCATGCGGCCGTCGCCGGTCTCGCCGCAGGCCTGGGAGCCGCTGGCGGGCCCGAGCACGACGGCGCCGTCGGCGGCCACCTGGGCGACGTTGCGCTGCGTCGCCGGATGGGCCCACATCTCGCGGTTCATCGCCGGGGCGACGAACAGCGGCACACGGTCGGCCGGCCGCGCCAGGCAGGCCAGCGCCAGCAGCTCGCCGGCGCGGCCCTGGGCGAGCTGGGCGATGAAGTCGGCACTCGCCGGCGCGACGACGATCGCGTCGGCCTCGCGCGACAGCTCGATGTGGGCCATCGAGTTCGCCGGGCGTGCGTCCCACTGGCTGGTGAACACCGGGCGACCCGACAGCGCCTGCATCGTCACCGGGGTGATGAACTGCAGCGCGGCGTCGGTCATCACGACCTGCACGGTGGCGCCGGCGCGGACGAGCTCGCGCGTCAGCTCGGCGGCCTTGTAGCAGGCGACGCCGCCGGTCAGCCCGAGCAGGACGTGGCGGCCGAGAAGGTCTTGGCGATCGGACATGGGGCGGGACTGTAAGCGCGGGCCGGCTTCAGGCCGCCGCTCCATGGCATTTCTTGTACTTGAGGCCGCTGCCACAGGGGCAAGGATCGTTGCGACCGGGTGTCTTCTCGACACGCCGGGTCTCGGGCTTGGGCGCGTGGTCGACCCACCACATCCGCAGGTCCTGCACGGCGTAGCAGGCCTCGTCGATCAGGCGGTCGCGGTCGGCGCCTTCGTCGCCGTAGACGGCCTTCACGTGCTCGGCCAGTTCCTCGCTGCCTTCGGCCAGGCGCAGCGCGTGCACCTGGGCCAGCAGCTCCTCGAACGCGGCCATCGAGTCCTCGCCGGCGTCGGCGCGCCAGTCGGCGCTGAAGGCCTGCAGCGCGGCGAAGAAGCCATCGGCCCATTCGGCGCCGGTGACGAGGCCCGCGGCCTCCTCGGGCTTCAGGCCGTCGACCTCGATCGCCTCCTGGCGGCCGGCGTCGTCCCAGACGTACATCAGCGGCGCCAGGCGCAGCGCGTCGGGGTCCTCGTCGATCGACTCGGCGTCGAGCTGCACCGCCAGCGCCGCGGCGCGTGTGGCCAGCGCCTGCTCGGCGGCGGCCTGGTCCTCGGGGTCGGCGAAGGCACGTTCGTAGGCCTCGCCGGCCATCGCCGGCAGCCACTGCGCGATCGGCAGCGGCTTCGGGCCGGCGGCGAGCGCGGCGAGGAAGCCGTCGCACCATTCGGCCGACAGACGGCCGTCGAAGCCGCCGAGGCGCTGGCAGACGGTGCTGAAGGCCTCGATCTCGGCCTCGGTGTTCTGGCGTGCGGGTTTCATCGTGTGCGGCCGGCGGCAGCCGGCAGGTTCAGCCGGCGGCCGGCGGCAGCCGCGGCGGGTGAGAAGCAGGCCGGCGCCGCCCGGCGCCTCAGGCGCGCTCGCCGACCCAGCCGGCCACCGAGGCCAGCGCCTGCGGCAGCGCGGCGGCGTCGGTGCCGCCGGCCATCGCCAGATCCGGCTTGCCGCCGCCCTTGCCGCCGACCTGGCCGGCGACGAAGTTGACCAGCTCGCCGGCCTTGAGCTTGCCGCCGGCGACCAGATCGCCGGTGACGCCGGCGGCGAGCTGCACCTTGGCGCCATCGACGGCGGCCAGCACGATGGCCGCGCTCTTGAGCTTGTCCTTGAGCTTGTCCATCGTCTCGCGCAGCGCCTTGGCGTCGGCACCGGCCAGCGTCGCCGCCAGCACCTTGATGCCCTTGACGTCGACGGCCGAGGCCAGCAGCTCGTCGCCCTGGGCCGAGGCCAGCCGGCCCTTCAGCGCGGTGATCTCCTTGTCCAGCGCACGCAGCTGCTCGAGCACCGCGTCGACACGCGCCGGCACCTCGGCCGGCGTCACCTTCAGCGTCGCGGCGACACCGCCGAGCGCGCCTTCGAGCTGCTGCAGGTAGGCCAGCGCGTTGTCGCCGGTGACGGCCTCGACGCGGCGGATGCCGGCGGCGACGCCGCCTTCGGCGGCGATCTTGAACAGGCCGATGTCGCCGGTGCGCTGCACGTGCGTGCCGCCGCAGAGCTCGCGGCTGCCGCCGATGTCGAGAACGCGCACGGTCTCGCCGTACTTCTCGCCGAACAGCATCATCGCGCCGAGCTTCTGCGCCTCGTCGATGGCCATCGTGCGCGCCTGCGTGGCGGCGTTGGCCAGGATCTCGGCGTTGACCAGCGCCTCGACCTGGGCGATCTGGGCCGCGGTCACCGGCGCGTTGTGGGCAAAGTCGAAACGCGTGCGCTCCGGCGTCACCAGCGAGCCCTTCTGCTGCACGTGGCCGCCCAGCACCTCGCGCAGCGCCTTGTGCATCAGGTGCGTGGCGCTGTGGTTGCGGATGGTCTTGGCGCGCAGCTCGGCGTCGACGCGCGCGACCAGCGTGTCGCCGATCTCGATCTCGCCTTCGACGATGCGCGCCTGGTGGCCGTGCACCTGGGCCTGGATCTTCACCGTGTCCTCGACGACGAGGCGGGCGCGGCCGTTGCGCAGCTCGCCGCGGTCGCCGACCTGGCCGCCGCTCTCGGCGTAGAACGGCGTGTGGTCGAGCACGACGACGACGTCGTCGCCGGCCTGGGCCTTCGTCACCGGCGTGCCGTCGACGTAGATCGCGCTCACCTTGGCGTGTTCGCAGACCAGGTGCTCGTAGCCGTGGAAGGTGGTCGCCTCGCCGTCGTAGGCCAGGCCCTGGGCCATCTTGAACTTGGCTTTGCTGCGCGCCTGCTCGCGCTGGCGCTGCATCGCGGCGTCGAAGCCGGCGCCGTCGACGGTGACGCCGCGCTCGCGGCAGACGTCGGCCGTCAGGTCGAGCGGGAAGCCGAAGGTGTCGTGCAGCTTGAAGGCGGTCTCGCCGTCGATGACGGTGGCGCCACTGGCCAGCGCGCCTTCGAGGATCTCCATGCCGTGGGCGATGGTCTGGAAGAAACGCTCTTCTTCCGCCTTCAGCACCTCGGTGATGCGCAGCTTGTCGCGGCGCAGCTCGGGATAGGCCTCGCCCATCTCGACGGCCAGGGCCTCGACCAGCGTGTGGAAGAAGGGCTTGCGCGCGCCGAGCTTGTAGCCGTGGCGGATGGCGCGGCGGGCGATGCGGCGCAGCACGTAGCCGCGGCCTTCGTTGCCGGGGATGATGCCGTCGGCCACCGTGAAGGCGCAGGCGCGGATGTGGTCGGCGATGACCTTCAGGCTCGGGCTCTCGGCGTCGACGTCCTGGCCGCCGGCAGCCTCGACGGCCGACCGGGCCGCGGCCAGCAGGTTCACGAACAGGTCGATCTCGTAGTTGCTGTGCACGTGCTGCAACACCGCGGCCAGGCGCTCCAGGCCCATGCCGGTGTCGACGCTGGGCTTGGGCAGCCGGTGCATCGTGCCGTCTTCGGTGCGGTTGAACTGCATGAAGACGTTGTTCCAGATCTCGATGTAGCGGTCGCCGTCCTGCTCGGGGCTGCCCGGAGGGCCGCCGGCGACGTCCGGGCCGTGGTCGTAGAAGATCTCCGAGCACGGGCCGCAGGGGCCGGTGTCGCCCATCATCCAGAAGTTGTCGCTGGCGTAGCGCGCGCCCTTGTTGTCGCCGATGCGCACGATGCGCTCGGCGGGCAGGCCGATGACCTTCAGCCAGATGTCGTAGGCCTCGTCGTCCTCGGCGTAGACCGTCGCCCAGAGCTTGTCCTTGGGCAGCTTGAAGTGCTCGGTCAGCAGCTCCCAGGCGAAGCTGATCGCGTCCTTCTTGAAGTAGTCGCCGAAGCTGAAGTTGCCCAGCATCTCGAAGAAGGTGTGATGCCGCGCGGTGTAGCCGACGTTCTCCAGGTCGTTGTGCTTGCCGCCGGCGCGGATGCACTTCTGGCTGGTCGTCGCGCGCGTGTACGGCCGCTTGTCGAAGCCGAGGAACACGTCCTTGAACTGGTTCATCCCGGCGTTGGTGAACAGCAGCGTCGGGTCGTCGCCCGGCACCACCGGCGAACTCGGAACGATGGTGTGTCCCTTCGATTCGAAGAACTTCAGGAACGTGGAGCGGATCTCGGAGGCTTTCATGCCGCGGATTCTAAGGTTGGGCCATCGTCCAGAATGGGGGTCAGGAGGTCCGTGATGGCAGACAACACGCGTTCCGTGGGGCTGGTGGCGGCGCTGGTCCTGGCGGCGGGGCTGGCCGCCGGCGGTTACGGCGTCGGCAAGGGGCTGGAGCGTTTCCGCGCCGCCGACCGTTCGGTGACCGTCAAGGGGTTGGCCGAGAAGGATGTCGACAGCGACTACGCCGTCTGGCCGCTCGCGTTCCGGCGCGGCGGTGCCGACTTCGGCGCCGTGCAGCGCCAGCTCGCCGAGGACCGCGACCGCGTCGTCGCCTTCCTGAAGGCCCAGGGTTTCACCGAGGCCGAGATCGAGATCCGGCCGCTGCAGGTGCAGGACCTGTGGGCGCGCGAGTACGGCGGCAACAACCAGCCGCTGCGTTTCCAGGGCACGGCCCAGGTGCTGGTGAAGTCGGCACGGCCCCAGGCCGTCGAAGCCGCGGCGCTGGCCGTGGACCCGCTGATCCAGGCCGGCGTGCAGCTCGGCGGCGACGGCCCGGCCGGGCCGCGTTACCAGCTGCGCGCCTTCAACGAGGCCAAGGCGCCGCTGCTGGCCGAGGCCACGCGCAACGCGCGCGAGCAGGCCGAGAAGTTCGCCGCCGAGGCCGGCGCCACGCTGGGCGGGCTGCGCAACGCCAACCAGGGCGTGATCCAGATCGGCGCGGCGGGCGGTGAGGGCTTCGACGACGGCAGCGCACGCGTCAAGCGGCTGCGCGTCGTCAGCACCTTCGAGTACACGCTGGACTGACCCGGTCCGAGACCCCCAGAACCCGAGGACGAACGATGGACGACACCGCTTCCCCGCTGGCCACGCTGGCCGATCCGTCGCTGCTGAAGACCGCCGGCCTGATCGACGGCGAGTGGATCGAGGCCGGCAGCCGCTTCGCCGTGCACGACCCGGCCACCGGCCGCGAACTGGCCCAGGTGGCCAACCTGGGCGCCGTCGACTGCGCCGCGGCCATCGCCGCTGCCGAGCGGGCCTGGGCGCCGTGGCGCGCCAAGACCGCCAAGGAACGCGGCGCGGTGCTGATGCGCTGGTTCGCGCTGCTGCACCAGCACGCCGACGACCTGGCGCGGCTGATGACCGCCGAACAAGGCAAGCCGCTGGCCGAGGCGCGTGGCGAAGTGACCTACGGCGCCAGCTTCATCGAGTGGTTCGCCGAGGAGGCGCGCCGCGTCTACGGCGAGACCATCCCGACCACCGACGGCAACAAGCGCTACCTGGTGATCCGCCAGCCGGTCGGCGTCTGCGCGGCGATCACGCCGTGGAACTTCCCGATCGCGATGATCACGCGCAAGGTCGCGCCGGCGCTGGCCGCCGGCTGCCCGGTGATCGTCAAGCCAGCCGAGCAGACGCCGCTGTCGGCGCTGGCGGTGGCCGAGCTGGCGCAACGCGCCGGCATGCCGGCCGGCGTCTTCAACGTGCTGCCGGCCGATGCCGAGAACTCCATCGAGATCGGCAAGGTGCTGTGCACCAGCGACGTCGTGCGCCACCTGTCCTTCACCGGCAGCACCGAGGTCGGCCGCATCCTGATGAAGCAGTGCGCGTCGACGGTCAAGAAGCTGTCGCTGGAGCTCGGCGGCAACGCGCCGTTCATCGTCTTCGACGACGCCGACCTCGACAGCGCCGTCGAGGGCGCGCTGGTCAGCAAGTACCGCAACGCCGGCCAGACCTGCGTCTGCGCCAACCGCCTGTACGCCCAGGCCGGCATCCACGACGCCTTCGTCGAGAAGCTGGCGGCACGGGCACGCCAGATCGCCGTCGGCAACGGCTTCGAGCCCGGCGTGCAGCTCGGCCCGCTGATCGACGAGCCGGCGATGGCCAAGGTCGAGGCCCACGTCGCCGACGCGCTGGCGCAGGGCGCGCGCCTGGTGACCGGCGGCGAGCGTGTCGGCGAACGTTTCTTCGCGCCGACGGTGTTGGCCGGCGTGACGCCGGAGATGCGCTGCTCGAAGGAAGAGACCTTCGGCCCGATCGCCCCGGTGATCAAGTTCGAGACCGAGGCCGAGGCGATCGAACTCGCCAACGCCACCGAGTTCGGCCTGGCGAGCTATTTCTACAGCCGCGACATCGGCCGCATCTGGCGTGTCTCGGAGGCGCTGGAGTACGGCATGGTCGGCGTCAACACCGGGCTGATCTCGACCGCCGAGGTGCCGTTCGGCGGCGTCAAGCAGTCGGGCCTGGGCCGCGAAGGCGCGCGCCAGGGCATCGACGACTACCTCGAGACCAAGTACGTCTGCCTCGGCGACATCCTGAAGTAAGGCTTCAGGCTTCCTCGTCGTTGGCCGCCGCGGCCGGGCCGCGGTCGGCCGGCTGCGCGGCGTCGCGGCCGACCGGCGTGAACTGCAGCGCCGCCCCCAGCGCCCGGCGCAGCAGCGGCTCGGCGCTCTTGCCGTGCTCCGGGTACGAAGCCAGCCCGGCGTGCGGCAGCAGGCGCTGCGCGCGCCCGGCGACGCTGAAGGGCTGCGACAGGATCGCCGCCAGCTTGTCCATCACACGCTCGCCGTCGGCCGGCGAGTCGATCCAGGCCAGCAGCACGGCGAACGCGTCGTGGCCGATCGAGGCGACGACGTCGCTGGCACGCAGCGCCGCGCGCAGCCGCACCGCGGCCTTGCGCCGCAGCACGTCGGCCGACTCCTGGCCCAGCGTCTCGGCGACCGCGGCCAGGCCGTCGACGCGCAGCACGATCAGCGCCATCGGCGCCGGCTCGCGCTCGCGCAGCGCCAGCAGATGCGTCATGTGTTCCAGCAGCTGGGCGTGGTTGGGCAGCCCGGTCGGCAGGTCGGTCGAATAGCCCTTGCGCGCCGCGAGACCCAGGCGCCGGCGCTCGATCGCCAGGCGCAGCGCCCGCGGCACGTCGGTGGCGTCGGCCAGCACGTCCTGGACACCGAACTGCAGCAGCTCGACCGCCGCACGCGGCGCCGGTGCGTGCAGCACGACGACGACCGCGGTGTCCAGCACGGCCTGCGCCAGCGCCGGCCAGTCCGGCAGTGCTCCGGGCTCGGCGGTGGCCAGCAGCAGCGCGTCCGGCGGCTGCTCGCGCAGGCGTGCCGCCACCTGCTCGGGCGAATCGCAGTGCTCGACGACGAAGGGACCGTAGGGCGACCCGGCGATCTCCGGGGCCCCGTCGCCCAGGCTGAGAACTCGAAACACTGCATCCATCGCGGCTCCCGCAGCGAGACGGCCTTGTCGCGCAGGCGACGCGGGCGGAGGGGATCCCCAGTTCACGGGGCCACAACGGGCCGACAGCGGCCCGCGGTCACTGTAACCGCGTGCTGCGACGGTCCCGACATCAGCGCCAAGGCCGCCCACCGGGCCGTCGCGGCTGTTGCGGGCGCGCGACGTTGGTAGTTTTGTGGATGCCGCTAGCGTCACCCCCTTGTCTAACGTCGGGCTGCTGTCGGATTCCCGCGCCGCCGGCAGGCCATCGGCCTGCGTCGCCTGCCTCGGGTCCCGACCGGTTCCTCGTCACACCCGAAGTACAACCAGGAGACTGAACTTGATTTCCAAACCCAGAAGCCTGACCGCCCTCGCGCTGGCTGCCGCGGCCCTGTTCGCCGGTGCCGCGCAGGCTCAGGACGGCAGCGTGCAGATCTACGGCACGCTGGACCTGAGCGTCGACCGCATCAACAAGTCCGAAGGCAACGTCACCGGCACCGTCCAGGGGCTGGCCGGCGCCAACTCGGTCGTCTCGCCCGAGCAGAAGCAGACCCGCCTGGCGCCGAGCATGACGCGCCAGTCGCACCTCGGCGTGCGTGGCACCGAGCCGCTGGGCGGCGGCTGGGAGGCCAAGTTCACGCTCGAAGGCTCGGTCATCGCCGACAACGGCACGATGGGCAACGACGGCCGCATGTGGGGCCGCCAGGCCTGGGTGGCGCTGACGACGCCGGTCGGCGAAGTGCGGCTGGGCCGCCAGGTCTCGCCGATGCTGGCCGCCTACTTCCTGGGCACGCTCGACGGCATCGGCGGCACCGACCTGTTCGCCACCGGCGTCGCGCTGAACAACCTGCAGACCTACCAGGACAACGTCATCAGCTACGGCGTGCGCCAGGGTGCGTGGGCCGGCCGCGTGTCGTACTCGCCGAACGCCGGCGCCGCCGCGCGCATCAGCCCGGTGCGCTCGACGGCGACCAACACCCCGACCGGCACGATCCCGCCGTCGGGCTCGGCGCCGCAGCTGGGCCAGATCCTCGGCGGCCTGACCGCCGGTGCCGAGAGCGACGACGGCCGCGGCAAGACCTGGGGCGCGATGATCGCCTACCTGGGCGACGACCTGAAGGCCGTGGCCGCGTACAACCGCAACGACCTGTCCAACGTGCAGCTCGGCCTGCCGTTCCGCGTCACGCCGCTGTCGCCGGACGGCTTCCTGCCGCTGTTCGCCACCGAGAAGTTCACGAGCTACATGCTCGCCGCGAAGTACAAGTTCGCCTTCGGCACCGAGCTCGGCGGCAGCTACTACCAGGGCCAGCTCGACGAGACCGGCGACACCGACCCGAAGATGCGCGTGCTGGCGATCGCGGCCAAGCACACGATCGGCTCGCTGGACCTCATCGGCCAGGTGATGCAGGCGAAGTTCACCAACTTCACCAAGGGCAAGGACACCGGCTTCATGCTCGGCGCCGACTACAACCTGTCCAAGCGCACCGCGATCTTCGCGCGCGCCGGCCAGGTCAAGGACGACCGCGGCGACATCTCCAACGGCAACCCCTTGCTCGGCGGCGCCGGCCTGGCCGGCGGCCCGGTGGCGCTGCTCGTCCCGCTGGGTTCGACCGAGGTGCCGCTGTTCTCGGGCGCCGGCATGAACATCGACGCCAAGACCAAGATGTTCGGCGTCGGCATCCGCCACTCGTTCTGATCCACGTCGCCCGGGGCCGCGAGGCCCCGGCCCACCCTGACGCCCCGGCCCGCCGGGGCGTTTTTCATGGTGCGGCGGGCAAAGAAAAAGCGCCTGTCCGGGGGACAGGCGCTTCATCGTGTTCTGGAGCGGGTGAAGGGAATCGAACCCTCGTATGAAGCTTGGGAAGCTGCCGTTCTACCATTGAACTACACCCGCGCTGGGCCGGCATTCTAGCGCCGCCGCGGCGCTGTCGCGAGATGTCCCCGGCCCGGCGCGGCCAGCGCTCGCTACACTGCGCGCCCTCATGGACGACACACCTTCTCCGCAACGGCCGATCCGCAGCTACGTGCTGCGCGCCGGCCGCATGGGCACCGGACAGCAGCGAGCGCTGGCCGAACTCGGGCCCCGCTACGTGCTGCCCTACGCGGCGCAGCCCCTGGACTTCGCCGCCGTCTTCGGCCGCACGGCACCGGTGGTGCTGGAGATCGGCTTCGGCATGGGCGACGCGACGGCCCAGGTGGCGGCCGCCTCGCCCGAGCGCGACCTGCTCGGCGTCGAGGTGCACGAGCCCGGCGTCGGCGCGCTGCTGCGCCACATCGGCGAACGCGGCCTGGAGAACGTGCGCATCCTTCGCCACGACGCCGTCGAGGTGCTGCGCGAGATGATCCCGCCGGCCTCGCTGGCCGGCGTGCACGTCTGGTTCCCCGACCCCTGGCACAAGAAACGGCACCACAAGCGCCGCCTGATCCAGCCGGCCTTCGTCGAACTGCTCGCCAGCCGGCTGGCGCCCGGCGGCTACCTGCACTGCGCCACCGACTGGCAGCCCTACGCCGAGCAGATGCTGGAGGTGCTGTCGGCCAGCTCGCTGGCCAACACCGCCGCCGGCTACGCCGAACGCCCGGCCTGGCGGCCGCTGACCAAGTTCGAGGCCCGCGGCCTGCGCCTGGGCCACGGCGTCTGGGACCTGGTGTTCACTCGGACCAGCTGACGACGCCGCTCCACGCCGTCAGCAGCACGACGCAGCCGAAGACGATGCGATACCACGCGAAGACCGTGAAGTCGTGCGTGGAGATGTAGCGGATCAGCCAGCGGATGCACAGCAGCGCACTGACGAACGCGAAGGCCGAGCCGACGAGGAACATCGGCGCGTCGCCCCAGTGCAGCGCGTCGCGCTGGCGGAACACCGAGTAGGCGCCGGCGCCCATCAGCGTCGGGATGCCGAGGTAGAAGCTGAACTCGGCGGCGCAGCGGCGCGAGAAGCCGAAGAGCATCGCGCCGATGATCGTCGAGCCCGAACGGCTGGTGCCCGGGACCAGCGCCAGGCACTGCACCAGGCCGACCTTCAGCGCGTCCAGCGGCGTCATGTCGTCGACGCTCTCGACACGCGCCCGGCGCGCGCCCTCCAGGTCGCGTTCGCCGAAGGCCCGCCGGTGGCGGCGTTCGACGAGCAGGATGACGATGCCGCCGACGATGAAGGCCGTGGCCACCGGCACCGGGTGGAACAGGTGCTCCTTGACGACCTTGCCCAGCGCCAGGCCGAACACCACCGCCGGCACGAAGGCGATCAGCACGTTGAGCGCGAAGCGCCGCGCCAGCGGGTCGTGGCCGATGCCGGTGACGGTGCGGCCCAGGCGCTGGCGGTACTCCCAGATCACCGCCAGCATGGCGCCGGTCTGGATCGCGATCTCGAAGACCTTGGCGGTCTCGCCGGTGAAGTCGAGCAGGGAGCCGGCGAGGATCAGATGCCCGGTGGAGGAGATGGGGAGGAACTCGGTGAGGCCCTCGACGATGCCCATGACCGCGGCCTTGGCCAGCAGCAGCAAATCCAAAATGCTCGTCCCTTGGAAGCGGCAAAGCGGCCGATCATAGAGGCCGCCGGCGACACGGCCGCCGATGTCACCGCGGCGCGTGCGTGAAGCGCAGGACGAGCGCGCCGGGTCGCCTGCCCGGGCCGCGTCACGCGGCGACGCCGGAAAGCCGCCTTGCGGCCCGGCCGCCGGACTGGGTACAGTCCACTAATGACCTCGAAGTCATTAGATACCCCTCCCCGGCCGCCGCGGCAGCGCCGCAAGCACGCACGGCCGCAGGAGCTGCTGGACGCGGCGCTCGAGCTGTTCGTGCAGAACGGCTACGCGGCCACCCACTCCGACGAGGTGGCCCGCCGGGCCGGTGTCTCCAAGGGCACGCTCTACCTCTACTTCCCGAGCAAGGAAGAGCTGTTCAAGGCCGTCGTGCGCGCGACCCTGTCCAACCTGATCGCCGAGGGCGCCGAGCTCGCCGAGCACCACCAGGGCTCGACGCGCGAGCTGCTGCTGGCCCTCGGCCGCATCTGGTGGGAGCGCATCGGCAGCCGGCCGGCCGCCGGCCTGCACCGCGTGCTGCTGGCCGAGCTGCAGCACTTCCCCGAGCTGCAGCGCTTCTACGCCGACGAGGTCGTGGCGCCGGCCGACCAGCTCTTCGCCCGTGCGCTGCAGCGCGGCATCGAACGCGGCGAGTTCCGCGCCCTGCCGGTCGAGGAGGCCTGCTACGCGCTGATCGCGCCGCTGCTGATGCGCGCGCTCGACGGCGGCACGCTGTGGGCGCCGCCCGTGCGGCCCACCGAGGAACTGCTGGCGCTGCAGATCGACATCCTGCTGCGCGGCATCGAGCGCCGCGACGGGCCGGCCGCGGCGCCAAACCCCGGATCGGCGCACGCCGCCAGCGGCGCCTAGAATCCGGACAGCCCGGACTCTGATACCCTGCACGGTATATTGCGATGAACACCGAACTCGCCCGCTTCAACATGATCGAGCAGCAGATCCGCCCCTGGGAGGTGCTGGACGACGGCGTGCTGCAACTGCTGGCGACGGTGCGGCGCGAGGACTTCGTGCCGCCGGCGCTGAAGGCCCTGGCCTTCGCCGACCTGCAGGTGCCGCTGATCGCCGACGAGCCGCACGGCCCGGTGATGCTGGAGCCCAAGATCCAGGCCCGGCTGCTGCAGGAGCTGCAGGTGCAGCGCCACGAGAAGGTGCTGGAGATCGGCACCGGCTCGGGCTTCATGGCCGCGCTGCTGGCGCACCGCGCGCAGCAGGTCTGGACGCTGGAATGCCGCTCGGCGCTGGTCGCCCAGGCGCGCGAGAACCTGCGCCGCGCCGGCGTGACGACGGTCCGGGTCGTCGAGGTGACGGCCGAGGACGGCGCCCGCGGCCTGCCCGCCGAGGCGCCGTTCGACGCCATCGTGCTGTCGGGCTCGGTCGCCGCGGTGCCGCGTGCGCTGCTCGAGCAGCTGAAGGTCGGCGGCCGGCTGGCGGCGATCGTCGGCGAGCTGCCGATCATGTGCGCCCGGCTCTACACCCGCGTCGGCCCCGAGGCCTGGTCCGAGGTCGACCTGTTCGACACCGTCGCGCCGCGTCTGCAGGGCTTCGCCGAGCCGACGCGCTTCGCCTTCTGAGCCCGGCATGCCCGCGCGCCGGCCTGCCGTCCATCGCCTGCGGCGGCACGTCGGCCCCTTCCGGGGCGCCGCCCGTCGCATGACGGCGGCGGCGCCGGCCCGTCGGCGCTAGAACCGCGGCTCGTCCCGCCGAAACACGAAGAACCGAGGGAACCCGTTTCATGCGTCCGCTCCTCACCCGTCTCGCCCTGGCCAGCGCCGTCGCGTTCGCGCTGCCGGCGGCCGTCCACGCCCAGAGCCTGTCCGAGCTGTACCAGGCCGCCCGCGCCTACGACGCGTCCTACCTGGCCGCACGCGCACAGGCCGACTCGGCCGAGTACCAAGTCGCCCAGACGCGTGCGCTCAACCGCCCGGCTGCGGCGCTGAACGCCAGCGCCACCGGCAGCGACTCCCGCCCCGACGGCGTCGAGCGCGGCACCTACAACACCGCCCGCGCGTCGATCGACGCCAGCCTGCCGCTGTTCAACCGCGCCAACTCGGTCGCGATCGAGCAGGCCGAGCGCTCGCTGGCGGCCACCCAGGCGGCGCTGGAAGCGGCCGAGCAGGACCTCGTCGTGCGCGTCGCCCAGGCCTATTTCGACGTGCTCGCGGCGCAGGACGCGCTGGCGACCACGCGCGCGAGCAAGACCGCGATCACCGAGCAGCTGGCCTCGGCCAAGCGCAACTTCGAGGTCGGCACCGCGACGATCACCGACACCCGCGAAGCCCAGGCCCGCTACGACCTCGTGCTCGCCGAGGAGATCGCCGCCGAGAACCTGCTGCTGACGCGGCGCACCGCGCTGGACACCCTGGTCGGCCGCCTCGGCACCGACCCGAAGCCGCTGGCCACGCCGGTCGTGCTGCCCGAGCCCAGCCCGGCCGACCCCGAGCAGTGGGTGCGCAGCGCGCAGGGCGACCACCCGGCGATCCGCCGCGCCCAGGTGGCCTACGACATCGCCCGCCTCGAGACCGAACGCGCCCGCGCCGGCCACCTGCCGACGCTGGACCTGGTGGCCTCGGCCGAGCGCCAGCGTGTCGGCGGCAGTTCGGTGGCGCTGAACAACGCCGGCGGCGCCACCAACACCTACAGCATGGGCCTGCAGTTCAAGCTGCCGCTGTACGCCGGCAACGCGACGCAGAACCGCGTGCGCGAGACGCTGCTGCTGGAGGAGAGCTCGCGCAACGAGCTGGAATCGGCGCGCCGCAACGTCGCGCTGAACGCGCGCACCGCCTTGTTCGCGGTGCAGTCGGGCATCGCCCAGGTCCGCGCCTACGAGGCCGCCGAGGCCTCGAGCAAGCTGTCGCTGGAAGCCACGCAGCTCGGCTACCGCGTCGGCGTGCGCGTCAACCTCGACGTGCTCGACGCCCAGACCCAGCTCTACGCCACCCAGCGCGACCTGGCGCGCGCACGCTACGACGTCATCGTCAACACGCTGCGGCTGCGCCAGGCGGCCGGCCGGCTGGGCCTGACCGACGTCGAGTCGGTCAACGCGCTGCTGGCGCGCTGACGCCCGGCAGCAGCTCGACGATCGCGCGCGCCATGCGTTCGGCGGCGCCACGGTGCTGGGCCGAGAAGGCCAGCGCAGCGGCCACACGCTCGGCGCGCGCCGGGTCGAGCGCCAGCGCCACCGCCTGCGCGACGCCGTCGGCCATGTCGGCCGCACGCAGCGCGGCGCCGGCGGCCAGCGACATCTCGGCGGCCTGCGCGAAGTTGAAGGTGTGCGGCCCCATCACCAGCGGGCAGCCGCAGGCCGCGGCCTCGATCAGGTTCTGCCCGCCCAGCGGCGCGAAGCTGCCGCCCAGCAGCGCCGCGTCGGCGGCGGCGTAATACAGCGGCATCTCGCCGATCGAGTCGCCGAGCCAGACGTCGGCACCCGCCGCGTCGGCCGGCGGGGCCTCGCCCCAGCCGCTGCGGCGCCGCACCGACAGCCCGGCGGCGGCGGCCATCTGCGCCACGGCGTCGAAACGCTGCGGATGGCGCGGCACCAGCAGCAGCAGCGGCCGCGGCGCGTCCAGGCGCTTCCAGGCGGCCAGCAGCAGCTCCTCCTCGCCTTCGCGTGTCGACGCCGCCAGCACCACCGGCCGGCCCGCCGCGACACGCCAGGCGCGGCCGCGCTCGACCAGCGCCGGGTTCGGCGAGACGTCGAACTTCAGGTTGCCCATGACCTGCGGCGACGGCGCGCCGCTGGCCTCGAGCCGGCGCGCGTCGTCGGCGGTCTGCGCCAGCACGCGCGAGAAGCTCGCCGCCGCCGGACGCAGCAGCGCCTGCAGGCGCTGGCCCTTGGCGAAGCTGCGTTCGGACAGGCGCGCGTTGGCCAGCACCATCGGCACGCCGGCTTCGAGCGCGGCGTCGAGCAGGTTGGGCCAGATCTCGGTTTCCATCAGCACACCGACCGCCGGCCGGTGGCGGCGCAGGAAACGCCGCACCGCGCCCGGCGTGTCGTAGGGCAGCCAGACCTGGGCGTCGCCGGGTTGCAGCAGCGCCGCGCCGGCTTCGCGGCCGGTGGCGGTGCCGTGCGTCAGCAGCAGGCCGCGCTCCGGCGCGAGCCGGCGCAGCGCGTTCAGCAGCGGCTCGCTGGCACGCGTCTCGCCCAGCGACACGGCGTGCACCCAGATGCGGCCGCTGCGGCCGTCGCCGACGCCGCCGGTGGCGAAACGTTCGTTCCAGGCGCTGCGGTACGGCGGCTCGTGGCGCCCGCGCCACCACAGCTTGCCGACGTACAGCGGCGCGGCCAGGCGCAGGCCGGTCGAGTAGACCCAGCGGGCGAAAGCGCCGTCAGCAGCCATGTCGGGTTCCGCGGCGGGAAGAAGGCCCGCCTCGCGCTCAGTGCGCGGCGGCCTCCACGCGGGCGTCGGCCTTCACGGCGCGCAGCGCGGCCATGAAGTCGCCCTGGATGCGCTCCAGCGCCTCGGGCGTGTGGCCCTCGAAACGCAGCACCAGCACCGGCGTCGTGTTCGACGCGCGGATCAGGCCGAAGCCGTCGGCGAAGTCGATGCGCAGGCCGTCGACGGTGCCGACGTCGCCGCCGGCCAGCGCCAGCCGGCCGTCGGCGGCACGCGCCAGCAGCTCGGCGACGACGCGGTGGTTCTCGCCCTCGGCGCAGGGCACGTTGAGCTCGGGCGTGCTGAAGCTCGTCGGCAGCGCGTCGAGGAATGCGCTGGGGTCGGCCTCGCGCGACAGGATCTCCAGCAGCCGCGCCGCGGTGTACATCGCGTCGTCGAAGCCGTACCAGCGCTCGCCGAAGAACAGGTGGCCGCTCATCTCGCCGGCGAACGGCGCGCCGGTCTCCTTGAGCTTGGCCTTGATCAGCGAGTGCCCGGTCTTCCACAGCAGCGGCACGCCGCCGGCGGCGCGGATCGCCTCGGGCAGGCGCTGCGAGCACTTGACGTCGAAGATGATCTCGGCGCCCGGGTGGCGCGACAGGATGTCGCGCGCGAACAGCATCACCTGGCGGTCGGGGTAGATGACGTTGCCGCCGGCGGTGACCACGCCCAGGCGGTCGCCGTCGCCGTCGAAGGCCAGGCCGAGCTCGGCGCCGGTGGCGTGCACGACCTTGATCAGGTCGGCGAGGTTCTCGGGCTTGGACGGGTCCGGGTGGTGGTTCGGGAAGTCGCCGTCGACCTTGGAGTACAGGTCGATGACCTCGCAGCCCAGGGCCTTCAGGATGCCGGGCGCGCTGGCGCCGGGGATGCCGTTGCCCGAGTCGACGACGATCTTCATCGGCCGCGCGAGCTGGCAGTCGGAGACGATGCGCTGGGTGTACTCGGCCAGGATGTCCATCGCCGCGCTGCGGCCGGGCGCCTGCACGTAGTCCTCGGCCTCGATGCGGCGCTTCAGGCGCTGGATGTCCTCGCCGTAGATCGCGCGGCCGCCGAGCACCATCTTGAAGCCGTTGTAGTCCTTCGGGTTGTGGCTGCCGGTGACCTGGATGCCGGAGCGGCAGCCGTGTTCGCCACGTGTCGCGGCGACGTAGTAGAGCATCGGCGTCGTCACCGCGCCGAGGTCGACGACGTCCAGGCCGGTCGACACCAGGCCGCGCACCAGCGCCGCCGCCAGACCCGGGCCCGAGAGCCGGCCGTCGCGGCCGACGGCCACGGCGCGCTCGCCGGCGGCCAGCGCCTCGGTGCCGAAAGCCCTTCCGAGATGCTCCGCGAACGTTTCGTCGATCGTCTGGCCGACGATGCCGCGGATGTCATAGGCCTTGAACACCGAGGAATGGACTTGCATGGAAGGCGGGCCGGGGGCCGGGTGGAAGTCGCGGGCGATTGTAGGCAGCGGCCGGGCGGGCCGGCTTGCGCCCCGGCGCGGCCGTCTCAGAACGGGAACAGCAGCGGCAGCAGCGCCACGCAGACGATGCCGACGACCACCGTGAACGGCACGCCGATCTTCACGAAGTCGGCGAAGCGGTAGCGCCCCGGGCCCAGCACCAGCGTGTTCACCGGCGAGGACACCGGCGTCATGAAGGCCGCCGACGCCGCCAGCGCGACCATCATCGCGAACGGCTCGGGCGCGCAGCCCAGGCGCTCGGCCATGCCCAGCCCGATCGGCGCCATCAGCACCGCGGTCGCGGTGTTCGAGACGAAGAGCCCCACCGCCGCCGTCAGCACGAACAGCCCGGCCAGCGCCGCGCGTGGCGAGGCCTCGCCGGTGGCCGCGAGCATCGCGCCCACCAGCCAGTCGATGCCGCCGGTCTTCTGCAGCGCGACGGCGAACGGCAGCATGCCGACGATCAGCATCAGGCTCTGCCAGTGGATCGCGCGGTAGGCCGACTCGGCGTCGATGCAGCGCACCGCGCCCATCGCCAGGCAGCCCAGCAGCGCCGCGACGACGTTGGGCACCAGCCCCGAGACCATCAGCGCGACGGTGGCCGCCAGCACCGCCAGCGCCAGCGGCGCGCGCGACGCGGCCGGCGCGACGTCGTCGACCTCGGCCGGCAGCGTCAGCACGACGAAGTCGCGCGCCGCGCCGGCCAGGCCGCGGATGTCCTTCCAGGCGCCGGCCACCAGCAGCGTGTCGCCCATCCTCAGCTTGGCGTGCAGCGGATCCTCGTCGACGAGGTGGCCGCCGCGGCGCAGGCCGATGACGTTGATGCCGCGCTGCGAGCGCATGCGCAGCTCGAGGATCGACTGGCCGATCACCGCCGCACCCGGCGGCACCAGCAGCTCGGCCAGGCCGATCTCGCGCGACAGGCGCGAGAAGTAGTCGCGCCGGAACGGCAGCTCGGTGAAGCCCATCGCCTCGACGACACGCTGCGCCTGGGCCGCCCCGTCGGGCGCGGCGAAGTCGGCCAGCAGCACGTCGCCGGGCAGGATCTGCTGGTGCGCCGAGGTGTCGACCACCGTCGGCCCGAGCCCGCGCTCGCGTTCGATGGCGATGACGTTGGCGCCGTGGCGTGCGCGCAGCTCCAGCTCGCCCAGCGTGCAGCCGACGGCCGGCGACGCGGCCGGGACACGCAGGCGCCGCGTGCGGTCGAGCAGGCCGTAGTCGGCGGCCAGCTCGCGCAAGCGCCGGCGCCGGCCCTCGCCGTCGCGGCGCGGCGCCTCGCGTTCGGCCAGCCAGCGCCGCGCCACCAGCATGTAGCCGATGCCCAGCACCAGCAGCACCGCGCCCATCGGCGTGAAGTCGAAGAAGCCGAAACCCTCGTGGCCGCGGCGGTGCAGCTCGGCCTGCACGACGAGGTTGGGCGGCGTGCCGACCAGCGTCAGCATGCCGCTGAGCAGCCCGGCGAAGGCCAGCGGCATCATCAGCCGCCCCGGCGCGCTGCCCACGCGCGCGGCCACGCGCAGCGCCACCGGCACGAAGATCGCCACCACCGCCGTCGAGCTCATCACCGAGCCCAGCGCCGCGGTCGCGGCCATCAGCAGCGCCAGCAGCCGGGCCTCGCGGCCGCCGGCACGCGCCACCAGCCAGTCGCCGACGCGGTGCGCGATGCCGGCCCGCGCCAGCGCCTCGCCGATGACGAAGAACAGCGCGATCAGGATCACGCCCGGCTCGCTGAAGCCGGCCAGCGCCTCGGGCAGCGTCAGCGTGCCGCCCAGCACCAGCAGCGTCAGCGCCGCCATCGCCACCACGTCCATGCGCGGGCGATTGAGCACGAAGCAGACGACGCAGCCGGCCAGCAGCGCCAGCACCCAGACGGTTTCGGGAGTCATCGACGGCGCACCCGGGCGGCGGGTGCGGGGGCGGATTGCAAAGGGCGCGATCTTCGCCCGGCCATCGCCCGCGCCGCGCGTGTCCCCTGCCCGCCCTAGGACATCGCTGCAGCGGTGGACATGTCCGGAAACGGCGAGTCCGCGTCAGCCCGCCCCCTATCATGGGCCGCATGTTCCCCGACCCCGACGCCGCCTACCTCGCGCTCGCCGCCCGCGACGCGCGTTTCGACGGCCGCGTGTTCGTCGGGGTCACCAGCACCGGCATCTACTGCCGCCCGGTGTGCCGCGTGCGCACGCCGCGGCGCGAGAACTGCCGCTTCTTCGCCAGCCCGGCGCAGGCCGAGGCCGCGGCCTTCCGCCCCTGCCTGAAGTGCCGCCCGGAGATCGCGCCCGGGCTGTCGGCGATGGACTCCTCCGACGCGCTGGCCGGCTGCGCCGCGCGCGCGATCGAGGCCGCGGTGCAGGCCGGCGAGCCGGTCGTGCTGCCGGCGCTGGCCGCACGCCTGGGTGTCGGCGAGCGCCATCTGCGCCGCATCTTCGCCGCCGCGCACGGCGTCGCGCCGCGGGAGTACCTCGCCACCCAGCGCCTGCTGCTGGCCAAGCAGCTCTTGACCGACACGACGATGCCGGTGGCCCAGGTCGCGCTGGCCAGCGGCTTCGAGAGCCTGCGGCGTTTCAACGCCGCCTTCCTGGAACGCTACCGCCTGGCGCCGACGGCGCTGCGCCGCGCGCGCGGCGAGACCCCGGCCGAGCCGGTGCTGCGCCTGGCCTGGCGGCCGCCCTACGACGTCGAGGCGATGCTCGGTTTTGCCGCGCGCCGCGCGCTGGCCGGGGTCGAGCAGGTCGAGGGCCTGGCCTGGCGGCGCACGCTGGCCTGGCCGCAGCGCGGCTCGGTGCTCGACGGCTGGATCGAGGCGCGTTTCGTGCCCGAGCGCCACGAGGTCCATCTGCGCGCCGCGCCGGCCTTGGCCCCGGTGCTGGGCGCCGTGCTGCGCCGCGTGCGCGAGGCGCTGGACCTGGACGCCGACCCGGCGCCGATCGCCGCGGCACTGGCCGCCGCCGGCCTGGCGGCCGAGGGCCAGCGCCTGCCCGGCGCCTTCGACGGCTTCGAGACCGCGGTGCGCATCGTGCTCGGCCAGCAGGTCACGGTGGCCGCCGCCGGCACGCTGGCGGCACGCCTAGTGCGGCGCTACGGCCGCCCGGTGCCGACGCCGTTCACCGCGCTGACGCACGCCTTCCCCGACGCCGCGACGCTGGCCGCCGCCGACCCCGACGAACTCGGCCGCCTGGGCCTCGTGCGCCAGCGTGTGCGGGCGCTGCAGGCGCTGGCCGCGGCGGTGGCCGACGGTTCGCTGAAGCTCGAACGCGGCGCGCCGCTGGCGCCGACGCTGGCCACGCTGGCCGCCCTGCCCGGCTTCGGCCCCTGGACCGTGCAGCTCGTCGCGCTGCGTGTGCTCGGCTGGCCCGATGCCTGGCCCGCCGGCGACGCCGGCCTCGCCGCCGCGCTGGGCAGCCGCGACGCGCGTGAACACGAACGCGCGGCCGAGGCCTGGCGGCCCTGGCGCGCCTATGCCGCGATGGCGCTCTGGCGCCCTGGAGACACCCGATGAGACACCCCCGACTCCAGGCGCAGTCGCGCCTGGACACGCCGCTGGGCCCGGTGACGCTGGCCGCCAGCGCCAGCGGCCTGGCCGGCCTCTGGTTCGACGCCCAGCGCCACCACCCCGGCGCGCTGGACCTGCCCGTCGACCCGGCGCATCCGCTGATCGCCCGGGCGGCGGCCGAGCTGGCGGCCTACTTCCGTGGCGACGGCGCCGGCTTCACGGTGCCGCTGGACGCCGAAGGCACGCCGTTCCAGCACGCCGTCTGGGACCAGCTGCGCGCCATCGCCGCCGGCACGACGACGAGCTACGGCGAGATCGCGCGCCGCATCGGCCGGCCCAGCGCGGTGCGCGCCGTCGGCGCGGCGGTCGGCCGCAACCCGCTGTCGATCGTCGTGCCCTGCCACCGCGTCGTCGGCGGCAGCGGTGCCCTGACCGGCTACGCCGGCGGGCTGGAGCGCAAGCAGGCCCTGCTGGCGCTGGAGCGCGGGGCCGCACGGTGACGCGGCGCGACCTCGCCGAGCTCTTCGTGCTCGCGTCGCTGTGGGGCGGCTCGTTTCTCTTCATGCGCCTGGGCGCGGCCGACTTCGGCCCGGCGGCGCTGGTCTTCGTGCGTGTCGCCGGCGCGGCGCTGATGCTGCTGCCGCTGGTGCTGCTGCGCGGAGAAGGTGCGGCGCTGGCCCGCCACTGGCGGCCGATCGCCGTCGTCGGGCTGCTGAACTCGGCGCTGCCCTTCGCCTGCTACATGGTCGCGGCGCTGGTGCTCAGCGCCGGGCTGTCGTCGATCTTCAACGCCACGACGCCACTCTGGGCGGCGCTGATCGCCTGGGCCTGGCTCGGCGACCGGCCGACCCGGCCGCGCCTGCTGGGGCTGGCGATCGGTTTTGCCGGCGTGCTGGCCGTCGGCCTGCACAACGCGAGTTTCAAACCCGGCGAACACGGCGTCAGCGCGGCCGCCGGCATCGTGCTGTGCCTGGTGGCGACACTGTGTTACGGCATCGCCGCCAGCTACACCAAGAAGCGCCTGGGCGGCGTGCCGCCGATGGCGGTGGCCGGCGGCAGCCAGCTCGCCGCGGCGGTGTTCACGCTGGGCCCGGCGCTGTGGTGGTGGCCGGCGCAGATGCCGGGCGCCGCGGCCTGGGGCGGCGCCGCGGTGCTGGCCTTCGCCTGCACCGGCTTCGCCTACTGGCTGTTCTTCCGCCTCGTCGCGCATGCCGGGCCGGCGAACGCGGTGTCGGTGACCTTCCTGGTGCCGGCGTTCGCGGTGCTGTGGGGCTGGCTGCTGCTCGGCGAGCGCCTGTCGGGGGCGACGGTGGCCGGTTGCGCCGTCGTGCTGCTGGGCACGGCGCTGGCCACCGGGGTGCTGCCACGGCGGCGGGCTTGAATTCGGCGGCGCACGCCCCAGCTTCGGAACATGCCCACCGAAACCGTCCGTCTCCCCGCCCGGCTGCACACGCTGGCCGCGATGGCCGCGCTGCTCGAACGCCTGGAACGCCAGCCGCGTTCGGCCAGCGCCGGGCAGTACCGCGGCGTCGTGCAGCAGGTCCGCGAGCTGCTCGCCGAAGCCGAAGGCGACGAGGCCCTGCCGGCGCTGCTGGCCATCGCCCCGGCGACCGCCGAGCTGTACGAGAACCTGCATTACGAGCACGCGGGGCTGTGCCGCTCGCCGCTGGAAGACGCGCTGAACGCCGAACTGGCGGCTTCGGCGGCGATCACCGCAGCCCGCGGCCGCTGAGCGCCCCCGGCCACCCAAGGCCGGGGCCGGCATCGGACAATGGCGGGTTGCCCGAACCCGCCCGCATGGCCGACCTGCATCTCGACGACCTCGAAGCCGCCATCAACTGGTGGCGCGAGCGTTCCCCCTCGCCCGACGGCGTGACCGCCTGCGCCGAGGTGCGGGCGCTGGCCGAGGTCTACGCGCCGCTGGTGCGCGAACGCCGCAGCACGGTCGACGAAGATGCGCTGCCGCTGGCGGCGCGCGCCGCCTGGCTGGCCTGGTACGCCAGCACGCCCGATGCGCCGTGCATCGCGATCTGCTCGACGACGCAGGGCGACGCGGTCTGCAAAGGCTGCGGCCGGACCTTCGACGAGGTCCAGCACTGGACCGTGATGACCCCGGCCGAGAAACGCGCCGTCTGGCGCCGCATCACCGCCGACGGCACGGCCTGGCGCTTCAACCGTTATGCCGAGCGCGCCGCGCGGGGGACGACTTGAGCGTGGCCGGGCGCGACGAGGCGCTGCCGGAGCCCTTCCCCGCGCCGCCGCCGGGCCGCGCCGCGCGCCTGGCCGACAGCGCCCGGCGCATCGCCCCGCTGGCCTGGCCGGTGTTCGTCGGCCAGCTCTCGGTGCTGGCCTTCAGCACCGTCGACACCGTGCTCGTCGCGCGCCACTCGGCCGCCGACCTGGCGGCGCTGGCCGTCGGCAGCGCCGCCTACGTCACGACCTTCGTCGGCTTCATGGGCGTGGTGATGGCGCTGGCGCCGATCGTCGGCCAGCTCTTCGGTGCCGGCCGCCCGGCCGACGCCGGGCGCCAGCTGCACCAGGCGGTGTGGATCGCGCTCGCCTTCTCGGCCGTCGGCTGCGCGCTGCTGCTGTTCCCGACGCCGTTCCTGGCGCTGGCCCAGGCGACACCCGAGCAGGCCGACAAGGTGCGCGGCTACCTCGCGGCGCTGGCGGTGGCGCTGCCGGCCTCGCTGCTGTTCACCGCCTACCGCGCGTTCAACGTCGCGGTGTCGCGGCCCAAGGCGGTGATGGCGCTGCAGCTCGGCGCGCTGGCCTTCAAGGTCCCGCTGTCGACGGCGCTGGTGTTCGGCGTGCCGGCGCTCGGCCTGCCGTCGATGGGGGTGTTGGGCTGCGGCATCGCCACCGCGGTGGCGATGTGGCTGCAGACCGTCGCCGCCTTCGTGCTGCTGCGCCGCGACCCGTTCTACGCCGCGTTCCGCCTGCGCGGGCGCGGGCTGGACACGCCCGACCGGCCGGCGATCGGCGCCCAGCTGCGCCTGGGCCTGCCGTCGGGCGCGGCGGTGCTGGTCGAGGTCTCGGGCTTCACCTTCATGGCGATCTTCATCGCCCGCCTGGGCGAGACGCCGGTGGCCGGGCACCAGATCGCGGCCAACCTGGTGTCGCTGCTGTTCATGCTGCCGCTGGCCATCGCCAACGGCGCCTCGACGCTGGTCGCGCAGCGCATCGGCGCGCGCGACCTGCCGGCGGCGCGCCGGCTGGGCTGGCACGGCGTGATCATCGGCGCCGGGCTGGCGGTGTTCAACGGCGGCGCGCTGTACCTGCTGCGCGAGCCGGTCATCGGCCTGTACACGCGCGACCTCGCGGTGGTGGCCGCGGCGCTGCCGCTGCTGGCCTTCGTCGCGCTGTTCCACATCGCCGACGCGACGCAGACCGTGGCCGCCTTCGTGCTGCGCGCCTGGCGCATCGCCACCGTGCCGCTGGTCATCAACGCCACGGCGCTGTGGGGCGTCGGGCTGGGTGGCGGCTACCTGCTGGCCTTCGACCCGCTGGGCGTGGTGCCGCCGGCGCTGCACGGCGCGCCCGGCTTCTGGGTCGCGTCGACGGCGGGGCTGGTGCTCACCGCCGCGGCGCTGTCGGCCTTCCTCGCCCGGACGCTGCACCGGCAGCGCCGCGCGGCGGCCTGAGTCAGGCCGACAGCGGCAGCGACAGCGTGAAGCAGCTGCCGCCGCCGTCGCGCGGCGTGCAGCGCACGCTGCCGCCGTGGCGCTCGGCGATCTGCCGCACCAGCGCCAGCCCGAGGCCGACGCCGCCCTCGCGTTCGGCATGGCCGGGCAGGCGGAAGAAGGGCTCGAAGATGCGCTCGCGGTAGGCCTCGGGCACGCCGGGGCCGCGGTCGGCGACGCGCAGCTCGGCCTGCGTGCCGACCGACACGACCTGGGCCTCGACCTCGTCGCCGCCGTAGCGGCGGGCGTTCTCCAACAGGTTGCGCACGGCGCGGCGGATCAGGCGCTCGTCGCCGGCCACGCGCAGGTCCTCGCCATGCGCCGCGGCCTGCACGCGTGCGGCCTCCTCGGCGGCGACCGCCAGCAGGTCCACCGGGTCGCGGCGGTCGACGGTCATCGCGGCGTCCAGGCGGCTGGCCAGCAGCACCTCCTCGACCAGCGCGTCGAGCTCGGCGATGTTGGTGTCGATCTCGCGGCGCAGCGCCTCGCGCTGCTCGGGCGTGGCCTCGTCGGCCATCGACACCGCCATCTTCAGCCGCGCCAGCGGCGAGCGCAGCTCGTGGCTGGCGTTGGCCAGCAGGCTCTGGTGCGAACGCAGCAGCGCCTCGATGCGCGACGCGGCGCGGTTGAAGCTGGCCCCCAGCGCCGCGACCTCGTCACGCCCGTCCTCGGCGACACGCTGCTGCAGGTGGCCGGCACCGAAGGCCTCGACACCACGCTTGAGCGCCTCCAGCCGCCGCGTCAGCCGGCGCACCACCGGGTAGGCGCCGGCGGCCACCGCGGCGAACAGCACGACCAGCAGCGCCGCCAGCCCCAGGCCGTCGAAAGCCGGCCCCGGCGGCAGCCAGGGGCTGCGCGGCTGCAGGCCGCCGAAACGCGGGCCCTCGCGCCCCGGGCCGGCATCGCCGGGGCCTCCGGGACCGCCGGGCTCGCCCGGATCGCCGGCCGCGCCGGGGTCGCCGTCGGGCCGCGGCAGCGCGCCACGCATCAGCTGCGGGCGCAGCACCCACAGCGTGCGGCCGTCGTCCAGACGGATCGGGTAGGCGCGCCCGGCACCGGGGCCGCCGCCCTGGCGGCGCACGAAGGAGTCGGAGGCACCGAGGCGCCGGCCGCGCGCGTCGTCCAGCGCCATCGGCAGGCGCAGGCGCTCGGACCACTCGCGCAGCGCCTCGGCCTGCACCTCGGCCGGCGCGTCGGCACGCGGCAGCGAGCGCTGCAGCAGCTCGCCCCACGCGGCCACACGCTCCTGCAGCGTGCTCTGGGCCCGCGCACGCTCCTGCTCGAGATGGCTCTGCAGCAGCCAGACCGACACCAGCGCGAACAGCGCCAGCGCCGCCACCACCGTCAGGTAGATGCGGATGTAGAGCGAGCGCATGTCAGCGCCGCCCGCCCGTCGCGGCGCTCATTCGGCGTCCTGCTTCTTGGCGAAGACGTAGCCCGCGCCGCGCACCGTCAGCACGCGTTTCGGGTTCTTCGGGTCGTCCTCGATGACCGCACGGATGCGCGAGATGTGCACGTCGATGCTGCGGTCGAAGGCCTCCAGCGGATGGCCCTTCAGCGCGTCCATGATCTGGTCGCGCGACAGCACGCGCCCCGGGCTCTGCGCCAGCACGACGAGCAGGTCGAACTGGTGGCTGGTCAGGTCGCAGGGCTGGCCGTCCAGGCGGGCCTGGCGCGCGCCGAGGTCGACCTCCAGGCGGCCGAAGCGCAGCACCTCGTCGCCGGCGGGCTCGGGCGCGGCGCGGCGCAGCAGCGCCTTCACGCGCGCCAGCAGCTCGCGCGGCTCGAAGGGCTTGGGCAGGTAGTCGTCGGCGCCGAGCTCCAGGCCGACGATGCGGTCCATCGGCTCGCCGCGCGCGGTCAGCATCAGCAGCGGCAGGCGGCGCGTGCGCGCGTCCGAACGCAGCTCGCGCGTGAGATCCAGGCCGTCGCCGTCGGGCAGCATCAGGTCCAGCAGCAGCGCGTCGTAGGCGCGATGGCGCAGCTGTTCGCGCCCGGCGGCCAGCGAGCCGGCGGTGTCGACCTCGAAACCGTTGCGGCGCAGGTAGTCGCCGACCATCGTGGTCAGGCGGGAGTCGTCGTCGATCAGCAGCAGTCGGCTCGTCACGGGGCGTTCTCGAACGAAAAGAGCCCCGGGGCCGAGGCCGCGGGGCGAAGGCTTCATGTCAAAGCCACAGGAGGAAAAGGATAACGATGGCAGGAAGGGCTGTCAGCGCCGCGGCGGATCGCTGCGGCCGCGGCGGTTGTCCATCGCCTCGCGGCGTTCCTTCATCGTGTCGGCGATCTGCTGGCGCTGCTCGACGCTCAGCACGCGGCTGACCTCGAGCATGGCCTGCGTCGAACGCTGGCTGGACTGGTCATGCAGGGCCAGCATCTTCTGGCGCAGCGCCTCGACGGCTTTCGGATCGACCGTCGGCTGGACGAAAAGTTCCGCGAACTGCTCGCCCAGGCGGCGGGCGTCGGCGCGCTGGCGCGACAGGTCGTCCTGCGCCGAGCCGACGATCTCGCGGATCTGGCGGCGCTGCGCGGTGGTCGCGTCGACCTCGTCGAGCAGGCGCTGCAGCATCGCCGGGTGGCCGAGCCAGGGCAGGCCGCCGGCGCGGTCCATGCCGGGCCCGCCCATCGGGCCGCCGGCCATCGACACCGGATGGGCACCGCCGGGCGGCGCGGCGACGGCGGCGATGCCGGCGCCGAGCAGCGCGGCGCAGGCCAGGGTTCGCAGGGCGCTCGGGAGCGGGAAACGGGAGGTGGGCTTCATCGCGGCAGCTTTCGGCAGAGTGGATGACGGCATGGGATCCACTGTGCCGGGGCCCCGTGTCGGCGCGGTGCCGGGCGGGTAAAGAAGCTTGTCGCCGCCTCCGGCGGCGCCGGCCGCTCAGGGCGTGGCCGGCTGCACGCGCACGAGGCGGCGTTCGAGGCGGAAGCCCGGCGTCGCGCTGCGCAGGTCCAGGCGCACCAGCAGGCCGCTGCTGCGGTCGACGACGATGGCGCCTTCCAGGCGCGAGCTGAACTCGCCGTTCTGCGCGTCGCCGAAGAGCTCGACGACGGCGACGTCGAAAGCGCGGCCGGCGATGGTCTGCCGTCCGGTGGCCACGACCTGACCGCGCACCAGCGCGCGGGCATACGGGTCGCCGGAGATGCGCAGCTCGCCGGCGAGCACGTCGCCGAGCGCGATGTCGCGGCGGAACAGGCGCTGCCACGCGAGCTCGCCGGCCGGCGCGGCGACGACGTTGCCCAGCGGGTCCTGGCGCCAGGGCCGCGACGGGCCGGTCTGGCTGACGCGGAACTCGAAGACGTCGCGGCGCAGCGACATCACCTGCAGCGCCCACTCGCCGGAAGCCCCGCGGGCGCTGGTGCGCTCCTCGTAGACGAGGCGGTCGCCGGAAGCGATCGGCAGCGCCGCCAGGCGCTCGGGCGGCAGCTCGTCGGTGTGCGCGCAGCCCTGGCGATGCGCCGCGGTCTTCATCGCCTCGTAGCGCCCCTGGAGCTGCGCCAGCTCGCCGGCCTCGTGGCCATTGGGGCGCAGCGCGAACAGCGCCGGCCAGAAGATGCTGACGCCGACGCCCAGCGCGACGATGTTGCGCCCGGCGATGTCGTCGACGGCATAGGCGACATCGGCGGCACGCTGCTGCACGGCGTCGCTCTCGTCGGCCAGGCGCACGCAGTCCCAGGCGGCGAAGTCGGCCGGGTCCACCGGCTGCGGCCGCACGTCGACGGAACGCGTGGCGCACCCGGCGACGGCAAGGCCGACGAGGCAGGTGGCAAGGCGTGTCGGCAGGCGCGTCATGAAGCGGGGCATTTTGCCTGCGCTCGAAGACGCCGCAAGCCCGCGGCCCGCGGCGCCCGGGCCGCGGGCGGGGTCAGGAGCCGGCGGGCGCCGAGGCGGGCGGCGCCGCACGCGCGCCGCCACGGCGCTCGGCCAGGCGCTTCTTCGCCGCGGCACGTTCCTCGGGGCTCATCTGCTGCCAGCGATCACGCAGCTTCTCGCGGGCCCGCGCCTGCTGCTCGGGCGACATCGACTCCCAGCGCTCCTTCATCGCCTCGCGGCGCTCGCCGCCGGCCGGCTGGGCCAACGCCGGGACCGACAGCGACGCGGCGGCAGCCAGCGCGAGCACGGACACGAACCTGTTCATCGGGGCACTCCTCGGGTGGCACGGCGGCGGATGCCGCCTGCGTTTCAATGCGGCGCCCACCGGCGCCGTTGACCGCGGCGCCGCACGGGCACGCAAAGAAACGTGTCTGCGGCGCTAGCATGACCGCATCCGCCCGCCTTCGCCGCCGTGCCGCACCCGCACCGTCCGCTGCTGCCCCTGCTCGTCCTGGCCTGCACCGCCGCCCTGCCCCGGCCCGCGGCGGCCGACTGCACGCTGGTCTTCGGCCAGGGCCGCCACGTCGACGCCGCCGACACCGAGGCCGCGCGCCAGTGGGACGGCATCAACCTGGCGTTCAACCAGCGTGTCGCGCAGGTGCTGGGCGAGCGCGGCGAGACGGCGCTGCCGCTGGTCGCGCGTGTGGCCGCCGACGACCCGGCCACCACCGTGCGCGCGGTGATCGCCCGGGCCGAGGACGCCGGCTGCGTGCGCATCGTCGAGACCACGGTCTTCGCCGACACCGAGGCCGGCGCGCTGGTCGCCCGGCTGCGCGAGTACCCGCTGCTGCAGGCCGCCGACGGCCGGCCGCGCATCGGGGCGCCGCGCCACACCGTCGAGCGCCAGTTCGATCTCAGCGGCGCGACGCTGGAGCGCGTGCGTCCGGCGGCGCTGGGCGCGCAGATGGCCGCCGAACTCGTCGAGCAGCGCGCCGCGCGTCGATGATGGCGGCTGCCGAACTCGACGATCCGGCCCAGGCGCGCCTCGTCGCGCGGCTGGCCCAGGCGCTGGCGGCGCAGGGCCCGGTGCAGGCCTTCGAGACCCATGTCTCGCGCGTGCTCGTCAGCGCCGAGCACGCCTGGAAGTTCAAGAAGCCGATCGCGCCGGGATTCCTCGACTACACGACACGCGAGCGCCGCCGCCGCTTCTGCGACGCCGAGCTGGCGCTGAACCGGCGCCTGGCGCCCGAGCTGTACCTGGACGTCGTCGCCGTGACCGGCACGCCCGAGGCGCCGCGCCTGGGCGGCGACGGCGAGGCGCTGGACTGGGCGCTGCGCATGCGTGCCTTCGCCCAGGACGGGCTCTGGGACCGCCTGGCCGCACGCGGCGCGCTGGGCGCGGCGCAGGTGGACGCGCTGGTGGCGGTGCTGGCGCGGTTCCACGCCGGCGCCGCCGTCGCGCCCGCCGACGGCGAGTTCGGCCACCCCGAGCGCGTGCGCGCGCCGCTGGTGGACAGCCTGGACGTGCTCGACACGCTGGCGGCCGCGGCGCCGGCCACTGCCGCGCTGGGCGAGCTGCGCGCCTGGCAGACGCGGCAGTTCGCGCGGCTGCAGCCGGTGTTCGCTGCGCGCCTGGCCGCCGGCCGCGTGCGCGAGTGCCACGGCGACCTGCACCTGGGCAACGTCGTCGAGATCGACGGCCGCACGACGGTCTTCGACTGCATCGAGTTCAACGAGGACTTCCGCTGGATCGACGTGGCCAGCGAGGTGGCCTTCATGGCGATGGACCTGCACGCGCACGGCCTGCCGGCGCTGGCCCACCGCTTCGTCGACGGCTGGATGGCCGCCTGCGGCGACTACGACGCGGCGCGCGTGCTGCGCTACTACCTCGTGCACCGCGCGCTGGTGCGCGCCAAGGTCGCCGCGCTGCGCGCCGCGCAGCCGGGTGCACCGGCCGACGCCGCGGCCGAGGCCCGGCGCTACATCGCGCTGGCGCTGCAGGCCACGCGTGCGCCGGCGCCGGTGCTGCTCGTCACGCACGGCGTGTCGGGCAGCGGCAAGACCACGCTGACCCAGCCGCTGGTCGAGGGCGAAGGCGCGCTGCGCGTGCGCGCCGACGTCGAGCGCAAGCGGCTGTTCGGCCTGCAGCCGCTGGAGCGGCCCGACGCCGCGCTGAAGACGCGGCTGTACGGCGCCGAGGCCGGCAGCGCCACCTACGCCCGGCTGCTCGACGCCGCCGGGGCGGTGCTCGACGGCGGCTTCGTCGTGGTGCTCGACGCGACCTTCCTGCACCGTGCGGCCCGCGACGCGGCACGCCGCTTCGCCGCCGCACGCGGCGCGCGCTTCGTGCTGCTGGACTTCGCCGCCGACGACGCGACGCTGCGCGCCCGCGTCGCCGCCCGCGGGCAGCGCGGCGACGACGCCTCGGACGCCGACCTGGCGGTGCTCGCCGCGCAGCAGCGATCCGGCGACCCGCTGGACGCCGCCGAAGCCGCCGCGGCGCTGCGCGTGACGCCGGACCAGGCGCCGGACTGGCCCGCGCTGCTGGCCGCGCCCGTGACATAGCCGACACGGACGGCGGCCACGAGACGCCTGCGACGCCGTCGCTTGCCGCCGGTCAACCCGGCCGGACGACCGGCTCGCGAGGATCGCGCCCGGCACCGTGGCCCGTCGCCACGCCGCCGCCGAGCAGCCGATGTGCGCCCTCCGAGTCACCGACCCGTTCGACCCCGAACCCGCCGCGCCGCCGGTGCCGCAGCTGGCCTGGCCGCGGCGCCACGCCGGCCCGCCCGCCGCCGAGCACGGTGACGCCGACGCCGGCATGCGCCCCGCCGCCGAGCGCTCCTGGCGCCGCCACGCCCACCCGGGCGTCCCGCGCGGCTGAGGACGTTCGCCCGCGGGTTGAGCGGGCGCCTTGACACCCGCCGCCACGCGGCGGAGCATGGCCGCGACACCCCCACCCGCTGCCCGGGCGGGCGGCAGGCGCCACCCGGGCCAGGAGCGCACCATGAAGAGCATCCTCGTCCACCTCGACGCCTCGCCGCGCTCGGCGACCCGCCTCGCGCTGGCCCACCGCCTCGCACGCCAGCACGGCGCCCAGCTGACCGCGGTCTTCGCGGTGCTGCCGGCCATCGTCGCCGTGCCCTTCGCCGCGGCCGAAGGCGCCTATGCCGCCGCCTCGCTGCTCGAGGAGACCGACCGCCAGCTGCGCGCCCGTGCGCGCGAGATGTTCGAGCGTGAAGCGGTTTCCGGCGTGCCGATGCAGTGGTTCGAGATCCGCCACGACACGCTGGAGGTCGCGGTCGTCGAGCACGCGCTGTTCGCCGACCTGCTGGTGCTCGGCCAGCACGACCCCGACGACCGCGAGGCCGGCCCGGTGCCGCGCGGCCTGGTCGCGACGCTGGTGCACGACAGCGGCAAGCCGGCGCTGGTGCTGCCGGCGCAGGGCGAGTTCGGCGCGCCGGTGCGCCGCGTGCTGATCGCCTGGAAACCCACGCCCGAGGCCGCGCGTGCGGTGGCCGCCGCCCGGCCCTGGCTGCTGGCGGCCGAGGAGGTGCACGTCGCCTGCACGCTGGCGCGGCGCGACGACGAGCGCACCGGCGTCGCGGCGCTCGAGCGCTGGCTGCGCGCCAGCGGCGTCACCGCGCCGATCCGCAGCCACGGCCTGGCCGGCACCGGCATCGGCGAGGCACTGCTGTCGGTGGCCGCCGACACCGACGCCGACCTGCTGGTGATGGGCTGCTACGGCCACAGCCGGGCGCGCGAGCTGGTGCTGGGCGGCGTCACGCGCACGGTGCTGCGCTCGATGACGCTGCCGGTGCTGATGGCGCACTGACGCGCCCCCGCTCTGGAGAGCGCTCTCTAGGAAAGACCGCCGTCCTGGGGAGCGCTCTCTAGGCGCAAGGCCGAGACTGGGTGGTGTCGGCAAAGCCCATTCACCATCCACGGAGGCAGCACATGTCCACTCAAGACCTCGCCAGCGTCACGCTGAAGACGATCGAGAACTACCGCGCCGCGGCCGAGAAGACGGTCGCGGCCTACCGCTTCGGCGGCCACCGCCTCGTCGGCCTGGTCGATGGCGTGATCGAGAAGGGCGTCTACACCCGCACCGCCCGCATCGCGCCGCGCACCACCGACAAGATGAACGCGTTGCGCGGCACCGTCGCCGGCACGGTCGACAAGGGCATCGACGAGGTCGCCGACCGCGCCGTCAAGCTCGTTGACCTCGGTGGCGACACCGCCGCCGCGCAGGTCGCGAAGATGGCCGATCTGGCCGCCGGCGTCGACAACACGGTGCTGGCCAACGGCCTGCACACCGCGGCCAAGATGACGCTGCCCGGCGCGAAGATCGCGCTGAAGCTGTCGACGACCGTGGTGCGCGGCGCCGAGCGCCTGGCCGACGCGGCCGGAACGCCCAAGGCGCGCAAGGCGACGCGTGCGGCGGTCGGCAAGAAGCGCACGAAGGCCGTCGCCGAGGCGGTGAAGCCGGCGGCACGCCGGGTGCGCAAGGCGGTCGCCGAAGTGGCGGCGGTGGTCGAGGCGGCGCCGGCGAAGAAGCCGCGCCGCGCACGCCCGGCGAAGGCCGCCGAGGCGGCGCCCGCCGCCTGAGCACGCGCCCGCCGCGGCCGCGGCATCACCAGGGGCCCTTCGGGGCCCTTTTTCGTTGCCGCCGCACGGAACCAGGCTTCGCCCGGTGCGCCAGCGTGAAAACAGCACTTTTCACGCAGCACAAATATCATTAATATCACTGCATCGAGGTTGCCGCTGTCGGCACCTCGACACCGGCCCAGCACCGCACGCGCCCCGGCGCCTGCGCCCTGCCGTCGTCCGGGACGGGTTCTGACGGCGCCGCGCACCCGCGCGGCGGACTTCGCCGGTCGAGGTGCCTCCGATGCCTCGACCGGCTTTCTTTTTCTGCAGCGCGGGCCGGCCCGTCAGGGCATGACTTCGACGTACTGGTAGACCTCGCAGTCCAGCAGCACGCGGCGCTGCGGCAGCGGCAGCTGCTCGAACCAGCCCGTGACGTCGTGGCGGTCGATCTCGCGGCCGAGGTGGCGCACCAGCTCGCAGATCGGGTCGGTGACCTTGCTGCGCCAGTCGCCGTCCTCGCGCACGTAGCCGAGGTACAGGTTCTTCATGCAGTTGCCGCGGCACCAGCTCTGCGCCTCGCAGCTCGTGCAGGGCATCTTCGGGTCGGGCTGCAGCGGGCTGCGGCGCAGCCAGTTGCCGACGACGTCGCCGGTCTGCATCTCCGGCAGGTGCATCAGGTCCGGGCAGGCGAAGATGCGGCCGTCGGGCATCACGTTGAGGATGTGCGTCGACACGCGGCAGGCCGTGCCGCCGCCGCACTGCTCGACGGCGCGCGACGGGAACAGCTTGTTGCGCACCGCGCCCATCAGCGGGATGAAGGGGTAGACGCGGTCGCTGTCGGCGAAGAAACGCTCGACGAGCTGCGTCAGCACCGCCTTGCGGCGCTCGACCGACTGGCCGGCATAGGCGTCGCCGGCGACGAACTGGAAGTAGACGTAGTCGAAGGCCTTCGTCAGTTGGTCCAGCTCGTCGAAGCTGATGGTCTCGTCGGACCAGGTCACGCGGGCCGTCAGCGTGCCGCCCAGGCTGTCGCGCACGACGCCGACGTTGCGCAGGATCTGCTTGTAGATGCCCTTGCCGCGGTAGCCGTCGGTCACCTCCTGGCCGCCGTCGATCGACACGAGCACGTTCGACAGGCGCTGCAGCACGTGGTGGCTGAGGTCGTCGAGCAGCGTGCCGTTGGTCTGCAGCTGGAAGCGGAACAGCGGGTGGCGCTGCATCACGGCCTCGATGAACGGCCGGTTCAGCGTCGGCTCGCCGCCGTAGAACGTGACGTAGACCTCCTTGCCGGCGAGCTGCTGGGCGATGAACGCGTCGAGCTGGTCCATCGTGTAGGCCACGTGGCCCTGCGACTCGCGCACGTCGCCTTCGGCGATCGAGCAGTAGCTGCACTTCAGGTTGCAGCGCAGCGTGGTCAGCAGCTGCAGCTCGACACGCTGGCCGACGATGGCCGGCTGGGAGTCGGTGGCGGCGGTGCCGGCTCGCGGATGGAGGACGATGGCTTGTTCGGACATGATCGGGTCGGTCGACTCCTCGGGAAATCGATGCGGTTGGGAGCGCGTGGAGCGCGAGGGTGAAGCCGGGGCCTGGCCGCACGGCGGGGGCGCAGTGTCCCTGCCCCCGGTTCGGGCGTCCCGCCACCAGATCAAGGTTGCGGCAGATCAAGCGCCAGCCCGGCGTGCAATTGCACGACGCCCCCCGGCGGGTATCCGGCACGGCAGCGCGCCCCGCGCTACGCTCGGTCATCGGCGTGCACTGGACGCACGCCAGGTTTGCCATGAATGCCTTTTTCGTGCCCGCCGAATGGCGCATCGTCGTCTTCGGCCTGCGCACCCAATGCACCATCGATGAACTTCACGCCCTGCTGGGACGCTGGGCCGACACGGAGGTCGAGATCGAGATCGTCATCGTGTCCGAGGCCGCCGACGACGCGATGGCGATCCTGCGCCTGCGCGCGGCCCTGCCCTACACGACCTGGCGCCTGGCGCAGCGGCTGGACCGACGGGTGCACGACGGCCGCCGGTTGCGATCCTGGATCCCCGTGATGGCCTGGCAGCGTTAGTCTTCGCTCCCGGCGGCCCCGTCACGGCCGCGGTCGGACGGCAGATGGACATCGACCTGCGCGACGAGTGGCTGGAGAACAGCACCTTCGACGAACTCGCCGTCGGCCGCAGCGCGACGATGCGCCGCGCCCTGACCGACGCCGACATCGCCGGCTTCGCCGCGATCTCCGGCGACCTGAACCCCACCCACCTGGACGACCGCTTCGCGCGCGAGGAAGGCCTGGCCGGCCGCACCGCGCACGGCATGTGGAGCGGCGCGCTGGTGTCGACCGTGCTCGGCACCGTCTTCCCCGGCCCGGGCACACGCTACGTCTCGCAGCGCATGGACTTCCACGCCACGGCGCGCGCCGGCGACGTGCTGGAGGTGCGGGTCGCCGTGTGCGCCAAGGACGCCGCCAGCGGCCGCGTGACGCTGGACTGCAGCGTGCGCCGCCAGGACGGCACGCTGCTGATGGACGGGCAGGCCGTCGTCGAGGCGCCGCGCCACAAGGAGCGGGTGCGCAAGGCCACCGGGCTGCGCTGGCACGTCTTCGACGCCGCCGCCGGCGTGCGCGCGCTGATCGAGCAGGCCGCGCGCCACGCCGGGCTGCGCTGCGCCGTCGTGCACCCCTGCGACGCCGAGTCGCTGCGCGGCGCGCTCGATGCCGCCCGCCACGGCCTGTTCACGCCGGTGCTGGTGGCGCCGCGCGACCGCCTGATCGCCACCGCCGACGCCGCCGGGCTGGACCTGGCCGGCGTCGAGATCGAGGACGTGCGCCACAGCCACGCCGCCGCCGAACGCGCCGCCGCGATGGCCGCCGACGGCGCGGTGCAGGCGCTGATGAAGGGCAGCCTGCACACCGACGAGGTGATGAAGGCCGTGCTGTCGCGCCCCGAGCTGCGCACCGGGCGCCGCATCTCGCACGTCTTCCGCTTCGACGCGCCGGCGTACCACAAGCCGCTGCTCGTCACCGACGCGGCGATGAACATCACGCCGACGCTCGACGACAAGGCGCACATCGTGCAGAACGCGATCGACCTGGCGCTGGTGCTCGGCGTCGACCTGCCCAAGGTGGCGGTGCTGGCGGCCGTCGAAGGCGTCAACCCGAAGATGGCCTGCACGCTGGACGCCGCGGCGCTGTGCAAGATGGCCGACCGCGGCCAGATCCGCGGCGCCATCGTCGACGGCCCGCTGGCCTTCGACAACGCGATCTCGGCCGAGGCCGCGCGCACCAAGGGCATCGTCTCGCCGGTGGCCGGCAACCCCGACATCCTCGTGGTGCCCGACCTCGTGTCGGGCAACATCCTCGCGAAGCAGCTGGAATACCTGGGCGGCGCGGTGGGCAGCGGCATCGTGCTCGGCGCGCGGGTGCCGATCGCGCTGACCAGCCGCGCCGACGGCGCCACCGCGCGGCTGGCGTCAGCGGCGCTGGCGGTGCTGGTGGCGCAGTCCGGCGCCCGGGCGTCGATCGACAAGATAGCCTAATGCAATCACATTGGCTCGCGCGATTGACTAAATTGATGCTCGTCGTTCAGACCTGACTCGAGGAGATTGCCGATGTCCACCGAAGCCCGCTGCCCCTTCCACGCCGAACACGGCGCCCGTGTCACGGCCCAGATGCGGTCCAACACCGACTGGTGGCCGAAGCGGCTGAACCTGAAGATCCTGCACCAGCACTCGGCCAAGTCCGACCCGATGGGCGCCGGCTTCGACTACGCGGCCGAGTTCCGCAAGCTCGACTACGCCGCCGTCAAACACGACCTGCGCGTGCTGATGACCGACTCGCAGGACTGGTGGCCGGCCGACTGGGGCCACTACGGCGGCCTGATGATCCGCATGGCCTGGCACAGCGCCGGCACCTACCGCACCGCCGACGGCCGTGGCGGCGGCGGGCGCGGCAACCAGCGCTTCGCGCCGCTGAACAGCTGGCCCGACAACGGCAACCTGGACAAGGCGCGCCGCCTGCTCTGGCCGATCAAGAAGAAGTACGGCAACCAGCTGAGCTGGGCCGACCTGATGATCCTGGCCGGCAACGTCGCGCTGGAGTCGATGGGCTTCAAGACCTTCGGCTTCGGCGGCGGCCGCCCGGACATCTGGGAGCCCGAGGAAGACGTCAACTGGGGCGCCGAGGCCGAGTGGCTGGCCACCAGCGACAAGCCCAACAGCCGCTACAGCGGCGAGCGTGAGCTCGCCAACCCGCTGGCCGCGGTGCAGATGGGCCTGATCTACGTGAACCCCGAAGGCCCGGACGGCAAGCCCGACCCGGTGGCCTCGGGCCGCGACGTGCGCGAGACCTTCGCCCGCATGGCGATGAACGACGAGGAGACCGTCGCGCTCGTGGCCGGCGGCCACACCTTCGGCAAGGCGCACGGCGCCGGCGACGCCGCGCTGGTCGGCCCCGAACCCGAGGCCGCGTCGATCGAGCAGATGGGCCTGGGCTGGCAGAACGCCTTCGGCAGCGGCAAGGGCGTGCACACCACGACCAGCGGCATCGAAGGCGCCTGGAAGCCCCACCCGACACGCTGGGACATGGGCTACTTCGACATGCTCTTCGGCTACGAGTGGGAGCTGGTCAAGAGCCCGGCCGGCGCCTGGCAGTGGCTCGCCAAGGACGTGAAGCCCGAGCACCTGATCCCCGACGCCCACGACCCCAGCCGCAAGCACCGGCCGATGATGACGACGGCCGACCTGTCGCTGCGTTTCGACCCGGTCTACGAGCCGATCTCGCGCCGCTTCCACCAGAACCCGGAACTCTTCGCCGACGCCTTCGCCCGCGCCTGGTTCAAGCTGACGCACCGCGACATGGGGCCGCGCTCGCGTTACCTGGGCCCGGAGGTGCCGGCCGAAAACCTGATCTGGCAGGACCCGGTGCCCGCGGTCGACCACGCGCTGGTCGACGCCGCCGACATCGAACAGCTCAAGGCCGAGGTGCTGGCCTCGGGGCTGACGGTCGCCGAGCTGGTGAAGACCGCCTGGGCCTCGGCCTCGACCTTCCGCGGTTCGGACAAACGCGGCGGCGCCAACGGCGCGCGCATCCGTCTGGCGCCGCAGAAGGACTGGGACGTCAACGAACCGGCCGAGCTGGCGCGGGTGCTGGCGGTGCTGGACGGCGTGCGCGAGCGTTTCAACGCCGCGCAGACCGGCGGCAAGCGCATCTCGGCGGCCGACCTGATCGTGCTCGCCGGCAGTGCCGCCGTCGAGGAAGCCGCGCGCCGCGCCGGACATCCGGTGACGGTGGCCTTCGCCCCGGGCCGCACCGACGCCCGCCAGGAGCAGACCGACGTCGAGTCCTTCGCGGTGCTCGAGCCGCGCGCCGACGGCTTCCGCAACTACCAGCGTGCCGACAGCCAGGCACCGGCCGAGGAGCTTCTGCTCGACCGCGCCCAGCTGCTGACGCTGACGGCGCCGGAGATGACGGTGCTCGTCGGCGGCCTGCGGGTGCTCGGTGCCAACACCGGCCGCAGCACGCACGGCCAGCTGACCGAGCGCCCGGGCACGCTGTCGACCGACTTCTTCGTCAACCTGCTCGACATGGGCACGAAGTGGGGCCCGGCGGCCGAGGCCGGCGTCTACGAAGGCCGCGACCGCGCCAGCGGCGCGCTGAAGTGGACGGCGACACGCGCCGACCTGGTCTTCGGCTCGAACTCCGAGCTGCGCGCGCTGCTGGAGGTCTACGCCAGCGACGACAACGCCGGCAAGTTCGTGCAGGACTTCGCCGCGGCGTGGACCAAGGTGATGAACCTCGACCGCTTCGACCTCGCCGCCTGAGCGGCGGCTGGAACCGGCTGACGACGACGGGCCCCGCGGGGCCCGTTTTTCATGGCGCTCAGCGCAGCCAGAAGTCCACCGGCTGCAGCGGCGGCGGGATGCCCTCGTCGCCCAGGCTCTCGCGCAGGCCGATCTCGATCGTGCGGCAGATCGCGTCCAGCGGCAGGTCGTTGTAGCCGTGTCCGAACGGGTTCTCGATCTCGTCGCCGACGGCGTCCAGGCCGAAGAAGGTGTAGGCGACAAAGGCCACGACCAGCGGCGTGACGAAGCCCAGCGCGTCGATCAGGCCGAAGGGCAGCAGGAAACAGTACAGGTAGGCCGTGCGGTGCAGCAGCAGCGAGTAGGCGAACGGGATCGGCGTGCCCTTGATGCGCTCGCAGCCGGCGAAGGCGGCGGCGAACGCGGCCAGCGTCTGGTCCATCTCGCAGGCGACGATGGAGTCGAGCGCGCCCTCGTCCAGGCCGCGGCGCAGGTCGTCGCCCAAACGCTGCAGCAGGTATTCGGGGCCGTTGGACGCGGCCTGCAGCCCGGCCCATTCGGCCGGCGTCAGGAAACGCGCGAGTTCAGGCTCTGGCTTCGTGTCGCGCAGATGGTGGCGCAGCGCGTGCGCCAGCGCGACGGTGCGCCAGACGATGCGCACACGCAGGTCGTCCAGCCCCAGCGAAGCCTGCGCCGGCACCGCGCCGCGCACCAGGCAGCGCGCCTGGCGCGCCAGGCTGCGGCTGCGGTGCACGACGTCGCCCCAGAGCTTGCGCGCCTCCCAGTAGCGGTCGTAGGCGGCGCTGTTGCGAAAGCCGAGGAAGATCGCCAGCGCGATGCCGATCAGCGAGAACGGGATCGTCGTGACGGTGATCTTGTGGTGCAGCAGTTCGCCGTGCAGCAGCGTGACGACGACGGCCGTCAGCGTCGTGCCGGCCAGCGGCACCAGGATGCGGTGCAGGATCGAGCCGCGCAGCACGAAGAACAGGCGCGGGCCGACCGGGCGTTCGCGGAGGATCATGTGGACGGGCCCGAAAAGAAAAATCCCTCACGGCCGGGGGCGGTGAGGGACTGTTCTGGCGGAAAGGGAGGGATTCGAACCCTCGTCACGGGAGGACCCGTGAACCGGATTTCGAGTCCGGCGCATTCGACCACTCTGCCACCTTTCCTGGTATTCGCGTGGTCTCGCTGGGGTCAGCGAAGCCGCGCATTCTAGCGCAGGATTTCGGCGCCGCCTAGATACGGCCGCAAGGCCGCCGGCACGCGGATCGAACCGTCGGCCTGCTGGTGGTTCTCCAGCACCGCGACGAGCGCGCGGCCGACCGCCAGACCCGAGCCGTTGAGCGTGTGCACGAACTCGGTCTTGCCTTGGGCGTTGCGGAAACGCGCCTGCATGCGCCGCGCCTGGAAGGCCTCGCAGTTGCTGCACGAGCTGATCTCGCGGTAGGTGCCCTGCGCCGGCAGCCAGACCTCCAGGTCGTAGGTCTTGGCCGAACCGAAGCCCATGTCGCCACTGCACAGCGTGATCACGCGGTACGGCAGCTCCAGCTTCTGCAGGATGGCCTCGGCATGGCCGACCATCTGCTCGAGCGCCGCGTCGCTGTCTTCGGGACGCACGATCTGCACCATCTCGACCTTGTCGAACTGGTGCTGGCGGATCATGCCGCGCGTGTCGCGCCCGGCGCTGCCGGCTTCCGAGCGGAAGCAGGGGCTGTGCGCCGTCAGCTTGATCGGCAGCGCCGCGGCGTCGAGGATCTGTTCGCGCACGGTGTTCGTCAGCGGGATCTCCGACGTGGAGATCAGGTACTGCTCGCGCTGCTCCTCGTCGCCGCCACGCAGCACCCAGAACATGTCCTCCTTGAACTTCGGCAGCTGGCCGGTGCCTTCGAGCACCTCGCGGTTGACGATGTACGGCGTCCAGCACTCGGTGTAGCCGTGCTCCTGGGTCTGCGTGTCCAGCATGAACTGGGCGAGCGCACGATGCAGGCGTGCGGCCGGGCCGCGCAGGAAGGTGAAACGCGCACCGGCGAGCCTGGCGCCGGTGTCGAAGTCCAGGCCCAGCGGCTGGCCGACGTCGACGTGGTCCTTGGGCGTGAACTCGAACGTGCGCGGCGTGCCCCAGCGGCGCAGCTCGACGTTGCCGCTCTCGTCGGCGCCGACCGGCACGCTGTCCTGCGGCAGGTTCGGGATCGACATCAGCATCTGCTGCAGCTCGGCCTGGATCGCCTCCAGCCGTTCGGCGCCGGCCTTCTGCTCGTCGCCGATGCCGCCGACCTCGGCCATCAGCGCCGAGGCGTCCTCGCCGCGGCCCTTGGCCTGGCCGATCTGCTTGGACAGCTGGTTGCGCCGCGCCTGCAGGTCCTCGGTGCGGGTCTGGATGCGCTTGCGTTCGGCCTCGAGCGCGGTGAAGCGCTCGACGTCGAGGAAGGGTTGCGGCGCGCGGCGCTTTTCGAGACGGGCGACGACGCTCGCGAGGTCGCGGCGCAGCAGGGTGATGTCGAGCATGGGTCCTCCGGAGAGGGTGATTCTAGAAAGGCGAACGGCGCCCTCGTGGCGCCGTCGTCGGGGATGGCGCGGGAATCTCAGTCAGACGCGGACGGCGCGTCGAGCCCGGCCATGCTGCGGTCGCCCAGGCCGCGCGGCAGCGGGAAGCGCACCGACTCCTTGACGCCGTCCATGTTGCGCACGCTGAGCACGCCCAGCTCGCGCAGCCGGGCGATGACCTGCTGCACGAGGATGTCCGGCGCCGAGGCCCCGGCGGTCAGGCCGACGCGGCTGCGGCCCTCGAGCCAGGCCGCCTGCAGGTCGGCGGCGCTGTCGACCATGTGCGCCGGCGTGCCCAGGCGCTCGGCCAGCTCGCGCAGGCGGTTGCTGTTGCTGCTGGTCGGGCTGCCGACGACGATGACGACGTCGACCGCCGGCGCGATCAGCTTGACGGCGTCCTGGCGGTTCTGCGTCGCGTAGCAGATGTCCTGCTTCTTGGGCTCGCGCACGTGCGGGAAGCGCGCCTTCACCGCGGCCAGGATCTCGGCGGCGTCGTCCACCGACAGCGTGGTCTGGGTGACGACGGCGAGCTTGTCGCCGCGCGGCTGCACGCGCGGCACGTCCTCGGCGTCCTCGACGAGGTAGATGCCCTCGGAGAGCTGGCCCATCGTGCCCTCGACCTCGGGGTGCCCCTTGTGGCCGATCATGATGAACTCGTAGCCCTCGCGCGCCAGCTTGGCGACCTCGACGTGGACCTTGGTCACCAGCGGGCAGGTGGCGTCGAAGACCTTGAAGCCGCGGCGGTCGGCCTCCTCGCGCACCGCCTGGCTGACGCCGTGGGCGCTGAAGACCAGCGTCGCGCCGGGCGGCACCTCGGCGAGCTCCTCGATGAAGATCGCGCCCTTGGCCCGCAGGTCATTGACGACGTAGGTGTTGTGCACGATCTCGTGGCGCACGTAGATCGGCGCGCCGAACCTGGCGAGCGCACGCTCGACGATCTCGATCGCGCGGTCGACGCCGGCGCAGAAGCCGCGCGGTTCGGCCAGGACCAGTTCCTCGATCGCCGCCATCACAGCACTCCCAGGATGCGCACCTCGAAGTGCACGGACTGGCCGGCCAACGGGTGGTTGAAATCGAACAGCAGCCAGTCCTCGCCGACCTCGCGCACCATGCCGGCGTAGCTGCCCAGGCCGTCGGGGGTCGGGAACTGGACGACGTCACCGACGGTGTAGACGGTGTCCTCGTCGCCGAGCTCGCGCATCAGCGACATCTTCACGCGCTGCATCAGCTGCGGGTTGCGTTCGCCGAAGGCGGCGCCCGGCGGCAGCTCGAAACGCGCCTCGGCGCCGTCGTCCAGGCCGATCAGCGCCTGCTCCAGGCCCGGCGACAGGTCGCCCGCGCCGATCGTCAGCGTCGCCGGCGTGCCGCCGAAGGTGTTGACGATGTCGCCGCCGTCGGGCCCGGCAAGCCGGTAGTGCAGGGTCAGGAAGGAGCCGGACTGGACGGTGGTCACTGGGGGTACGTCGCTGACGATAGACTGGTTGCGGCCATTGTAAGAGCCGCCCCATGCCCCTCCTGAAGGACCTGCCCGCCGACCAGCGCCCGCGCGAGAAGCTGCTCCAGCGCGGCCCGGGCGCGCTCGCCGACGGCGAGCTGCTGGCGCTGCTGCTGCGCACCGGGCTGCCCGGTGAGGGCGTGTTCGAGCTCGCGCAGCGTGTGCTCGCGGCCTGCGGCGGCGCCGGCGGGCTGCTGGCCGCGACGCCGGCCACGCTGGGCCGGGTCAAGGGCCTGGGGCCGGCCAAGCAGGCCGAGCTGCTGGCGGTGATGGAGCTGGCGCGCCGCGCGCTGGCCGCCAAGGTGCGCGCCGCGCCGGTGTTCGACTCGCCGGACAAGGTCAAGGACTACGTCGCGCTGCAGCTGGCCGGCCGGGAGCACGAGGTCTTCGCGGTGCTGTTCCTCGACAGCCAGCACCGCCTGATCGTGATGGAGGAGATGTTCCACGGCACGCTGACCCAGACCAGCGTCTACCCGCGCGAAGTGGCGCGCCGGGCGCTGGCGCTCAACGCCGGCGCGGTGATCCTGGCGCACAACCACCCGTCGGGCGTCGCCGAACCGTCGCGCGCCGACGAGTTCCTGACGCAGACGCTGCGCCAGGCGCTGCAGCTGCTGGACGTGCGCGTGCTCGACCACCTCGTCGTCGGCCGCGGCCAGGTGGTGTCGATGGCCGAGCGGGGGCTGGTGTGAAGGTCTCCAGCCTGAAGGAACTGCAGGCGCTGCGCGAGGCCATCGCCCGGCGCGAGCGCGAAGCCGCCGAACGCGCCGAGCGCGAACGCCGCGAGGCCGCCGAGGCCGAGGCCCAGCGGCGCGCCTTCGCCCATGCCGTCGGCCCGGTGCATGCGCTGCGGCCGCACGGCCGCGCCCACGTGCACCGCGCCCGCCCGGCGCCGCTGCCGCGCCAGCGCGAGGCCGACGAGCGCGAGGCGCTGCGCGCGACGCTGTCCGACGAGGTCGACGTCGAGTCGCTGCTGCTGACCGACGACGGCCTGTCCTTCCGCCGCTTCGGCGTCGGCCCCGACGTCGTCACCAAACTCCGCCGCGGCCACTGGTCGATCCAGGCCGAGGTCGACCTGCACGGCCTGCGCCGCGACGAAGCCCGCGACGCGCTGGTGCGCTTCGTGCGCGAGGCGCTGCAGCGCGGCCAGCGCTGCGTGCGCGTCGTGCACGGCAAGGGCCACGGCTCGCCGGGGCGCAAGCCGGTGCTGAAGGTCAAGGCGCAGCGCTGGCTGGCGCAGTGCGAGGAGGTCATCGCCTTCGCCCAGGCCACCGGGCCGCAGGGCGGCGCCGGGGCGCTGATCGTGCTGCTGGGGTGAGCACGGACAGCCGGCCCCTCGGGCCAGCCCGCAGCGGCGGGGTCAGGTCACGCAGCGACGGGGTCAGGTCTCGAAAGACCTGACCCCGGGCGTCGGGGGGCATCGCCTGGGGAGCGGGGTCAGCGGGGGAACGGGGTCAGGTCTCGAGAGACCTGACCCCGGGCGTCCCTGACCCCGGGCGTCCCGCTTCACCCGCCCTGGTTGCGCATCCAGTCGGCGGTGCCGAACAGCGACTCGGTCAGCCGGTCGGCCAGTGCGGGTTCGAGGCCGCAGTCGCCCAGCGCCTGGATCATGCAGGCCATCCACTGGTCGCGTTCGGCGATGCCGATCGCGTACGGCAGGTGGCGCGCACGCAGCCGCGGGTGGCCGAAACGCTGGACATAGTGATCCGGCCCGCCAAGCCAGCCGCAGAGGAACCAGAACAGCTTGTCGCGCGAGCCGTCCAGGCTTTGGGGGTGCATCGCCCGCAGCGCCGCGTAGGCCGGCTCCAGCTCCATCAGGTCGTAGAAGCGGTCGACCAGCGTGCGAACGCCGGCTTCGCCGCCCAGGCGCACGAACGGCGTCGGCGCGGCTTCGGCGGCGCTCACCGCGCGCCGTCGACGAGGGACAGCAGCCGAGTCGCGACGCCGACCATGGCGATCGCCGCCGGCGTCCCGGGCAGGCTTTCCAGCAGCAGCTGGCGGCGCAGCACGGCTTCGCGCACCGCGGGATCGGCAGGCAGCTCGCCGAGCAGGTCCAGGCGCACCGGCCCGTCCAGCGACGGCGCGACGTAGCGGTCGACGACGGCCTGCAGCTGCTGGCGAACGGCACGCCCCTCGCCGGGACGTCGTGCCTGGTTGACCAGCGTCTGGATCAGGCGCCGGCCCTGGGTCGTCGCCAGGACCTTGATCGTCGCGTAGGCGTCGGTCAGCGAGGTCGGCTCGGGCGTGGCGACGACGATCGCGTCGTCGGCCAGCGACACCGTGTAGAGCACGACGTCGGAGATGCCGGCGCCGGTGTCGAGGATGACGTGGTCGAAGCGCGGCGCGACCTCGGAGATCACGCGCTGCAGCTGGTCACGCACCTCGGGCGTCATGCGCGAGTACTCGACCATGCCCGAGCCGGCGAGCAGCACCGTGAAGCCGCCCGGCGCCGGCAGCAGCGCGTCCTCGAGCGAGCACTTGCCGGTGAAGACGTCGTGCAGCGTCAGCTTGGGATACAGGTTGAGCACGACGTCCAGGTTGGCCAGCCCCAGGTCGGCGTCGAGCACGAGCACGCGGCGGCCCTGGCGCGCCAGCGCGGCGGCCAGGTTGGCGGCGACGAAGGTCTTGCCGACGCCGCCCTTGCCGCTGGTGATCGCGCTGATGCGCGCACGCGGCCGCGCGGCGCGGGAGGCGTCGTCTCGGGTGGGCACGGCGGCCGGCGGGGTACCGTCGGTCATAGGAAGTCCTGGAAGCTCGTGGAGTCGAACAGCAGCCGCTTCTCGTCGTGGCTGACGTGCGAGTCGGCGGTCGGTTCGAGCAGCACGCGGTTGCGGCCGGCGGCCTTGGCGGCGTAGAGCTGCAGGTCGGCGCGTTCGAGCCACAGCGCCGGTGTGGAACGCACCCACTGCGGTGCGAAGGCACCGCCGACGCTGACGCTCACCGACAGCGCGCGGCCGTTGCCGACAGACACGCTCATGCGCTCGACCTTCTGGCGGATGCGCTCGGCGACGGTCAGGCCGAAGGTGTGCGGGCAGTTGGGCAGGATGATCGCGAACTCCTCGCCGCCGACACGCGCGACGAGGTCCATCGGCCGCACGCTGTCGGCCAGCACGGCGGCGACGGCGCGGATCACCTCGTCGCCGGCGGCATGGCCGTGGCGGTCGTTGACGAGCTTGAAGTGGTCGATGTCGGCCACCAGCATCAGTGCCGGCTCGCCGCTGCGGGCGACACGGTCGATCTCGCGCTCCAGCGCGAGCTGGAAGGCGCGACGGTTGGCCAGGCCGGTGAGCGCGTCACGGCTGGACAGGTCGACCAGGGCGTCGATGAGGCGCTGCATCCACTGCACGCTGCCGGGCTCGCCCGTGGGCTCGGGCAGGCCCGAATGGGCGAGCAGTTGCAGCGCCTCGTTCAGGCGAAGCGTCACGGGCGGATCGGCTGGGGGGTGACGGGGACAGTCCAAGGGTGTCATTCCCGGCAGCGACGACGCCACTCCCCGGGAAAGCACCAGTCTAGCCGGGGCCGCGAACGGCCGCAAAAGAGATCTGAGCGGAAAACGCCGCACAACTCCGGACCACGGCCGCGCCGCACACCGCGACACTGTCGACCGGAACCAACATCCCAGGCCGCGCCGCACGCGCGGCGCGAATGCCTGCCATGAACGCCGCCCTTCCCGTGCTGGCCGCTGTCGCCGACCAGGAGTTCACGCTCTCGGCGGCCGATTTCGAACGCATCCGCCAGCTGATCTACCAGCGCGCCGGCATCAGCCTGCACGCCGGCAAGCAGGCGATGGTCTACAGCCGTCTGTCGCGCCGCCTGCGAGACCGGCTACCGAGACTTCTCGAGCTACCTGCAGGCGCTCGAACGCGGCGGCTCCGACCACGAGTGGCAGGAGTTCGTGAACTGCCTGACCACCAACCTGACGGCCTTCTTCCGCGAGGAACACCACTTCCACGCCCTCGTCGAGGACCTGCGCGCGCGCGCCTCCAAGCCGATCCGCATCTGGTGCAACGCCGCGTCCACCGGCGAGGAGCCGTATTCGCTGGCGATGACCGTCGTCGAGACGCTGGGCACCTCGGCGCAGGCGAAGATCCTGTGCAGCGACATCGACACCAAGGTGCTGGCCACGGCCAGCCGCGGCGTCTACACCGCCGACGCCCGCGGCCTGTCGCCCGAGCGCCTGAAGCGCCACTTCATGCGCGGCACGGCCAAGAACGAGGGCTTCATCCGCGTCAAGCCCGAGCTGTCGCGGCTGGTCGAGTTCCGCACGTTCAACCTGATGAGCACGAGCTGGTCGGCACTGGGCGACCCGTTCGACATCGTGTTCTGCCGCAACGTGATGATCTATTTCGACAACCCGACCCAGCGCAAGGTGCTGGAGCGCACGCACGCGGCGATGAAGCCCGGCGGCCTGCTCTACGTCGGCCACTCGGAGAACTTCACCGACTCGCGCGACCTGTTCAGATTGCGCGGAAAGACGATCTACGAGCGTGTCTGAGGCCGCCGACACGGTCCCGGCTCAAGAACGGATCCGAAACGGACGATAAGACGGCCATGTCAATCGCCTCCCTGTCCGCGGCGCCCGCCGCGCGTGCGCCCGCCGGGCCCTCGCGCCTGGAGCGTCTGAAGAGCGCATCGCGCCGCCCGGGCGAGGCCTCGTTCTTCTTCTACGACTCGCACTTCCGCAACGAGGCGGTCAAGGTGCTGCCCGGCGAGTTCTTCGTGCACGACGAGGACATCCTCATCATGACGACGCTGGGCTCGTGCATCGCCGCGTGCCTGTGGGACCGCGAGAAGAAACTCGGCGGCATGAACCACTTCATGCTGCCCGACGCCGGCGGCTCGGCCGACTGCGGCCGCTACGGCTCGTTCGCGATGGAACTGCTGATCAACGAGATGATCAAGCGCGGCGCCACGCGCTCGACGATGGAGGCCAAGGTCTTCGGCGGCGGCGCGGTCATCAGCGGCATGAACAGCATCAACGTCGGCGAGCGCAACACGACCTTCGTCATGGACTACCTGCGCACCGAGCGCATCACGGTGGTCAGCAAGGACGTGCTCGACATCTACCCGCGCAAGGTGTGTTTCCTGCCGCACAGCGGCAAGGCGATGGTCAAGAAGCTCGCTTCGGCCAACACCGAGGCGCTGGTGGCCCAGGAACGCGCGGCGGCGTCGCAGCGAGTGCCCGCCGGCAGCAGCGGCGGCAGCATCGACCTGTTCTGAACACGGCGACAAGCACGCAGGAGACCGTCAGGATGAGCAAGACCCGCGTCGTCGTCGTCGACGATTCAGCCCTCGTGCGCGGCCTTCTGGCCGAGATCATCAACCGCCAGCCGGACATGACCTGTGTCGGCGCCGCCGCCGACCCGCTGGTGGCGCGCGAGATGATCCGCAACCTGAACCCCGACGTCATCACGCTGGACGTCGAGATGCCGCGCATGGACGGCATCGACTTCCTGTCGCGGCTGATGCGGCTGCGGCCGATGCCGGTGGTGATGGTCTCGACGCTGACCGAACGCGGCGCCGAGGTGACGATGAAGGCGCTGGAACTCGGCGCCGTCGACTTCGTCTCCAAGCCCAAGATCGGCGTCGCCGACGGCCTGCGCCAGCTCGGCGACGACATCACCGAGAAGATCCGCACCGCCGCCAAGGCGCGTGTGCACCGCCTGGCTGCGGCGCCGGCGCCGGCCGCCGCCACCCCCGGCGCCGCCCGCCCGGCGACGGTGAGCCCGCTGGGCCGGCTGTCGACCGAGAAGATCATCTTCATCGGCGCCTCCACCGGCGGCACCGAGGCCACGCGGGAGGTCATCACCCAGCTGCCGCCGGACGCGCCGGCGGTGATGATCACCCAGCACATGCCGCCGGGCTTCACGAAGAGCTATGCCGCGCGGCTGAACGGGCTGGCGCGCATCCGCGTGGCCGAGGCGGTGGACGGCGAGCGTGTGCTGCCCGGCCACGCCTACATCGCCCCGGGCGGCCTGCACCTGTCGGTGGAGCGCTCGGGCGCCAACTACATCGCCCGCGTGCGCGACGGCGACCCGGTCAACCGCCACAAGCCCTCGGTCGAGGTGCTGTTCCAGTCGGCGGCGCGGGTCGTCGGCCCGAACGCGCTGGGCGTGATGCTGACCGGCATGGGCGCCGACGGCGCGCGCGCGATGCGAGAGATGCGCGACGCCGGCAGCTGGAACGTCGCCCAGGACGAGGCGAGCTGCGTCGTCTTCGGCATGCCGCGCGAAGCCATCGCCCACGGCGCGGCGCACGAGGTGCTGCCGCTGCAGCGCATCGCCACGGCGCTGATCGAGCGCCTGCGCAGCACCGCCGGCCTGGCGACGACCCGCGTCTGAACCACGCGGCCCCGGGCCGCAGGCCGGCCCGGAGCTTGCTCCCCCGTCGGGAGGGGCCGACGGCAGCGGGTCTTCATGCCTGCCGGTAGGATCGACGCGGGCAAAGTCTGCAAGGAACTTATTTGGACGCGTGGTGGGTGAACGCCATCGCCGGCTTCGGTGTCGGCACCGTCGTCGGCATCACCGGCGTCGGCGGCGGGGCGCTGATGACGCCGATCCTCGTGCTGCTGTTCGGCGTGGCGCCGGCGTCGGCGATCGGCACCGACCTCTGGTTCGCGGCCATCACCAAGTCGGTCGGCGGCTTCGTGCACCACTCGCGCGGCACCGTCGACCGCGAGGTGCTCAAGCTGCTGTGCCTGGGCAGCCTGCCGGCCTCGCTGGCAACGCTGGCCTGGCTGCACCTGAGCAACGCCTCGCAGCTCAAGAGCGGGCTGCTGATGAGCGCGTTGGGCGCCGTGCTGCTGCTCACCGCGGTGGCGATGGTCTTCAAGAAGCGCGTGCAGGCCGTGGGCCTGAAGCTGCGCACCGTCTCGCCGGTCGACTTCAAGCGCTGGCAGCCGGCGCTGACCGTCGTCGCCGGCGCCGTGCTCGGCCTGCTGGTGACGCTGACCTCGATCGGCGCCGGGGCGCTGGGCGCGGTGATGCTGGTCTACCTGTACCCGTTCCGGATGACGCCGTCGCGGCTGGTGGGCACCGACATCGTGCACGCGATCCCGCTGACCATCGTCGCCGGCACCGGCCACCTGCTGCTGGGCAACGTCGACCTCGTGCTGCTGAGCACGCTGCTGATCGGCTCGATCCCCGGGATCATCATCGGCTCGCACCTGAGCACGCGCATGCCCGAGGGCCTGCTGCGGCCGGCGATCGCGGCGCTGCTCGTCGTCGCCGGGCTCAAGCTGCTGCACGTCTGAGCCGGCGGCTCAGGACGGCGCCAGGAACAGCTGCTGCAGGTCCGAGAGGAAGTCGAAACCGCGCACCGTCGGCACGAGGCGGGTGCCCTGGCGCTCCAGCAGGCCGCGCGCCAGCGCCTGCGTCAGGCCCGGCTCCAGCGCCGTCGGCGACAGGCCGGTGCGCTCGGCGAACAGGCCCGGCTCGAAACCCTCGCGCAGACGCAGCGCGTTGAGCATGAACTCGAACGGCAGCTCGGCGGCGCCGACCTCGTGCTCGTTGGACACCGCGTGGCCGGCCAGCGCCTGCTCGACATAGGCCTGCGGCTCGCGCCAGCGCACCTGGCGCACGACACGTTCGGCGAACGACAGCTTGCCGTGCGCGCCGGCGCCCAGGCCGAGGTAGTCGCCGAAGTGCCAGTAGTTCTGGTTGTGCACGCAGCGGTGGCCCGGCCGCGCGAAAGCCGAGACCTCGTAGCGCGCCAAGCCGCTGGCGGCGGTGCGTTCGGCGATCAGGTCGAGCATGTCGCTGGCCAGGTCGTCGTCGGGCAGGCCTTCGGGCGGGCGGGTGGCGAAGCGTGTGTTCGGCTCCAGGCTCAGGTGGTAGATCGACAGATGCGGCGGCGCGAAGGACAGCGCCGTGTCGAGGTCGCGCGCCAGCGCCGCCAGGTCCTGGCCCGGCAGCGCGTACATCAGGTCGAGGTTGAAGGTGTCGAAGGCACGCGCCGCTTCTTCGAGCGCGGCACGCGCCTGGGCACCGTCGTGCACACGGCCGATGGCGGCCAGCGCGGCGTCGTCGAAGCTCTGCACGCCGACCGACAGCCGCGTCACGCCGGCGGCGCGAAAGGCGGCGAAACGTTCGCGCTCGAAGGTGCCGGGGTTGGCTTCCAGCGTGATCTCGCAGCCGGGCTCCAGCGGCAGGCGCGCACGCACCGCGGCCAGCAGCCGGTCGACCATGGCCGGCTCCAGCAGGCTGGGCGTGCCGCCACCGATGAAGACGCTGATCACCGGCCGGCCCCAGACGAGCGGCAGCGCGGCTTCGAGGTCAGCGATCAGCGCGGCCACGTACCGCGACTGCAGCGCCGCGTCGGGCCGGCCGCCGCCCAGCTCGTGCGAGTTGAAGTCGCAGTACGGACACTTGCGCAGGCACCAGGGCACGTGCAGGTACAGCGACAGCGGCGGCAGCGCGTCCAGGCGCACGGCGCCGGGTTTCAGCCAGCGCAGCGTCGCTTCGGCGCGGGGCTCAGCCAAGGTGCCAGGCTGTCTGGAGCAGCGAGATCATTTGCGCCGCCGCGCGGGCCCGGTGGCTGTGCGCGTTCTTCGTCGCCGCGTCGAGTTCGGCGACCGTCGCGCCGAGTTCGGGCACGTGGACCAGCGGGTCGTAGCCGAAGCCGCCGCTGCCGCGGCGCTCGGCCAGCAGCTCGGCGTTCCAGCGCCCGGCGGCGACCAGCGGCTCGGGGTCGTCGGCATGGCGCAGCGCGACGATGACGCTGACGAAAGCCACGCGGCGGTCGGCGACGCCGGCCATGCGTTCGAGCAGCAGCGCATTGTTGGCCGCGTCCTGCGCAGCGCGGCGCGCCTCGCGGTCGGCCAGCGCGGCCGCCTCGGCCGGCAGCGGCGCGTAGTGCGCCGAGATCACGCCCGGCGCGCCGCCGAGCGCGTCGACGCACAGCCCCGAGTCGTCGGCGATGGCCGCGCCGCCGACGGCACGCGCGGCGTGGCGCGCCTTGGCCAGCGCGTTCTCGACGAAGGTGTGGTGCGGCTCGTCGGCCTCGGTGACACCGAGTTCGCCTTGCGGCACCAGCTCGATGGGCAGCGTGCCGAAGAGCGCGCGCAGCTCCTTCAGCTTCTTCGCGTTGTTCGACGCCAGCACGAGGCGCATCGCGATGCTCCCGTCAGGCCGCCAGCGCCGCGCGCTGCGCGGCTGCCAGCTCGCCGATGCCCTTGCCGGCCAGCGCCAGCAGCGCGTCCATCTCGGCGCGCGTGAACGGCACGCCTTCGGCCGTGCCCTGGATCTCGACGAAACCGCCGGAGCCGGTCATGACGACGTTCATGTCGGTGTCGCAGGCCGAGTCCTCGATGTATTCGAGGTCCAGCAGCGGCGTGCCCTGCACGATGCCGACCGAGATCGCGGCGACCTGGTCGCGGATCGGCGAGGCGGCGATCTTGCCCTGGGCGAGCAGCCAGTTCACCGCGTCCTGCGCGGCGACGAAGGCGCCGGTGATCGCCGCGGTGCGCGTGCCGCCGTCGGCCTGCAGCACGTCGCAGTCGATCAGGATGCTGCGTTCGCCGAGGGCGCCGAGGTCGAACACCGTGCGCAGCGAACGGCCGATCAGGCGCTGGATCTCCTGCGTGCGCCCGCTCTGCTTGCCGCGCGCGGCCTCGCGGTCGCCGCGCGTGTGCGTGGCGCGCGGCAGCATGCCGTACTCGGCCGTCACCCAGCCTTCGCCGCTGCCGCGCTTGTGCGGCGGCACCTTCTCCTCGACCGACGCGGTACAGAGGACCTGCGTGTCGCCGAAGCAGACCAGGACCGAGCCTTCGGCGTGCTTGGTGTAGTGGCGGGTGATCGTGACGGGCCGCAGCGCATCGTGCGCACGGCCGCTGGAGCGGACGAAGGTCATGGCGGGAGGATCGAAAACGAAGCCGACATTGTCGCCGCCCCGCCCCACCCTCCACGCTCACCGAACTGGAGCCCCTGCTGCAGGGGCCGGAGAGCCCGACGGACAGCGCCAGCCATCCGGCGCTCACCGCTTCTGCGATGAGCGCCGGATCGCCTCGTTGATCTCGCGTATCGAGCGTTCGATCTCCGCCTCGTCCAGTTCGTCGGCCGGCTCGCCCGCCATGCTGGCCTGGATCGTCGACGCGAAGACCTGCTCGCCGAGCGACAACGTGGAGACGCCGACCGCGTTGTCGCCGTCCTCGGCGCATTCCCACTCGACGGCGATCGCGGTGACGTTGTCGCTGCGCGCGCCGCCCAGTCGCAGCGCCTGCTCGACGAGTTCGGGTACCGCGTCGGAGATCGGACGCTGCGCCAGTTGCTCGGTGATGACGGCGTCGCTGAGGTGGCCCCACAGGCCGTCGGAGCACAGCAGGATGCGGTCGCCGGACTGCAGCACCAGCGGCCCGGCGGTGTCGACCACCGGCTTGCCGGGGCTGCCCAGGCAGGTGAACAGCACGTTGCGGTTCATGCGCTCGCCCATCGGCACGACCTGGGCCAGCGTGTCCTGCAGCTCCGAGTAGGAATGGTCGCGCGTGCGCGCGATCAGCTTGTCGCCACGCACCAGGTACAGGCGCGAGTCGCCGCAGTGCGCCCAGAACGCCTGGTTGCCCTGCAGCACGCAGGCGACGACCGTGGTGCGCGGCGTGTCGCCGAGCGCACGATCGCCGGCATAACGCAGCAACTGGTGGTGCGCGGCGAGGATCGCGTCGTGCAGCGTGCGCATCGGCTCGCGCAGCGAGGGCCGCGCCTCGCGCTGGAAGATCGCCGCCAGCGTCTGCAGCGCCAGCTGCGCCGCGACCTCGCCTTCCGGGTGCCCGCCCATGCCGTCGGCCAGCGCGAAGAGCCCGGCGTCGCGCGTGTAGCAGTAGCCCATGCGGTCTTCGTTCTTCTCGCGGCCGCCTTTGCGGCTGACCTGGTAGACGGCGAAGCGCATCGGGCGTCAGGCCTTCTGGCCGGTCTTGATCGTCTCGATCTGCAGCTTGAGCCGCTCGCTGAAGCTCAGCTTGGTGTAGCGGCGCTCGGTCTCGCGCGCCAGTTCCTTCTGCAGCGCGAACACGCTCTGCGGGCGCGACAGCGGGTCCAGCGACATGCACCACTCGGTGACCTCGATGAGGTTGTCCGAGTAGACGTTGCGCAGCCGCGAGAGCGACAGCGCCAGGCGGTCCTTCTCCAGGCGCTGCGGCGCGTCGTTGGGCGGGTAGCCCTGCATGCAGGCGTAGATGCAGGCGCCGATGGCGTAGATGTCGGTCCACGGGCCCAGCGAGCCGTCGCGGCGGTACATCTCCGGCGCGGCGAAACCCGGCGTGTACATCGGCCGGATGAAGTTGCCTTCCTTGGACAGCACCTCGCGCGCGGCGCCGAAGTCCAGCAGCACCGCCTTGTTGTCGTTGGTGATGAAGACGTTGGCCGGCTTGATGTCCAGGTGCAGCATCTTGTGCTGGTGCACGATGCGCAGGCCGCGCAGGATCTCGTCGAACAGGCTGCGGATCGTGCTCTCGCGGAACACCTTGTCGCGCTTGAGGTCGCGCGCGGTGACGATGAAGTCCTGCAGCGTGTCGCCCTGCAGGTAGTTCATCACCATGTAGACGGTCTCGTTCTCGCGGAAGAAGTTCAGCACCGAGACGACGCTCGGGTGGCTGATCTGCGCGAGCGAGCGGCCTTCTTCGAAGAAGCTCTTGAGGCCCAGGCGGTACAGCGGCTGCTTGTCGGGCTTGACGCGAGGCGTCAGCTCGCCGGCCGAACGCTCGGCCAGCGACGACGGCAGGTACTCCTTGATCGCGACGAGCTGGCGGTCCTGGCCCTCGGCCAGATAGACGACGCCGAAGCCCCCGGCCGCGAGCTTCTTGACGATCTGGTAGCCCCCGACCACGGTGCCCGAAGGCAGCGGAGCAGGTTTGGGCTTTGACATAATCGCCGGGCTTTTCGAAGGGTGGGATCCGATGGCGGTTTATAGGATGACGGGGTATGCCAACGCCGCTTCGGCCCCGGCCGGAGACGGTGGCGCGGCGTCCTCCGTTTCAGTGGAGGCGCGCTCGGTCAACGGCCGTTTTCTGGACCTGTCGTTCAGGATGCCGGACGACCTTCGGGGCCTGGAACCTGCGCTGCGCGACCTGCTCGGCACGGCCTTCCGGCGCGGCAAGATCGAGATGCGCATCTCGGCGCAGCGCGACAGCGATTCGGCCTGGCCCAACCCCAACCCGGAGCAGCTGAACCGGCTGCTGCGCCTGGAAAGCTCGGTGCAGGGCTGGATGCCGCAGGCGCGTGGCTTGTCGGTCAACGAGGTGCTGCAGTGGTGCCGCAACGGCGCCGGCGGCGAGCGCCTGGACGAGGCGGCGCTGGAAGCCGCGCGCCAGTGCATCGAAGGCCTGAAGGACGCCCGTGCCCGCGAAGGCAAGCGCCTGGTGGCGATGCTGATGGACCGCCTGGGCAAGCTGCGCGAACTGGCCGACAAGGCCGAGCCGCTGGTGCCACAGGTGGTGCAGCGCCAGCAGCAACGGTTCCTGGAGCGCTGGAACGAAGCGTTGGCCGGGGCCAACGCCGGCAACAGCGTGCCGGCCGCGACGCTGCAGGAGCGCGCAATGGCCGAAGCCGCCGCGTTCGCGATCCGCATCGACGTCGCCGAGGAGCTGACCCGGCTGCGCTCGCACCTCGACGAGATCGAACGCCTGCTGAAGAAGGGCGGCGAACTCGGCAAGCGCCTGGACTTCCTGATCCAGGAACTGCAGCGCGAAGCGAACACGCTGGGATCGAAATCGCCGGCGATCGAGCTGACCGCGATCTCGGTGGAGATGAAGGTGCTCGTGGAGCAGATGCGCGAGCAGGTGCAAAACATCGAGTAAGCCGCAGCCGCGGCCGCCCGCTACAACCCCGCCTGCTGGCGCAACTCTTCCCGCCAAAGCCGGTACCCCTCGTCGCTGGGATGCAGCCCGTCCTCGGCGTTCAGCCGCTTCGGCTGCTGGGCGAACGGGTCGTCGCGGCGCTCCTTGAAAAGGTCGACATAGGCAGCGTCGTGCCGTGTCGCCGCGCTGCGCACGATGCGGTGCAGCTCGCGCGAGCGCAGGGTCATCCACCAGGACCACGGCGGGAAGAAGAACGGCGCGTTGCCGACGTTGCCCGAGGGCATGACGATGATGCGCGGCGCCAGCACGCGGGCCCGACCCAGCGCCTCGTCGACCGACGAGCGCAAGCTCTCGGCGCCGGTCAGACGCACGACGTCGTTGCCGCCGGCCAGCAGCAGCACCGTATCGAAGCGCTCGCTGCCGCCGAGCTGCTCGACGACGTCGCCGAACTTCGCGCCGTCCCGCGCCCGGTTGACGATCAACCAGTCGGCATGTTCCGCGGCGATCAGCCCCGCCAGCGACGCCCGCGGCGAACTTGCCCCGGTACCCACGGCGGTGCTGTCGCCGACGATCAGCAGACGATGCGCAGGCGCCTCGGGCGAGGCCTGGAACGGCTCGCTCGCGCGGGCGAGTTCGGCCGAGGACTGGATGCGCGACGCGGCGCAGCCGGCTCCAAGCAGCAGGCCCAGTGCCGCCACGGCCAGCGCGACACGCAGCGGGCGTGGCGAGGTGTGAGGTGGGCGGGGGGATCGCATGCGCCCGCCACCCAGGCATTCGGCGTGCCCGGGGGCGGAGCGCCCTACTCCACCGCCTCCGAATAAGCCTTCGGCCACACCGGCGCCGGCCGGTCGCAGCACTCCTGCCAGCCGCGCCCGCGCGGCGTGTGGCCGATGCCGGGGTTGAAGGTGTTGGTCGGGTCCAGCCGGCGGTAGTGGTCCACCAGCGCCGGCTTTGCGACGTAGAGGTGGCCGACGTTGTGCTCGGCGGGGTACTCGGCGCGGCGCGCGTCCAGCAGCTCCCACATGCGGTGCTCCATCGCCACCGGGTCGACGCCCGGCTTGACGATGTAGTCCTGGTGGAAGACGTGGCAGAAGAAGTGGCCGTAGTAGAGCTTGTGCACGATGTCGCGCTCCAGCTCGTCGGGCAGTTGCTCCACCCAGGCGCGGTCGTTGCGGCGCAGCGCGACATCCAGCGCGACGATGTCGCCGACGCGGCCACGGTGCGCCTCGCGGTAGCGGATCGCCGCACCGGCGATCGCGAAGCGGTGCAGGAAGGCCTTGCGCCCTTCCTCGGCGTCGCACTCGAACCAGCCGCCGGTGGCGCTGGCCTCGAACTGGCGCGCCAGGTACTCGCGCGTCGCCTCGGCCTGGTCGTTGGACACGCGGATCAGCAGGTGATGCTCGTAGCGGTCGCGCCACTCGCGCATGCGGGCCGGCAGATGGCTGGGCATGCGGTCGGTGATCGCCTGCACGACACGGTCGGTCACGCCGCGCAGCCCGAAGCGCTCGAAGAAGCCGTCGATGCGGCTCTTCAGCGCGAAGGCCTTGGGCACGCGCGCGGTGCCGAAGCGGTCGATCAGCAGGAAGGTGTCCTTGCCGTAACGCTCGCCGATGTCGAAGGCCGTGCGGTGGATGTATTCGCCGGCGATCGGCAGCCGCGGCAGCGCGGTCAGCAGGTGGCGGCGCACGGAGGTCAACTCGTCGGGCTCGTTGGTGCCGACGTAGAAGACGGTGCTGGCCTCCTTCGGGAAGGTGTCCAGCCGCACCGCGAACAGGCACAGCTTGCCGGCCGAACCCGAGGCCTCGAACAGCCGCGACGGGTCGGCGTTGAAACGTGCCGGCGTGTCGGCGTCGACGGCGCGCACGTGCTCGGCATAACGCGGGTCCGACGCAGCACGGCCGCTGTCGCGGGCGATGTCGGCCTCGCCGTATTCGCCACGCTCCAGCCGCGTCAGGATCTCTTCGGGCGTGTCGCCGAGCGCGATGCCCAGGTGGTTGACGAGCTCGACGCGGCCGTCGTCGGCCACGCGCGCGTACAGCGCCAGCTCGGTGTAGGCCGGGCCGCGGCGCACCAGCGCGCCGCCGGAGTTGTTGCAGATGCCGCCCAGCACCGACGCGCCGATGCACGACGAGCCGATCACCGAATGCGGCTCGCGGCCCAGCGGCGCCAGCTGGCGCTCGAGCTGGTCCAGCGTCGCGCCGGGCAGGCAGACGACCTGCTCGCCGCCGGCGATGACCTGCACGCCGGCGATGCGCATCGTGTTGACGAGCACGATCTCGCGGTCGTAGCCGGCGCCGTCGGGCGTCGAGCCGCCGGTGAGGCCGGTGTTGGCGGCCTGCATGATGACGATGCGGCCGGCCGCCACCGCGGCCTGCAGCACACGCCACAGCTCCAGCAGGCTGCCGGGCCGCACGACGGCCAGCACCGGGCCTTCGCCGGTGCGGTGGCCTTTGCGGAAGCGGCGCGTGGCCTGGTCGTCGGTCAGCACGTGCGGCGCGCCGACGGCGGCGCGCAGCTGCGCCAGCAGGGCTTCGCGGGAGCTCATTCGCGCACCAGCAGGTCGGGGCCGATGTCGGCGACACGCGCGACGCTGGTCAGCGTCATCGCCACGCGCATCTCTTTTTCCATCAGCGCCAGCAGGTGGCGCACGCCGGCTTCGCCGGCGGCGGCCAGGGCGTAGATGTAGGCGCGGCCGATCATCGTCGCGTCGGCGCCCAGCGCCAGCATGCGCACCACGTCCAGGCCGTTGCGCACGCCCGAGTCGGCGACGATCTTGATCTGGCCCTTCACCGCGTCGGCGATCGCCGGCAGCGCACGCGCCGAGGACAGCACGCCGTCGAGCTGCCGCCCGCCGTGGTTGGAGACGATGATGCCGTCGGCGCCGAAACGCACCGCGTCCTTGGCGTCCTCGGGGTCGAGGATGCCCTTGATCAGCATCGGCCCGCGCCAGAACTCGCGGATCCACTCCAGGTCCTTCCACGAGATCGACGGGTCGAAGTTGGCGCCCAGGTAGCCCATGTAGTCCTGCAGCCCGACCTGCTGGCCGCGGTAGGTGGAGATGTTGCCCAGGTCGTGCGGCTTGCCCATCAGGCCCACGTCCCAGGCCCAGCGCGGGTGCGTCAGGCCCTGCCAGTAGCGGCGCAGCGGCGCGTTCGGCCCGCTCATGCCCGAGTGCATGTCGCGGTAGCGTGCGCCGGGCACCGGCATGTCGACGGTGAACACCAGCGCCGAGCAGCCGGCGGCCTGGGCGCGCTCGAGCGCGTTGCGCATGAAGCCGCGGTCCTTCAGCACGTAGAGCTGGAACCACATCGGGCGCTGGATCTTCGGCGCCACCTCCTCGATCGCGCAGACCGAGACGCTGGACATCGTGAACGGGATGCCCTGGGCTTCGGCGGCGCGGGCCGCCTGCACCTCGCCGCGGCGCGCGTACATGCCGGTGAGGCCGACCGGGGCCAGCGTCACGGGGATGGAGAGCTTCTCGCCGAAGAGCTCGATGCTGGTGTCCAGCTGGCTCATGTCCTTGAGCACCCGCTGGCGCAGCGCGACGCCGGCGAGGTCGTCGACGTTGCGGCGCAGCGTCTGCTCGGCGTAGGCGCCGCCGTCGATGTAGTGGAACAGGAAGGGCGGCAGCCGCCGGCGGGCGGCTTCGCGGTAGTCCGCGGTGGAGGAAATGATCATGGCAAGTGAAGATCGTGGGGCGGCAGCAGCGGCGGCGCCGCGTCGGGCGGCAGGCGCAGCAGCCGCTCGCGGCGGGCGTGGTCCTCGGCTTCGCGCTGGATCGTCTGGCGCACGTGCTCGAGGTGGTCGACCATGCTGGCGCGCGCACGCGGCGCGTCGCCGTCGACGATGGCCTGCATCACCGCCTGGTGTTCGGCGGTCAGCCGGCGCAGCGTCTCGGGCGCGCTGAAGCGGAACATGTCCTCGCGGTTGCGCGTCACCGTCGACAGCACGACGGTGAACAGGCCGTGCATCACCTGCTTCAAGACCAGGTTGTGCGAGGCCTCGGCGATGGCGAGGTGGAACTGGGCGTCGGAGCGCGCGGCCTGCTCGGCGTGGCCGCTCTGCTGGTGCTCGATCATCACGTCGAAGGCCCGGCGGATGCGGTCCTTGTCGGCGGTGGTGGCACGCTGCGCCGCGAGCTCGGCGGTGGCCGTCTCCAGCGCGTGGCGCGTCTCGATGACGTCGAAGCGGTAGCCGGGGTCGGTGTCGAGCAGGTTCACCAGCGGCGCCACGGCCTCCTGCAGCCACTCGGCCTGGGCCGTGGACTGCAGGTAGGTGCCGTCGCCCTGGCGCGCCGCCAGCACGCCCTGGCTGACGAGCTTCTGGATCGCCTCGCGCAGCGAGCTGCGCGAGACCCCCAGCTCGGCGGCCAGCGCACGTTCGGCCGGCAGGCGCTGGCCGGGTTGCAGGCCTCGCGCCTGCACCAGCGCCAGCAGCTTCTCGACGACGTGATCGACCAGTCGCATCGGGGTGTCCGGGAGTTCAGTGACCCGGAATCATCCACGGCAGCAGGTAGGCCTGGACCGTCGTCATCGCGCCGATGATCGCGGCGAACACCAGGCTGTGCTTGACGGTGAAGCGGAACAGGTCCGACTCGCGCCCGGCCAGGCCGACGGCGGCGCAGGCGATGGCGATCGACTGCGGCGAGATCATCTTGCCGGTGACGCCGCCGGTGGTGTTGGCCGCCACCGTCAGCACCTCGGGCAGGCCCAGCTGCTGCGCGGTGGTCGCCTGCAGCGCCGCGAACAGGGCGTTGGCCGAGGTGTCCGAGCCGGTCAGGAAGACGCCGATCCAGCCCAGGAAGGGCGAGAAGAACGTGAACGCGCTGCCGGTGTGCGCCAGCGCCAGCGCCAGCGTCGCCGACAGGCCCGAGTAGTTGGCGATGAAAGCGAACGCCAGCACCATGCCGATCGAGTAGATCGGCGTCGCCAGCTCCTTCAGCGTCTCGCCCAGCGTGGCCGCGGCCTTGGCCGGCGACAGGCGCGAGAACAGGATGGTCAGCAGCGCGGCCAGCAGGATCGCGGTGCCGGTGGCCGACAGCCAGTTGAAGTTGTAGACCGCGCCGTACGGGGTGGCCGCGGTCACCACCGGCGGCATCTTCTCGACCAGCTTGTCCAGCAGCGGCACCGGCAGGCTGATGACGGTGGAGGCCAGCGGCCCGCCGGCGGCGAACAGCGCCTTGAACGGCTTGACGCTCCACACCGTCACCATCGCGGTGAGGATGATGAACGGCGACCAGGCCATCATCACCTTGCCCAGCGACAGCGTTTGCGCGGCCTTGGGCGCCGCGGCCGGCTGGCCGGCGGCGTCGTCCTGCTCGAAGCGGAAGATGCGCTTGGGCTGCCAGACCTTCAGGAAGGCCGTCAGCGCGACCATCGAGACGATCGCCGAGGTGATGTCCGGCAGCTCGGGGCCGACGTAGTTGGCGGTCAGGAACTGCACGACGGCGAACGAGCCGCCGCCGACCAGCACCGCCGGCCAGGTCTCCTTGACACCGCGCCAGCCGTCCATGATGGCCATCAGCCAGAACAGCACGATCATCGTCATGAACGGCAGCTGGCGGCCGGCCATCTGGCCGATCGCGAAGGCGTCGACGCCCGACACCTGGCCGGCGACGATGATCGGGATGCCCATCGCGCCGAAAGCCACCGGCGCGGTGTTGGCGATCAGGCACAGGCCGGCGGCGTACAGCGGCTTGAAGCCCAGGCCGACCAGCAGCGCCGCGGTGATCGCCACCGGCGCGCCGAAGCCCGCCGCGCCTTCGAGGAAGGCGCCGAAGCAGAAGCCCACCAGGATCAGCTGCAGCCGCTGGTCGGGCGTCACCGACAGGATCGACGAGCGGATGACGTCGAAGTGCCCCGTCTTCACCGAGATCTTGTAGAGGAAGACCGCGGCCACGATGATCCAGGCGATCGGCCACAGCCCGTAGAAGAAGCCGTAGACCGCCGACGCCAGCGCGGCGCTGACCGGCATGTCGTAGAACAGCAGCGCGACACCGAGCGCCAGCCCGACGGTGATCGTGCCGGCCTGGTAGCCCTTCAGGCGCAGCTTCGTCAGCGCGAGGAAGAAGAAGATGATCGGGATCAGCGCGACGAGCGCCGAGACCCAGACGTTGCCGGCGGGGTCGTAGTTCTGTTGCCAGATGGGTTGCATGGCCGTGTGACGTGCGGTCAGGGGTAACGGGAAAGGACCGCGAGCGGCCCGGAGCGGTTTCAGTCGCCGCTGGCGGCCCCGCCACCAGGGCGCCGGGGCCGCCAGGAGGCTCGCAGCACGGGTCTCGCGACCGTCACGCCGGCTGGCTCTTCGAGGCTGACTTCAACACTTCACGACCACGCCTTCGACCGAGATCGAGCCCGGATTGGTCCGACCAGTTGACGAAAGGCAGTGTGAAGCGGAGCGGATTCTGCGGATTTTCCCGAGCGGATGACTCAGGGTATTCCTGTACCCGACCGGTAACCACGGGGTGAATCGCCGGATTCGACATCACTCTGCCGCCAATTGGTCCGACCACTTTACTCAGGCCGGATCACCGGGAAGCGGCCCGTCGCGACGTGTTGCCAGCGGCACGTAGAACCCGCCGCCGGCGGCCCTGAACTCGGTGCTCTTGTCGGCCAGGCCGCGCTGCACCGCCTCGTCTTCGCCGATGCCCCGGGCCTGCGCGTACTCGCGCAGCTCGCGCGTGATCTTCATGCTGCAGAAGCGCGGCCCGCACATCGAGCAGAAGTGCGCCTCCTTGGACGAGTCCTTGGGCAGCGTCTCGTCGTGGAAGGCCTCGGCGGTCTGCGGGTCCAGGCCGAGCGCGAACTGGTCGCGCCAGCGGAACTCGAAGCGCGCCTTGCTCATCGCGTCGTCGTGCGCGCGTGCGCCGGGGTGGCCCTTGGCGATGTCGGCGGCGTGCGCGGCGATGCGGTAGGCGACGATGCCCTGGCGCACGTCGTCGCGGTCGGGCAGGCCCAGGTGCTCCTTGGGCGTCACGTAGCAGAGCATCGCGGTGCCCATCCAGCCGATCATCGCCGCGCCGATCGCGCTGGCGATGTGGTCGTAGCCCGGCGCGATGTCCACCGTCAGCGGCCCCAGCGTGTAGAACGGCGCCTCGTGGCAGTGGCGCAGCTGCTCGTCCATGTTGGCCTGCACCAGGTGCATCGGCACGTGGCCCGGGCCTTCGATCATCGTCTGCACCTCGTGCCGCCAGGCGACCTGCGTCAGCTCGCCCAGCGTGCGCAGCTCGGCGAACTGGGCCTCGTCGTTGGCGTCGGCCGCCGAGCCCGGGCGCAGGCCGTCGCCGAGCGAGAAGGCCACGTCGTAGGCCTTCATGATTTCGCAGATCTCCTCGAAGTGCGTGTAGAGGAAGTTCTCCTGGTGATGGGCGACGCACCACTTGGCGAGGATCGAGCCGCCGCGCGAGACGATGCCGGTGCGCCGCCCGGCAGTCAGCGGCACGAAGGGCAGGCGCAGCCCGGCGTGCAAGGTGAAGTAGTCGACGCCCTGCTCCGCCTGCTCGATCAGCGTGTCGCGCAGCAGCGGCCAGCTCAGGTCCTCGGCGACGCCGCCCACCTTCTCCAGCGCCTGGTAGATCGGCACCGTGCCCACCGGCACCGGCGAGTTGCGCACGATCCAGTCGCGCGTGGTGTGGATGTGGCGGCCGGTCGACAGGTCCATCACCGTGTCGGCGCCCCAGCGGATCGCCCAGACCAGCTTCTCGACCTCCTCCTCGATCGAGGACGTCACCGGCGAGTTGCCGATGTTGGCGTTGACCTTCACGCGGAAGTTGCGGCCGATGATCATCGGCTCGAGCTCGGGGTGGTTGACATTGGCCGGGATCACCGCGCGGCCGCGCGCCACCTCGTCGCGCACGAACTCGGGCGTGATCGTCTCGGGGATGCAGGCGCCCCGCGGGTTGCCGCGCAACCGGGCTTCGCGCGCGGCGTCGCCGAGGTACTCGCGCATCCACTCGCGGCGGCCGTTCTCGCGCAGCGCGACGTACTCCATCTCCGGCGTGACGATGCCGCGGCGCGCGTAGTGCATCTGCGTCACGCTGGCCCCGGCCGCGGCGCGGCGCGGCCGCCGCTGCAAGGCGGCCGCCTCGCGGCGCAGCTCGTCCAGGCGGGCATCGGCGGCGTCGCCGTGGCGGCCACCGTCGTCCTGCGCAGCGGGCGGGCGGCCGTCGTAGGCCACGGTGTCGGCACGTTCGTCCAGCCAGGCGCCGCGCACCGAAGGCAGGCCGCGGCGCACGTCGAGCGCCACCGCCGGGTCGGTGTAGGGGCCCGAGGTGTCGTAGAGCGTGACGCTCTCGCCGTTGCTCAGCGTGATCTCGCGCATCGGCACGCGCACCGCCGGCGAGGCGCCGGGCACGTAAACCTTGCGGGACTGGGGGAAGGGTTCGCGGCTCAGGGACAGCCGCTGCTGCAGGTCGCCGGGGGCGTTCATCGGGCAATCTCCGTATCGGTTGGATGAATGCCCCGCCATCGGCGCCGACTGAACGGCGCGCACGCCCGCCCTGAAGGGACGGACGCACGCGCCTCGGCGCTGCAGCTCTTCTTACGCTGGTGCTAACCAGATCAAGTTCGCGGTTCCGGCGGTCAGGTCCGCCATCTCAGCACGCCATACGTGCACCCCGGAGCGGGAGCGAGTGTAGTCGGGCCGGCGGCCGCCAGCGCGCGCCGCACGGCCCTGCGGCGGCAGTCGCGCCGCGCGATCACGGCGCCGCGGCAAGGGCATCGAACGCCTGGACACGGACCCGCGCACGACACACGGAACAATTGCCGCATGACGCCACGCCAGCCCTGCCCGCCGTCGCACCGCCGCGGCCTCGCTGCCGCCGCCGCGCTGGCCACGGTGTTCGCCGTCACCGGCTGCCAGACGACGCCGCCGACACCCGAGCCGCCCCGCGGCCGCAGCCTGCCGTCGATGCCGCCGACACCGGCGCTGGTCGTCGAGCGCCAGTGGCTGCAGAGCTGGTTCGACGGCACGCCGGTCGTCATCACCCAGAAAGGCAGCGGGCCGGTCGCGGTGGAGGTGCCGCTGGCGTTCTCGTTCGACGCCGGCAAACGCAGCGTCAAGCCGCCGCTGGCGGCGGTGCTCGACAAGCTGGCCGAGTCGCTGCGCCGCCAGCCGCAGATGACGCTCGCGCTCGCCGCTCCGGGTGACGCCGGCGGCGACACGGCGCTGGCGGCGCAGCGGGCCGCCGCCGTGCGCAGCTACCTGCTCGGCCGCGGCGCCGGCTCGGCGCAGCTCGGCGCGCCGCAGGTGGCGGGTGCACGCGCCGTCCAGCTGCGGCTCGAACTGCGCTGAACAGCACGAAAAGGCCGCGCAATAAAGCGCGCGGCCGGCCTGTCTGAGGGCCTTGGGTACCTTGGGGTCAGGTCTCTCAAGACCTGACCCCCGCAGCCGCATGACCCCCGCAGCCGCACGCAGCCGCAGCAGTCGCGTCGGACCTTGGGGTCAGGTCTCTCGAGACCTGACCCCCGCAGCCGCGGCCGTCGCGTCAGAAGAAGCCCAGCGCGGGGACCTTGGGGTCAGGGACCTTGGGGTCAGGTCTCTCGAGACCTGACCCCCGCAGCCGCAGCCGTCGCGTCAGAAGAAGCCCAGCGCGTGCGGCGAGTAGCTCACCAGCAGGTTCTTCGTCTGCTGGTAGTGGTCGAGCATCATCTTGTGCGTCTCGCGCCCGATGCCCGACTCCTTGTAGCCGCCGAAGGTCGCGTGCGCCGGGTAGGCGTGGTAGCAGTTGGTCCAGACGCGGCCGGCCTTGATCGCGCGGCCGGCGCGGTAGGCGGCGGTGCCGTCGCGGCTCCAGACGCCGGCGCCCAGGCCATAAGGCGTGTCGTTGGCGATGTCCAGCGCCTCCTGCTCGGTCTTGAAGGTCGTCACCGCCAGCACCGGGCCGAAGATCTCCTCGCGGAACACGCGCATGCCGTTGTGGCCCTTGAACAGCGTCGGCTGGATGTAGTAGCCGCCCGACAGTTCGCCGCCGAGGTCGGCCCGGCCGCCGCCGATCAGGCACTCGGCGCCTTCCTGGCGGCCGATCTCGAGGTAGCCGAGGATCTTGTCCATCTGCATCGCCGAGGCCTGCGCGCCCATCATCGTCTCGGTGTCCAGCGGGCTGCCCTGCTTGATCTGCTTCACGCGCTCCAGCGCCCGCGCCATGAACTTGTCGTAGATCTTCTCGTGGATCAGCGCACGCGACGGGCAGGTGCAGACCTCGCCCTGGTTGAACGCGAACAGCACCAGGCCTTCGATCGCCTTGTTGAAGAACTCGTCGTCGGCGGCGGCCACGTCCTCGAAGAAGATGTTCGGGCTCTTGCCGCCGAGCTCCAGCGTCGCCGGGATCAGGTTGCCGGCCGCCGCCTGGGCGATGACGCGGCCGGTGGCGGTGCTGCCGGTGAAGGCGATCTTGGCGATGCGCTTGCTCGACGCCAGCGGCATGCCGGCTTCGCGGCCGAAGCCGTTGACGATGTTCAGAACGCCCGGCGGCAGCAGGTCGGCGATCAGCTCGGCGAAGACCATGATGCTGACCGGCGTCGACTCGGCGGGCTTCAGCACCACGCAGTTGCCCGCGCCCAGCGCCGGCGCCAGCTTCCAGGCCGCCATCAGCAGCGGGAAGTTCCACGGGATGATTTGGCCGACGACGCCCAGCGGCTCGTGGAAGTGGTAGGCGATGGTGTGCTCGTCGATCTCGCTGATCGCGCCTTCCTGCGAGCGCAGGCAGCCGGCGAAGTAGCGGAAGTGGTCGACGGCCAGCGGCACGTCGGCGGCCAGCGTCTCGCGCATCGGCTTGCCGTTGTCCACCGTCTCGGCATAGGCCAGCAGCTCGAGGTTCTGCTCGATGCGGTCGGCGATCCTCAGCAGGATGTTCGAGCGGTCGGCCGCCGGCGTGCGGCCCCAGGCGTCGGCTGCGGCGTGCGCGGCGTCGAGCGCACGCTCGATGTCGGCGGCGCCCGAACGCGCGGCGCGCGTGTAGGGCTTGCCGGTGATCGGCGTCACGACGTCGAAGTACTGGCCCTCGACCGGCGGCACGAACTTGCCGCCGATGAAGTTGTCGTACTGGGCCTTGAACTGGACCTTGGCGCCCGGCGTGTTGGGCAGTGCGTAAAGCATCTGTTGTCTCCTTGGGGTCTTGGGGCGTCGTCCGGTACGAAGCCTTGCACCGGATCGCGCGGGGGCCGCAACAGCAGAGGGCGTGCCAGCCGCGTTCGGCGCCGGAACCGCCGGCTTTCGGCAAAACACGGCGTGTTTCGCGTCAAAACCGGCGTCGGCCGCGCATCGTGGCGGGACAGCTGTCCCGTCTCGTGACAGTCCGTGCCGGCCTCCGGGTCGATCCGCATCGCGGCGGCGAAGGCTTGCGCTAGGCTGGGCCGGCCCCGACACGAGAGCCCGCCAGAGGCTCGCGCTGGAGACGAGACGATGCCCAGTTCCCTGCTCGCCGCGCGCACGCCGCCGGCCCGGCTGCGCGAAGCGCGGCGCCGCTTCTTCGACACCGGCGAGCTCGCCGACGACGCCTTCGAGCCCGCGCTGACACGCAGCTGGCGCCGCAGCCGCGACTTCGGCCTGGCGCCCAGCGGGCGTTTCGCCGGCGCGCCGCACGCGTCGTCGGCGCAGCTGGCGCGTGCGCTGGACCGGCAGCACGAGTTCGTCGCCCACGCGCGTCCGGTGATGGAGTTCCTGTTCGACCAGACGCGCGACACCGACAGCATGGTCATCCTCGCCGACGCCCAGGGCATGCTGCTGCATGCCCTGGGTGACGCCGGCTTCGTCGACCGCGCCCAGCGTGTCGCGCTGCGCCCGGGCGCGAGCTGGCACGAACAATGGCGCGGCACCAACGCCGTCGGCACGGCGATCGCCGAAGGCGCGCCGGTCGTCGTGCACGGCAGCGAGCACTACCTGGAGCGCAACGCCTTCCTGACCTGCACCGCAGCGCCGATCGCCGATCCGGCCGGCCGGCTGCTGGGCGTGCTCGACATCTCCGGCGACCACCGCGGCTACCACCGCCACACGCTGGCGCTGGTGCGCTCGGCGGCGCGCATCATCGAGCACCGCCTGTTCGACACCCGCCACGCCGCCGGCCTGCGCCTGCGGCTGCACGCCCAGCCCGAGGGCCTGGGCACGGTCACCGAAGGGCTGCTCGCCGTGTCCGAGGACGGCTGGATCGTCGGCGCCAACGGCGTCGCGATGGCGATGCTGGGGCTGACGCCGGGATCGGTCGGCGCGCTGACGCTGGAACGTGTGCTGCCGCTGGACATCGCCACGCTGGCCGCCTGGAGCCGCGGCAGCGCCGCGCATGCCGTGCGTCGCGACGACGGCAGCGTGCTGTGGCTGCGGGTCGAAGGCGGCCGCAGCCTGGGCGTGCGGCCGGTCGCCCCGGCGGCGCCGGCGGTGGCCGACGCGCTGGCGCGGCTGGACACCGGCGACCACGCGATGCAGGCCGCGATCGGCCGCGCCCGGCGTGTGCTCGACAAGCCGATCTCGCTGCTGCTGCAAGGCGAGTCGGGCGTCGGCAAGGAGCTGTTCGCACGCGCCGTGCACCGCAGCAGCGCACGCCGCGACGCGCCCTTCGTCGCCGTCAACTGCGCCGCGCTGCCCGAGACGCTGATCGAGGCCGAGCTCTTCGGCTACCGCCCCGGCGCCTTCACCGGCGCGGCGCGCGACGGCGCCCCCGGGCGCATCCGCGAGGCCCACGGCGGCACGCTGTTCCTCGACGAGATCGGCGACATGCCGGCGGCGCTGCAGACGCGGCTGCTGCGCGTGCTGCAGGAGCGCGAGGTCGTGCCGCTGGGCGGCGGGCGGCCGCAGGCGGTGGACTTCCGCCTGATCTGCGCCACCCACCGCAACCTGCGCGAGGCGATCGACGCCGGCCGCTTCCGCGAGGACCTGTACTACCGCCTCAACGGCCTGGCGCTGCAGTTGCCGCCGCTGCGCCAGCGCGGCGATCAGGCGGCGCTGGTGGCCGGCATGCTGCGCGAACTGCTGCCGGCACGCGACGTGCGGCTGGCACCCGAGGTCGCGCAAGCCTTCGCGCGCCACCGCTGGCCGGGCAACCTGCGCCAGCTGCACAACGCGCTGGCCACCGCCTGCGCGCTGCTCGACGAACACGAGGACGAGATCGGCTGGGGCCACCTGAGCGACGACCTCGCGGAGGACCTGCGCCAGCGCCCGGCCGCGCCGGCGCCGGTGGCCGACGCGGTCGACCTGCGCTCGCAGTCCGAGCGCACCGTGCGCCAGGTGATCGAGACCTGCGCCGGCAACCTGTCGGAGGCCGCGCGCCGGCTGGGCATCAGCCGCAACACGCTGTACCGCAAGATGCGCGAGCTGCGGCTGCGCTGAGCGCCGCGGCGGGCCGCGCCGGGCGCCGCCGGTAGAATCCGGCGATGGAAACGCCCGGCAATCTCTTCGTCGTCGCCGCGCCCAGTGGCGCCGGCAAATCCAGCCTCGTCAAGGCCCTGCTCGAGCTCGACTCGCACCTGTCGGTGTCGATCTCGCACACCACGCGCAAGCCGCGCGGCCAGGAGCAGAACGGGCGCGAGTACTGGTTCGTCGACGAACCCGAGTTCCGCTCGATGATCGAGCGCGGCGACTTCTTCGAGTGGGCGCAGGTCCACGGCAACCTCTACGGCACCTCGCGCAAGGCGATCGAGGAGCGGCTGATGCGCGGCGAGGACGTCGTGCTCGAGATCGACTACCAGGGCGCGCTGCAGATCAAGAAGCTCTTCGCCTACGCGGTGCTGATCTTCATCCTGCCGCCGAGCTGGGACGAGCTGCGCCAGCGCCTGCTGCGCCGCGGCGAGGACGGCGCCGAGGTCATCGAGGTGCGCATGCAGAACGCGCGCGAGGAGGTGGCCCAGGCCCGCCACTTCGACTTCGTTATAATCAACCAGTTGTTCGAGACGGCGCTCTTCGACCTCAAGACGGTCGTGCACTCGCAGCGCCTCAAGTACGTGACGCAGTGCCGCAACCGTTCCCAGGTCTTCGCCGCACTCGACCTGCTCTGATCGAACCCCTCTCTCTCCACGGAAAGCTCCGCACATGGCCCGCATCACCGTCGAAGACTGCCTGCACAAGATCCCGAACCGCTTCCAGCTGGTGCTGGCGGCGACGTACCGCGCGCGCATGCTGAGCCAGGGCCACGCCCCGAAGATCGAGACCAAGAACAAGCCCGGCGTGACCGCGCTGCGCGAGATCGCCGCCGGCGAAGTCGGCCTGGAGATGCTGCGCAAGGTTCCGGTCTGACCGCCACCGGCCATCCCTGACGGGCGCCCTCGAGGCGCCCGTCGTCGTTTGCGGCCCCTCGCCGTCCGTGCCCGACATTCCACGCTAGATTACGCAGCATGGGGATCCGCTCTCTGGCTGCCGAGCTGCTGCCTGCCGCGCTGCAGGGGCGTTCGCGCGCGTCCGAACCGCCCGAGCAGACACCCGCCGAGGCGGCCTCGTTCGCGGGCCTGACCGAGAAGCTCGGCTACCTGTCCAAGGGCGACATCAAGCTCGTCCGCGAGGCCTACAAGTTCGCCGACGAGGCCCACCTGGGCCAGTTCCGCGCCAGCGGCCTGCCCTACATCACGCATCCGCTGGCCGTCGCCGGGCTGTGCGCCGACTGGCGTCTGGACGTGCAGGCCGTGATGGCCGCACTGCTGCACGACACGATCGAGGACCAGGGCGTCACGAAGACCGAGCTGATCGAGCGTTTCGGCGCCCCGACGGCCGACCTCGTCGACGGCCTCACCAAGCTCGACAAGCTGCAGTTCAGCACGCGCGAGGAGAGCCAGGCCGAGTCCTTCCGCAAGATGCTGCTGGCGATGGCGCGCGACGTGCGCGTCATCCTCGTCAAGCTCGCCGACCGTCTGCACAACATGCGCACGATGGAGTCGATGGCGGCGAACAAACGTTCGCGCATCGCCCGCGAGACGCTGGAGATCTACGCCCCGATCGCCCACCGCCTGGGCCTGAACCAGACCTACCGCGAGCTGCAGGAGCTGTCCTTCCAGTACCTGCACCCCTGGCGCCACGGCGCGCTGGCCAAGGCGATCAAGCGTGCACGCGGCTACCGCCGCGACATCGTCGAGCGTGTGCAGCGCGACGTCGAACGGGCCTTCGGCGCGCAGAAGATGAAGGTCGAGGTCACCGGGCGCGAGAAGACGGTGTTCTCGATCTACCGCAAGATGCGCGAGAAGCACGCCGGCTTCGCCCAGGTCAACGACATCTTCGGCTTTCGCATCGTCGTCGCGACGCTGCCCGAGTGTTATCTGGCGATCGGCGTGCTGCACCAGCTGTACAAGCCGGTGCCGGGGCGCTTCAAGGACTACATCGCGATCCCCAAGGCCAACGGCTACCAGTCGCTGCACACGACGCTGGTCAGCCCGCTGGGCACGGCGGTCGAGTTCCAGGTGCGCACCGACGAGATGCACGCCGTGGCCGAACGCGGCATCGCCGCGCACTGGATCTACAAGACCAGCGGCAAGGGCGACTCGCAGGAGGCGCAGCGCCTGGGCGCGCTGTGGCTGCAGAGCCTGATCGACATCCAGGACGAGACGCGCGACTCGGCGGAGTTCCTCGAGCACGTCAAGATCGACCTCTACCCCGACGCGGTCTACGTCTTCACGCCGCGCAGCAAGATCCTGGCGCTGCCGCGCGGCGCGACGCCGGTGGACTTCGCCTACGCGATCCACTCCGACGTCGGCGACCACGTCGTCGCCGCCAAGGTCAACGGCGAGCCGGTGGCGCTGCACACCGAACTGCGCAGCGGCGACGTCGTCGAGGTCATCACCGCGCCGGGCGCGCGCCCCAGCCCGGGCTGGCTGCACATGGTGCGCACCGGGCGTGCACGCTCGAAGATCCGCCACTACCTGAAGAACCTGGAGTCCGAGGAGTCGCAGGCGCTGGGCGAGAAGCTGCTCGGCCAGGCGCTGCGCGCCGAAGGCCTGCAGGCACCGTCTTCGGACCCGGCCGATGCCGACGCGGCCGCCATCTGGCAGCAGCTGACGCGCTGGAGCGGCAACCGCAGCCGCGACGAGCTGCTCAACGACATCGGCCTGGGCAAGAAGATCGCGACCATCGTCGCCAAGCGCCTGGCCGGGCTGCTGGCCGAACGCGGCATCCGCCCCGACGCGGTGATGCTGACGATGGGCCGCTACGCCAGCGACGACAGCTCGCCGACGCAGGGCGTGGTCTTCGTCGACGGCAGCGAAGGCGCGTCGGTGCAGATGGCGCACTGCTGCCGCCCGATCCCCGGCGACCAGATCGCCGGCTACCTGGGCCGCGGCGAAGGCCTGGTCGTGCACACCAGCGAGTGCCAGGTCGGCCGCCGGCTGTTCGAGCGCGACAGCGAACGCTGGATGCGCGTCGAGTGGGCCGAGGAGCCGACCCGGGCCTTCCCGACGACCGTCGTCGCGCTGGTCCACAACGGCAAGGGCGTGCTGGCGCAGATCGCCTCGGCGGTGGCCGCGGCCGAAGCCGACATCACCCACCTCGACATGGACCAGGAGCCGGCCGCCGAGACCACCGAGCTGCGCCTGCTGGTCAGCGTGCGCGACCGCGTGCACCTCGCCGAGGTGCTGCGCACGCTGCGCCGCGCGCCGGCGGTGCTGCGCGTCTGGCGCGACAAGCCCGGTCAGGCCTGAGGCGTCGCACCCGGCGGCGCCGGGTAACGCACCTCGACGACCTCGATCGTCTCCAGGCCGCCCGGCGTCATCAGCTGCACCTCGTCGCCTTCGCGCGACTTCAAGAGCGCGCGGGCGATCGGCGCCACCCAGCTGACCTCGCCCTTCAGGTTGTCGGCCTCGTCGATGCCCTTGATCGTGATCGTGCGCTCCTCGCCCTTGGCATTGGCGTAGGTGACGGTGGCGCCGAAGAAGACCTGGTCGCTGCCGTGGTGCGCCGACGGGTCGGCGACCTCGGCGATGTCCAGGCGCTTGGTCAGGAAGCGGATGCGGCGGTCGATCTCGCGCAGCCGCTTCTTGCCGTAGAGGTAGTCGCCGTTCTCGCTGCGGTCGCCGTTCTTGGCGGCCCAGGAGACGGTCTCGACGATCTTCGGCCGCTCGACGTCGAGCAGCGTCATCAGCTCCTCGCGCAGCATGCGCCAGCCCTGCGGCGTCATGTAGTTGCGCGTGCCGGCCGGCAGCGGCGGCAGGCCGGGGAGATCGTCGTCGCCGTCGTCGGCGGCGTCGGTTTCCTTCGTGAAGGCCTTGTTCATCGGCTCGTCGGCCGGCGTCGTGCCGGCAGGGTCAGCGCACCGGCACCCAGGCTTGCAGGCGCGGCAGCATCGCGCGGTACGGCGCGAGCAGCAGCGCGGCCATCAGCCACTTGACGCCGAGGTCGCCGGCGGCGAGCTGCATCCAGGGCACGTCGGTGCCGGCGAAGGCGAGGAAGAAGAACACCGAGGTGTCGACGACCGAGGCGACGACCGAGCCGATCAGCGGCGCCTTCCACCAGCTCTGCTGGCGCCAGCGGTTGAACACCGCGATGTCCATCAGCTGCGAGAAGATGAAGGCGCAGCCCGAGGCCACGGCGATGCGCCACGGCGCCAGCACCGCCGACACCGCGACCGCGATCGCGAAGCCGATCCAGGCCACGCGACGCGCCTCGGTGACGCCGACCGCGCGGTTGGTCAGGTCGCAGACCAGGAACACCAGCGGATAGCTGAACGCGCCCCAGGTCAGCCAGTCGCCGATCGGGTACTGCACGAGCACGTTGGACAGCACGATGACGAAAGCCATCGCGGCGATGGGCTTCGACAGGGAAACGAGCGGGAGACGGTTCATGGGCGGAAACCTCGGGTCAGCCCGTTATTGTCGCCGCTAGGGATGGGCCGCGCGTGTGGCCGCTCGCTAGCCTGCCCTTCTTTCGGTGTGAACGATGGAGGGATCCATGGCCCAGCGCGCGCTGTGCGTCGGCATCAACCAGTTCCGGCGCTACCCACAATTCCAGCTCAACGGCTGCGTCAACGACGCCCGCGACATGGCGGCGCTGCTGACCGGCACGCTGGGCTGGCGCCCGCGCGAGGTCACGCTGCTGCTGGACAAGCAGGCGACGAAGGCGGCGATCCTCGCCCGGCTGCACAAGATGGCCGACCAGGCACGGGCCGGCAAGCTCGACCGCATCGTCTTCTCGTGGTCCTCGCACGGCACCCAGATCGCCGACACCAGCGGCGACGAGCCCGACGGCGTCGACGAGGCGTTCGTGCCCTACGACGTGGCCGAGAAGGACGGAGACTGGGACCCGGCGCACATCATCACCGACGACGAGCTGCACGACCTGTTCGCCATGCTGCCGCCGGCCGTCGAGCTGGAGGTCTTCCTCGACACCTGTCACAGCGGCACCGGGCTGCGCGGCGCCGAGTTCTCGCTGCACGCGCCGCGGCCGCGTTTCGTCGCGCCGCCCAGCCGCCAGGGCACGCTGCGCCAGCGCGCCGCCACCGGCTTCGTGCTCGGCCGCGACGCCGAGCAGCCCGGAGAACACCACGTGCTGTGGACCGGCTGCAAGGCCAACCAGACCAGTGCCGACGCGTACTTCGACGGCCGCTACAACGGCGCCTTCACCTACCACTTCGTGAAGGCGACGAAGGACGGCGCCGGCCAGCGCAGCCGTGACGCGGTACTGCAGGCGATGCGCCAGGCGATGAAGGGCAAGTTCAGCCAGGTGCCGCAGCTCGAGACGCGGGCGAGCAACCGCGCCGCCGCGCTGGCGCACTGAGCCCGGCCGGGTGTCGCACGCCAGGGCACATGCCCGCAGCCCCGGCGAGCCGCTAGAGTCGGCGGCCATGCCCGACCGCCGCACCCCCGCCCTCGCCGTCGCCGCCCTCGTGCTGATCGCCCTGCTCGCCTGGTCGGGCTGGCAGCCCTACGAACGCGAGACCTGGGTGCTGGAGACGGTGCCGGTGATGATCGTGCTGCCGCTGCTGGCCGCCACCTACCGGCGCCATCCGCTGACGACGCTGCTCTACACGCTGGTCTTCGTGCACTGCGCGGTGCTGATGCTCGGCGGCGCCTACACCTACGCGCGGGTGCCGCTGGGCTTCCAGCTCCAGGACTGGCTGCAGCTGTCGCGCAACCCGTACGACAAGATCGGCCACTTCATGCAGGGTTTCGTGCCGGCCGTCGCGGCACGCGAGATCCTGCTGCGCGGCGGCTTCGTGCGCGGCCGGCGCATGCTGGCCTTTCTCGTCGTCTGCATCGTGCTGGCGATCAGCGCCAGCTACGAGCTGATCGAATGGGGCGTCGCACTGGCCATCGGCCAGGACGCCGACGCCTTCCTCGGCACCCAGGGCGACCCGTGGGACACGCAGTCGGACATGTTCATGGCGCTGATCGGCGCCATCACCGCGCTGCTGTCGCTGTCACGCCTGCACGATGCGCAGATCGCGCGCCTGGGCCCCGCGCGCTGAACATCCGCGATGCGGTGGCCGGCCGAGGCACACGCCCCCCGGCGCAAGACCCACGGTCGAAATCTTGCTTACGCTGACGGCGCACGACCGCCCCCGCCGCGACTGCACAGCGCAGCCCCCGGCAGAGGCGACCGAGACAGCATTCCCCGTCAAGGCCCGGTCAGGGCCGAACCGATTCCAGAAGGACATTCGATGAAGCGCACGCCCACCCTCCTGGCCGCCGTCGCCGCCATGGCCGCCGCCCCGGCCATGGCCCACACCGGCCACGGCACGACCAGCCTGTTCGCCGGCCTGGTGCATCCGCTGGGGCTGGACCACCTGCTGGCGATGGTCGCCGTCGGCCTGTGGTCGGCCGCCGCGTTGACCGGCAGGCGCCGCCTGGCCGGCCCGGCGCTGTTCATGCTGGCACTGCTGGCCGGCGCCGTGGCCGGTGCCGCGGGCTGGGGCCATGCGCTGGTCGAGCCGGCGATCGCGGCGAGCGTCGCCGTGCTGGGCCTGATGCTGGCCTTCGCGCGGCGCCTGCCGGCGGCCGCCGGGCTGGCGCTGGTGGCCGTTGCCGGCTCGCTGCACGGCCTGGCGCACGGCGCCGAACTGCCCGACGCCGGTGGTTTTGCCGGCTACGCGCTGGGTTTCCTGGCCGCCACCGCGATGCTGCACGCGGCAGGCCTGGCGGCCGCGCCGCGGCTGCTGGCGCTGCCGGCCGTGGTCTGGCGCACGCTGTCCGGCGGTGTCGCGCTCGCCGGGCTGATGCTGCTCGCGCGGGCCTGAACGGCCCGGCCGACGGGCTTGCCGCGGCCGACGTCCGGCCGCGCGCTCGTCAGGCCGCCGCGGCGCTACCCTGCACGGCCTGGGCGTGCCAGTCGCGCAGCTGCTGCAGGCGCACGCCTTCGAGGCTGGGCAGGTCGCCGACGGTGCCGGGAATCGTCGCCGTGCCGGTGTAGCGGCTGCGCACCAGCAGCACCGGCACGCCGGCGGCCACCGCGGCCTCGACGCCCATGCGCGAGTCCTCGATCGCCAGGCACTCGTGCGGCGCCAGGCGCATGCGCTCCAGCACCCAGCGGTAGATGTCCGGCGCCGGCTTCTTCTTCGGCACCGCGTCGCCGGCGCCGACGACCTCGAACAGCCGGTGCCCGCGGCCGCCCAGCGTGACGTCGATCAGCTGGGTGACGTTGGCCGGCGTCGTCGTCGTGGCGATCGCCTGGCGCAGGCCGGCGGCCTGGGCGTCGTCGAGCAGGCGCGCCACGCCGGGGCGAAAGCCCACCGCGCGGCGGGTCAGCAGGTCGACGTAGATCGCGGTCTTGCGCTCGTGCAGCCGGGCCATGCGCGCCGGCGCGTCGGGCGCGGCGGCGGCCGTCGGGTCCACGCGCTGCAGCCAGGCCATCAGCCGCTCCTTGCCGCCGGTGACCTTCAGCAGGTCGCCGTAGAGCTCGCTGTCCCAGCGCCAGCGCAGGCCGGCTTCCTTGAACGCCAGGTTGAAGGCAACCCGGTGCCCCTGGTCCTCGGTTTCGGCCAGCGTGCCGTCGACGTCCCAGAGCAGGGCCTTCAAGGTCATGGTCGGTTCCTCAAGTCGCGTCAGCCGCGCCCACGACCCAACCGGGAGGCCTGCCCGGCGCAGCCGAAGGCCTCGAAGCGGTCCCGGCAGATGTCGCGCGCGGCCGCGGTTGCAGCCTTCAAAAACGCTCGAGGATCGAACTCTTCCGGCTTTTCCGCCATGACTTTTCTCATGGCCCCGGTCATCGCGAGGCGGATGTCGGTGTCGATGTTGATCTTGCGCACACCATGGCGAATGCCGCGCACGATTTCTTCGACCGGCACGCCGTAGGTCTCGCGGATGCTGCCGCCGTGCTGGCGGATGATCTGCAGCCACTCCTGCGGCACGCTGGAGCTGCCGTGCATCACGAGATGGGTGTTCGGGATCTTCGCGTGGATCGCGGCGATGCGGTCGATGGCCAGGATGTCGCCGGTGGGCTGGCGGGTGAACTTGTAGGCGCCGTGGCTGGTGCCGATGGCGATCGCCAGCGCGTCGACGCCGGTGCGCGCGACGAAGTCGGCGGCCTGCTCGGGGTCGGTCAGCAGCTGGGCGTGGTCGAGCGTGCCTTCGGCGCCGACGCCGTCTTCCTCGCCGGCGGTGCCGGTCTCCAGCGAACCCAGGCAGCCGAGCTCGCCTTCGACGCTGACGCCGACCGCACGCGCGATCTCGACGACGCGGCACGTGACCTCGACGTTGTAGTCGTAGGAGGCCGGCGTCTTCTGGTCCTCGCGCAGCGAGCCGTCCATCATCACGCTGGTGAAGCCCGAGCGGATGGCCTGCACGCAGACCGCCGGCGAGGCGCCGTGGTCCTGGTGCAGGCAGATCGGCGTCGCCGGGTACTGCTCGACGGCGGCCTCGACCAGCTTGCGCAGAAAGGGTTCGCCGGCGTATTTGCGCGCTCCGGCGCTCGCCTGCAGGATCACCGGCGCGTCGCAGGCCTGGGCGGCCTGCAGGATCGCCTGGATCTGCTCCATGTTGTTGACGTTGAAGGCCGGCACGCCGTAGTCGTGTTCGGCGGCATGGTCGAGCAGCGGGCGCAGCGCGATGAGGGGCATGGCAACTCCTGCGTCACGGACGGCCGTGACGTTGTCGGGCAATGGAAACGGCGCCGCGGCCGGCGCCGGACGGATCAGTGGATCGGGCGCCGGGCCTCGCCGCCGTGAAGCGAACGCGGATCGAACTCGGCCAGCGAGCCGACGAAGGCGTCGGGACGGTCGTCACCGGCGAACTCGCCGGCCGGGTAGCCGTGGCGCACGATCCAGGCGCGCAACCCGGCGGCGCGGGCGGTGCGCACGTCGGTGACCGAGTCGCCGAGCAGCGCGGCCTCCTCGGGGCCGACGTCCAGCGCCGCCAGCGCGTGGCCGGCGACCGCCGGGTCGGGCTTGCGCACCGGCAGCGAGTCGCCGGCGACGAGCAGCTCGACCAGATCGGCGATGTCGTGGCGCGCCAGCAGGCGGTGCGCGAAGACCTGCTCCTTGTTGGTCAGCACCGCCAGCCGCACGCCGTCGTCGGCCAGGCGCTGCAGCAGCTCGCGAGCGCCGGGGAACAGCGTGCTGTGCTGGCCGCAGACCTCGCCGTAGACCTGCGAGAAGTGCTGCCAGACAGCCTCCGGCACCGGGCCGCCGAAGGCCTTCTGCACGAGAGCCCGCGCGCCGTCGCCGATCCAGCCGCGCACCGTCTCGTCGTCCACCGGCTCGCGCTGCCAGGCGCGCAGCGTGGCGTTGAGCGCCAGCGCCAGCTCGGGCGCGGTGTCGACGAGGGTGCCGTCGAGGTCGATCAGCAGGGCGCGCAGCATCGTGCTCTCCTTCGCGAGGAGGGTCAGCCGAGGAGGCCGCGCACGGCCTCGGCGACACGCTCGGCGGTGATGCCGAAGTGTTGGTACAGCGCCGGTGCCGGCGCCGACTCGCCGAACGTGGCGATGCCGACGACCGCACCGCGGCGGCCGACGTACTTGCGCCAGAAGTCCGGGTGCGCGGCTTCGACGGCGACCGTCGGCAGCTCCGGCGGCAGCACGGCGTCGACGTAGGCCGCGTCCTGGCGGTCGAAGACGCTCGTGCTCGGCATCGAGACCACACGCACCGGGATGCCCTCGGCCGCCAGCGCCGCCTGCGCCTGCAAGGCCAGGTGCAGCTCGGAGCCGGTGCCGATGATCACCGCGCGCGCGCCTTCGGCGTCGGCCAGCACGTAGCCGCCGCGCGCGATGTCGTCCAGGCGGCTGGCATCGGCCAGCGGCGGCAGGTTCTGGCGCGACAGCGCCAGCGCCGTCGGGCCGTCGCGGCGCTCCAGCGCGGTGGCCCAGGCGACGGCGGTCTCGGCGGTGTCGGCCGGGCGCCAGACGTCCAGGTTCGGGATCAGGCGCAGCGACGGCACGTGCTCGACGCTCTGGTGCGTCGGGCCGTCTTCGCCCAGGCCGATCGAGTCGTGCGTGAAGACGTGGATCACACGCTGCTTCATCAACGCGGCCATGCGCACCGCGTTGCGGCTGTAGTCGCTGAAGGTCAGGAAGGTGCCGCCGTAGGGGATGAAGGCGCCGTGCAGCGCCATGCCGTTGAGCGCGGCGGCCATGCCGAACTCGCGCACGCCCCAGCTGAGGTGGTTGCCGGCGCGGTCGCGGCCGGCGACGACGCAGCCCTTGAAGTTGGTCAGGTTGGAGCCGGTCAGGTCGGCCGAGCCGCCGAAGATCTCGGGCAGCAGCGGCGCCAGCGCGTCCAGCGCGAGCTGGCTGGCCTTGCGCGTGGCGACGGTGCCGGCCGAGGCGGCGAGCTTCGCGACCGCTTCGGCGGCACGTTCGGCGTAACCCTCGGGCAGCACGCCGGCCATGCGGCGCTCGAACTCGGCGGCCTCGGCCGGGTACTCGGCACGGTAGGCGGCCAGGCGCTGGTTCCAGTCGGCGTGCGCGGCGGCACCGCGTTCACGCTGGTCCCAGGCGGCACGCAGCTCGTCGGGGATCTCGAACGGGCCCCAGGGCCAGTCCAGCGCCTGGCGCATCGCCGCGACCTCGGCGGCGCCCAGCGGCGCGCCGTGCACGTCGTGGCCGCCGGCCTTGTTCGGCGAACCCTTGCCGATCGTCGTCTTGCAGACGATCAGCGTCGGCTTGCCGTCGGCGGCGTCGCCCTGGGCACGCGCCTCGGCCATCGCGGCGTCGAGCGCGGCGGCATCGTGGCCGTCGATCGGGCCGATGACGTGCCAGCCGTAGGCGCGGAAACGCGCCGGCGTGTCGTCGGTGAACCAGCCGTCGACGTGGCCGTCGATCGAGATGCCGTTGTCGTCGTACAGCGCGACCAGCTTGGACAGGCGCAGCGTGCCGGCCAGCGAGCAGGCTTCGTGGCTGATGCCTTCCATCAGGCAGCCGTCGCCGTGGAAGACCCAGGTGCGGTGGTCGACGAGCGTGTGGCCGGGGCGGTTGAATTCGGCGGCCAGCAGCTTCTCGGCCAGCGCCATGCCGACGGCGTTGGCCAGGCCCTGGCCCAGCGGCCCGGTCGTCGTCTCGACGCCCGGCGTGATGCCGACCTCGGGGTGGCCGGCAGTCTTGCTGTGCAGTTGGCGGAAGCGCTTGAGCTCGTCCAGCGGCAGCTCGTAGCCCGTGAGGTGCAGCAGGCCGTAGATCAGCATCGACGCGTGGCCGTTGCTGAGCACGAAGCGGTCGCGGTCGGCCCAGTGCGGCGCCGCCGGGTCGTGGCGCAGGTGGCGTGTCCACAGCACGGTGGCCATCTCGGCCATGCCCATCGGCGCGCCGGGGTGGCCGCTCTTGGCGGCCTCGACGGCGTCGACGGCCAGCACACGCAGCGCGTCGGCCAGGCGGGTGGTGGTGGGCGCCGTCATCACAGGGCCCCCAGCGCGCGGCGGCGCCGTTCCATCATGCGCCAGATGAACGGCGTGAAGATCAGCTGCATCGCCAGCTCCATCTTGCCGCCGGGCACGACGATGGTGTTCGCACGCGACATCCACGAATCGTTGATCATGTTCAGCAGGTAGGGGAAGTCGATGCCCTTCGGGTTGGCGAAGCGGATCACGCACAGGCTCTCGTCGGGCTGCGGGATGTCGCGTGCGACGAAGGGGTTGGAGGTGTCGACGACCGGCACACGCTGGAAGTTCACGTGGGTGTGCGTGAACTGCGGGACGATGTAGTGCACGTAGTCCGGCATGCGGCGCAGGATGGTGTCGGTCACCGCCTCGGTGGAATAGCCGCGCACGTTCTTGTCGCGGTAGAGCTTCTGGATCCACTCCAGGTTGATCACCGGGACGACGCCGATCAGCAGGTCGGGGTAGCGCGCGATGTCGACCTCGGGCGTCACGACGGCGCCGTGCAGGCCTTCGTAGAACATCAGGTCGGTGCCGGGCTCGATCTGCTCCCAGGGCGTGAAGGTGCCGGGCTCCTGGCCGTAGGGCGCGGCCTCGACCGGGTCGTGCAGGTACTTGCGGCTGCGGCCGGTGCCGGTCTCGCCGTAGCTGCGGAACAGCTGCTCGAGGTCGCTGAAGAGGTTGTTCTCGGGGCCGAAGTGGCTGAAGTGCTTGTTGCCGACTTTCTCGGCTTCCAGCATCTTGAGCCGCATCTCGTTGCGGTCGTAGCGGTGGAAGCTGTCGCCTTCGATGATCGCGGCCTTGATGTTCTCGCGGCGGAAGATGTTGGCGAAGGTGCGCGTCACCGAGGTGGTGCCGGCACCCGACGATCCGGTGATCGAGATGATGGGGTGGCGTTCGGACATGGTCGTCTTTCTCTTCAGTCTCGGAACAGGCTGCGTTCGGCGAACAGCGGGTTGCAGGGTTCGCGTTCGGCGGGTTCGTGGTGGTAGCGCTCGATGCGCTCCACCTCGTTCCTGGAGCCGAACACCAGGCCGATGCGCTGGTGCAGCGAACTCGGCTTGACGCCCAGCACCGGCTGGCGGCCGGTGGAGGCGCGCCCGCCGGCCTGCTCCATGACGAAGCCGATCGGGTTGGCTTCGTACAGCAGGCGCAGACGGCCGGGCTTGGCCGGGTCCTTGGTGTCGCGCGGGTACATGAAGACGCCGCCACGCATCAGGATGCGGTGCGCCTCGGCGACCATGCTGGCGATCCAGCGCATGTTGAAGTCGCGCCCGCGCGGGCCGGTCTTGCCGGCCAGGCACTCGTCGACGTAGCGCTTGACCGGCGGCTCCCAGAAGCGGCTGTTGGAGGTGTTGATCGCGAACTCGCTGGTGTCGGCCGGCACCCGGATGTTCGGGTGCGTGAGCACGAACTCGCCGAGGTTGTGGTTCAGCGTGAAGCCGGCGACGCCGTTGCCGACCGTCAGCACCAGCATCGTCACCGGGCCGTAGATCGCGTAGCCGGCGGCCACCTGCTCGGTGCCGGGCTGCAGGAAGTCGTCGACGGTGACGTCGCGGCCCGAGTCGATGACCGCCTGCGGCGCGCGCAGGATCGAGAAGATGCTGCCGACCGAGACGTTGACGTCGATGTTGCTGGAACCGTCCAGCGGATCGAAAGTGAGCAGGTACTTGCCGCGAGGGAAGGCGGCCGGGATCTGCTGCGGCGTCTCCATCTCCTCGGACGCCATGCCCGCGAGATGCCCGTTCCACTCGTTCATGCGGATGAAGATCTCGTTGGACAGCACGTCCAGCGGCTTCTGCACCTCGCCCTGCACGTTGACGTCGCCCCCGACGGCGGTCACCTGGGGCGTCAGCGAATCGCCGAGCACGCCGAAGGAGACGATGCGCGCGATGGCCTTGCAGGCCAGCGAGACGTCGAGGATCAGCGCGTTGAGGTCGCCGCTGGCACCGGGGAAACGGCGGCGTTCCTCGATCAGGTAGCGGGTCAGCGTCCAGCGTTGGGACAAGGGCATGGTGGGCTTTCCGACGGGAGAGATGAAAGCGGGTCTAGCGCTCGGCGGTCTGGAACAGGCGGCTGGCGAGAATGTCCTCGGGGGCCAGCGTCGTCAGGTCGGCCTCGGTGAGCGCACGGTCGCGCTCGGCGAAGAGGCGCGAGGCCTGGCGCAGCCGCATGCGGTCGAGCGCGTTGCGCACGCTGCGCGCGTTGGCGAAGTTGGGCTGCGCCAGGCGCAGCTCCAGGTACTCGGCGAAGGCTTCGCGCGTGCCGGGGCCGAAGCGGTAGTTCATGCCGGCGGTCATGCGGTCGGCGATCTGCAGCAGTTCCTCGCCCGAATAGTCCGGGAAGTCGAGGTGGTGCGCGATGCGCGAGCTCATGCCGGGGTTGGACTTGAAGAAGGTGTCCATGCGGTCCTTGTAGCCGGCGAGGATCACGACGAGGTCGTCGCGCTGGTTCTCCATCACCTGCAGCAGGATCTCGATGGCCTCCTGGCCGTAGTCGCGCTCGTTCTCGGGGCGGTACAGGTAGTAGGCCTCGTCGATGAACAGCACGCCGCCCATCGCCTTCTTCAGCACTTCCTTGGTCTTGGGCGCGGTGTGGCCGATGTACTGGCCGACGAGGTCGTCTCGCGTCACGGCGACGAGGTGGCCCTTTCGCACGTAACCCAGGCGGTGGAGGATCTCGGCCATGCGCAGCGCCACCGTCGTCTTGCCGGTGCCGGGGTTGCCGGTGAAGCACATGTGCAGGCTGGGCATCTGCGCCGCGAGACCCAGGTTCAGCCGCAGCTTGTCGATGACCAGCAGCGCGGCGATGTCGCGGATGCGCTGCTTGACCGGCGCCAGGCCGACGAGGTCGTGCTCGAGCTCGTCCATCACCGCCTCGACCTGGCTTTGCGCCAGCACCTCGCCGACGGTGCGCGGCACCGGCCTGGCCTCGTCCTGCGCCGGCGTGGCGGCCGGTGCGGGGATCGCGGCGCCGGGAATGGAGTACAGCGGCGCGCCCATCAGACGAGCTCCTCGGCGCCGCGGCGCGCCAGCTCGGCGCGCATCGCCGCGATGACCGCCGCGTAGTCCGGCTGGCCGAAGATCGCGCTGCCGGCCACGAAGGTGTCGGCACCGGCATCGGCCACGCGCCGGATGTTGTCGACCTTGATGCCACCGTCGACTTCCAGCCGGATGTCGCGGCCGCTGGCGTCGATGGTCCTGCGCGCCTTCTCGATCTTGCGCAGCGCGCTGTCGATGAACGACTGCCCGCCGAAGCCCGGGTTGACGCTCATGATCAGCACCAGGTCGACCTTGTCGATCACCCACTCCAGCACGTCCAGCGGCTCGGCGGGGTTGAACACGAGGCCGGCCTGGCAGCCCTCGGCCTTGATCAGCTGCAGCGTGCGGTCGACGTGCGTGCTGGCGTCGGGGTGGAAGCTCACGAGATCCGCGCCGGCCTTGGCGAAGGCCGTGGCCAGCGCGTCCACCGGCTGCACCATCAGGTGCACGTCGATCGGCGCTTCGGTGTGCTTCCTCAGCGCCTGGCAGACCATCGGGCCGAAGGTCAGGTTCGGGACGTAATGGTTGTCCATCACGTCGAAGTGGATCCAGTCGGCGCCGGCGGCGACCACCGCTCGCACCTCCTCGCCCAGACGGGCGAAATCGGCCGACAGGATCGAGGGTGCGATGCGGTACATGCGGGAGTCCAGGCTGGATGCTGCGTAGTGGTCGGGCTGCCTCGGCGCTTCAAGCTGCCGCCGCGGACGGGCTTTGCCCGGCCGCTGGCGGCGCCCCCTGGGGGGCTTCGGCCGGACGGTGACGGTCCTGTGGACCGTCACCGCCTGCCGAAGGGCCGGGCCACTGGCCCGGCGCGGCCCGCAGGGCGCGGCGAAGCCGCTACGGGGGGGTCAATATCGTTGCGCTTCGGGCTTGTCGGTCGCGTAGCTGTGCACGGTGTAGCGCATCGAGCGGCCGTTGATCTCCTGGCGCACGACGCCGAAGCCGGGCTCCGTCGACGGCCGGTTCACGATGAAGCTCATCGCGATCGACTCGACGCCACGGGTGGAGTCGAAGGCCATCAGGCGGATGTAGTGGCTGGGGAAGGTCTTGCGGCAGTTGTTCAGCTCCATCAGCACGCCGGCGGCATCCTGCAGGTCGAACATCGGCATGCCGTACATCTCCCAGTACGTGTTGCGCGGATGCGGGTCGTCGCTGTACTCGACGCTCCAGGCGTAGCCCTTCTTCAGGCCGTACTCGATCTGCAGCGTGATCTCCTCGTCGGTCAGATCCGGGAGGAAGCTGAACTGGCCTTGCGTGAGCCGGCCGGTGGGGTTGGTCATCATGGTGCGGGTGCTCCTTCGGGCGGCGTCAGGCGGAGGTGGCGGGCGTCACGGCGTAGTCGGACTGGTCGGTGCTCGCGTAGTTGAACGACACGTCCTTCCAGGTGTCCAGCGCCTGCTTCAGCGGGGTGCAGAACTGGGCCGCCTTCTGCAGGATCTCCGGGCCCTCGTTCTTGATGTCCTTGCCTTCGTTGCGCGCCTTCACCATCGCTTCCAGCGCGACGCGGTTGGCGACCGCACCGGCCTGGATGCCCGCCGGGTGGCCGATCGTGCCGCCGCCGAACTGCAGGATCACGTCGTCGCCGAACAGGTCGATCAGCTGGTGCATCTGGCCGGCGTGGATGCCGCCCGAGGCCACCGGCATCACCTTGCGCAGGTCGGCCCAGTCCTGGTCGAAGAACAGGCCGCGCGGCAGGTCCTGCTTGGTGTAGCTGTCGCGGCAGACGTTGTAGTAGCCCTGCACGGTCAGCGGGTCGCCCTCGAGCTTGCCGACGGCGGTGCCGGTGTGCAGGTGGTCGCAGCCGGCCAGGCGCAGCCACTTGGCGATGACGCGGAAGCTCACGCCGTGGTTCTTCTGGCGGGTGTAGGTGCCGTGGCCGGCGCGGTGCATGTGAACGATCATGTCGTTCTTGCGCGCCCAGTTGGCGATGCTCTGGATCGCCGTCCAGCCGATCACCAGGTCGACCATCACGACGACCGAGCCCAGTTCCTTGGCGAACTCGGCACGCTCGTACATGTCCTCCATCGTCGCGGCGGTGATGTTCAGGTAGCTGCCCTTGACCTCGCCGGTGGCGGCGCTGGCCTTGTTCACGCCGTCCATCACGTAGAGGAAGCGGTCACGCCAGTGCATGAAGGGCTGCGAGTTGATGTTCTCGTCGTCCTTCATGAAGTCCAGGCCGCCCTTCAGGCCTTCGTAGATCACGCGGCCGTAGTTGCGCCCCGACAGGCCGAGCTTGGGCTTGGTCGTCGCACCCAGCAGCGGGCGGCCGAACTTGTCCAGGCGCTCGCGCTCGACGACCAGGCCGGTCGGCGGGCCCTTGAAGGTCTTCACGTAGGCGACCGGGATGTGGATGTCCTCCAGGCGCGCGGCCTTCAGCGGCTTGAAGCTGAAGACGTTGCCGATCAGGCTCGCGGTCATGTTCGCGATCGAGCCTTCTTCGAACAGGATCAGGTCGTAGGCCACCCAGGCGAAGAACTCGCCGGGCCGGCCCGGCACCGGCTCGACCTTGTAGGCCTTGGCGCGGTAGCTGTCGCAGGCGGTCAGGCGGTCGGTCCAGACCACGGTCCAGGTCGCGGTGCTGGATTCGCCGGCCACCGCGGCGGCGGCCTCGATCGGGTCCACGCCTTCCTGCGGCGTGATGCGGAACAGGCAGACGACATCGGTGGGCTTGGGCACGTAGTCGCTGTCCCAGTAACCCATCTGACGGTACTTCAGCACGCCGGCGCTGTAGCGCTGCTTCTTGTCGAGGATCTGGTCCCCGGTGGCGCCGGGTTCGTGGGGCTTGTTCATGCGGTGTTCTCCAAGCGGGGTGTACGCAGACTCTACGAAGGCCGACGAATAAAGAACAGTTAGACTTTCCAAACTGTTCCTTTAGTGAAACCTTAAGTGAACGTCACCTTCCGCCAGCTCCGGGTTTTTGTCGAGGTCGCCCGCCAGGGCAGCGTGCAGGGTGCGGCCGAGGTGTTGCACCTGACGCCGCCGGCGGTGTCGCTGCAGATCAAGGAGATCGAGTCCCAGGTCGGCCACAAGCTGTTCGAGCGCACGCACCGCCGCATGTCGCTGTCGACCGCGGGCGAGTACTTCCTGGTCTACGCACGCCGGCTGCTGGGCACGCTGAAGGAGGCCGAGGACGCGATGGCGCGTTTCGCCCGGCTGGAAAGCGGCCGGCTGACGATCGGCATGGTCAGCAGCGCCAAGTACTTCCTGCCGCAGCTGCTGGCCAAGTTCCACACCGAGCACCCGGCGATCGACGTGCGCCTGCGCCTGGGCAACCGCGAGGCGCTGGTGGCGATGATGGCGGCCAACGAGGTCGACCTCAGCGTGATGGGCCGCCCGCCGGTGGACTTCCCGAGCCGTGCCGAGCCCTTCGCCAAACATCCGCACGTGCTCGTCACCGCGCCGGACCACCGCTTCGCGCACGCCGAGAGCGTGCCGGCCGCGGCGCTGGCCCACGAGCCCTTCATCGTGCGCGAGCCGGCCTCGGGCACCCGCACCGCGCTGCAGGAGTACCTGGACCAGTACCGCCTGAAGCCGACCTTCGTGATGGAGATGCCCAGCAACGAGGCGATCAAGCAGGCGGTGATGGCCGGCATGGGCGTCAGCCTGCTGTCGCTGCACACCATCGGGCTGGAATGGTCGGCCGGGCTGATCGCCGCGCCGCACGTCGAGGGCCTGCCGCTGATGCGGCGCTGGAACATCGTCAACACGGCGGCCAAGCAGCTGTCGCCGGCGGCCGAGGCCTTCCGCTACTTCGTGCTCGACCGGGGCGAGGCCCATCTCGCGGCGATGTTCAACCGCGCCGACCCCTAGCCTGCGGCGCGGCGGCGCAACCGGGGCCCTCGGCGACGCCTCGCCGGCCGGGCGGTCAGGCCGTCCGGGGCGTCTGGGGCTGGGCCAGCAGCTCGTCGATCAGCAGGTCCTTCTCAGCCCATTGCTGTTCGACCCAGGCCGTGAGGCGGCGGCGGTAGCTGCGGTCGAGCATGTGGTCGGCGCGTTCGACGAGCTCCTTCGGGATCTCGAGCTCGCGCACCCGGACGAAGACCTCGCCGACACGCCCGCACAGCAGATCCCAGAAGGTCGGCGCGCCGTTGCGGTAGACGATGGTCACGTCCAGCAAGGCCTGGAACTGCTCGCCCATCGTCGCCAGCGCAACGCCCAGGCTGCCGATCTTGGGCTTCAGCAGGTGGCGGTACGGGCTGCCCTGCTCGGCGTGTTTGGCAGGGGTGAAGCGCGTGCCCTCGAAGAAGCTGATGACCGAGGTCGGGATGCGCTTGAACTTCTCGCAGGCTTCACGCGCCGACTTCAGGTCGGACTCGCGCGAGTTGCGGCCCTTGCCGCGCTTGAGGAACGGGAAGTCCAGCGCCCACCAGGCCAGGCCGATGACCGGCACCCAGATCAGCTCGGCCTTCAGGAAGAACTTCAGGAACGGGATGCGGCCGTGGAAGACGCGCTGCAGCACCAGGATGTCGACCCAGCTCTGGTGGTTGCACGACACCAGGTACCAGCCGCGGCGGTCCAGCCCGTCGACGCCCTGCACGTCCCAGCGCGCGCGCGATGACGCGGCGATCCAGGCGTTGTTGTTGCCGACCCAGCGGCTGGCCAGCGCGTTGAGCAGGTGGTCGCAGGCCTGGCGGACCGGGCCGCCGCGGAAGACCAGCTTCAGCAGCGCCGGCGGCATCATCAGCGAGAAGACGGCGACGGTGTTCAGGCCGACGGCCAGGGCGTTGAAGACGCCGCGCAGGGAAGACATCGCTGGGAATACCCCGGGGGGAGAGTGACGGGAATCCACGATTGTCGGGGCAGCGCCCCGCCCGCGCATGACCGTTCTCAAGTCACGGGGCGCGGGGATCGGCTTCAGCCGGCGTCCACACGCTGCCGCAGCAGCGGCAGCACGCGCCGGAACGCCGGGTCGCGGCAGTCGTGCAGCCACTCGAAGGCGACCATCTCGACCGAGACGATCTGGGCGCCGGCCTGGCGCAGCCGGGCCATCGCCAGCGCCTTGTCCTCCGGCGAGCGCGAGCCGCAGGCCGGCTCGACGACGCGCACCTCGAAGCCGGCGCGCAGCAGGCCGAGCGCGGTCTGCAGCAGGCAGACGTGGGCTTCGCACCCGGCGACCACCACCTCGCCGACCGGCCGCGGCAGCGCACGCAGCGCCTCGGCCAGGCCGTCGGCGCAGGCGTCGAAGTGGTTCTTGGCCAGCGTCGTGCCACAGCAGGCGCGGATGCGTTCGTCGTTGGGGCCGAGCTTCTGCGGGTTCTGCTCGGTGCCCAGCACCGGCACGCCGAGTTCGCGGGCGATCTCGCCCAGGCGCGTGGCCCAGGCCAGCACCAGCGCGTGGCCGTGGATCACCGGCATCAGCCGGGCCTGGTAGTCGACGAGCACGAGCGCCGAGCGCGTGCGGTCCATGGCATTCATCCTGTCTCCTGCGGTCACGGATCCTCGCCGGCCGGCAAGCCGGTGCCTCATGATACGAAGCGACACCCCCCGCACCCCGTACACGGAGGCCCGAGCCCATGCGCGACCCTGCCCCGCAACCGGCTGAAACCGCCCTGGTCACCGGCGCGTCTGCCGGCATCGGCGAGGCCCTGGCGCGCCACCTGGCGCGAGAAGGGTTCGCACTCGTGCTCGTCGCCCGCCGCCAGGCGCGGCTCGACGAGCTGGCGGCGGCGCTGCGCGCCGAACACGGCGTGCGCATCGACGCCATCGCGATCGATCTGGCGCAACCCGGCGCCGCGGCCGATCTGGCCACCACGCTGGCGCGCAAACGCCGGCATGTCGATCTGCTGGTCAACAACGCCGGGGTGCTGGAGCACGGCCTGTTCGTCGACACGCCGGCGGCTCGCCATCGCGAGCTGCTGCAGCTCAACGTCGGCGCGCTGACCGAGATGCTGGCGGCCTTCGTGCCGGCGATGGTCGAACGCGGCCACGGCCGCGTGCTCAACGTCGCCTCGACGGCCGCGTTCCAGCCGGTGCCCGGGCTGGCGACCTACGCCGCGACCAAGGCCTACGTGCTGTCGCTGACCGAATCACTGGCCGAGGAACTGCGCGGCAGCGGCGTCAGCGCCACCGCGCTGTGCCCGGGCATCACCGCGACCTCGATGCTGGAGACCGCCGCGGCGCGCAACCCGCGGCTGGCAAAACTGCCGCAGACCCTGGTCGGCGACGCCGATGCGGTCGCCGCCGATGCGGTGCGCGCCTGCCTGGCCGGCGACGTCGTCTGTGTGCCCGGCTGGCTCAACCGGGCGACGGCGATGGCCGCCGGCGCCACGCCGCGGGGCCTGATGCGACGCATCGCCGGCGTGCTCGGCCGGGCGACTTTGTGAGGTGAAAACGTGGATTGCGAAAAAGTGCTTGCAATCTTTCGCAACCGCGCTATAGTAGCGGGCTCGGTCAGCAATCAAACGCAAGTGCGTTGTTGACCACTGGAGTGGTAGTTCAGTTGGTTAGAATACCGGCCTGTCACGCCGGGGGTCGCGGGTTCGAGCCCCGTCCACTCCGCCAACGATTCAACGGGTCAGTTCGCAAGAACTGGCCCGTTTTCTCTTGTGCGCCGCCTTTTCCTTTCGTGCGGCCCTGCGCTTGACCTTGCCATCGTGGCAAGGTCGACGATGGCTCCGGTCCACAATGCCGACCGGAGCCCCCGATGAGCACCGCCACCCCCACCCGAGACGCCGAGCCGCTGACCTTGCAGGTCACCGGCATGAGCTGCGCGTCCTGCGTCGCGCGGGTCGAGCGCACGCTGAAGAAGGTGCCCGGCGTGCACGAGGCCAGCGTCAACCTGGCGACCGAACGCGCCGCGGTGCGTGCCGAACGCGGCGTCGGCGCCCAGGTGCTGGCCGACGCGGTGCGACGCGCGGGTTTCGGCGTCGCCACGGTCGAGACGCGGCTGAAGGTCGAGGGCATGAGCTGCGCATCATGCAGCGGCCGCGTCGAACGTGCGCTGACTCGGCTGCCCGGCGTGCTCTCGGCCAGCGTCAACCTGGCGACCGAGACGGCGACGGTGCAGGCGTTGTCGACCTTGCCGGTGCCGGCGCTGGTGGCCGCGGTCGAGAAAGCCGGCTACGGCGCCCGCCCGGCCGACGAGGCGCGCAAGGCCGCCGCGCCACGCTGGCCCGAGTGGGCGCCGGCGGCCGCCAGCGCAGCACTGACGCTGCCGCTGGTGGCGCCGATGGCCGCCGCGCTGGCCGGGCGCGACGCGATGCTGGCCGGGCTCTGGCAGTTGCTGCTGGCCAGCGTCGTACAGTTCGTCTTCGGCGCGCGCTTCTACCGCGCCGGCTGGAAGGCGCTGCGTGCCGGCACCGGCAATATGGACCTGCTGGTCGCGCTCGGCACCTCGGCGGCCTGGGGGCTGTCGACCTGGCTGCTCGCCACGCACGGCGGCGGCCACGCCATGCCGCACCTGTATTACGAAGCCTCGGCCGCGGTCATCACGCTGGTGCTGCTGGGCAAGTGGCTGGAAGCGCGCGCCAAACGCCAGACCGGCGAGGCGATCCGCGCGTTGCAGGCGCTGCGCCCGGCGACGGCCCGCGTGCGCCGCGACGGTGTCGAGCTGGACGTCCCGGTCGAGGCGGTGCGCATCGGCGAGCTCGTCGTCGTGCGCCCGGGCGAGCGCCTGCCGGTCGACGGCGAGATCGTCGAAGGCCGCAGCCACCTCGACGAGTCGCTGATCACCGGCGAGAGCCTGCCGGTCGCGCGCGGCCCCGGCGAACGTGCGACCGGCGGCTCGGTCAACGCCGACGGCCTGCTGGTCCTGAAGACGCTGGCCGTCGGCACCGAGACGACGCTGGCCCGCATCATCCGCCTCGTCGAGTCGGCACAGGCGGCCAAGGCGCCGATCCAGCGCCAGGTCGACCGCGTCAGCGCGGTCTTCGTGCCGGTCGTGCTCGCCCTGGCGGCGCTGACCTTCGCCGGCTGGTGGCTGGCCGGTGCCGGCGCCGAGACGGCGCTGGTCAACGCCGTCGCGGTGCTGGTCATCGCCTGCCCGTGTGCACTCGGCCTGGCGACGCCGACCGCGATCATGGTCGGCACCGGCGTCGCTGCGCGCCACGGCATCCTGATCCGCGACGCCGAGGCGCTGGAGACGGCGCACGCGGTGCAGGTCGTCGCCTTCGACAAGACCGGCACGCTGACCGAAGGCCGGCCGGCGCTGGCGGCGATCGAACCGGCACCGGGCGTCGACGAGGCCGACGCGCTGCGCGCCGCCGCGGCGCTGCAGCAGGCGAGCGAGCACCCGCTGGCGCGTGCCGTGATGGAACGCGCCGCCGCCGACGGCCTGCAGCCGCCGCCGGTGCAGGACGCACGCGCCCAGCCGGGCCGTGGTGTCGAAGGCCGCGTCGACGGCGCCGAGCTGCGGCTGGGCAGCACACGCTGGATGACCGAACTGGGCATGGCACCGGGGGCGCTGGCGGCGTCCGCCACGGCGCACGAACAAGCCGGCCGCAGCGTCTCGTGGCTCGTGCGCACCGCCGCCGACGGCCGCATCGAGCCGCTGGCGCTGCTGGCCTTCGGCGACACCGTGAAGCCCGCGGCACACGACGCCGTCGCACGGCTGAAGGCCGCCGGGCTGCGCACCGTGATGCTGACCGGCGACAACCGCGGCAGCGCCGAGGCCGTCGCCGCCGCGCTCGGCATCGACGAGCTGCGCGCCGAGGTGCTGCCGGGCGACAAGGCCGCTGCCGTGCAGGCGCTGCGCGCCGGCGGCGCGCGGGTCGCGATGGTCGGCGACGGCCTGAACGACGCGCCGGCGCTGGCCGCCGCCGACGTCGGCATCGCGATGGCCACCGGCACCGACGTCGCGATGGAAACCGCGGCGGTGACGCTGATGCGCGGCGATCCGCGCCTGGTCGCCGACGCGATCGAGGTCTCGCGCCGCACGACGGCCAAGATCCGCCAGGGGCTGTTCTGGGCTTTCGCCTACAACGTGCTCGGCATCCCGCTGGCGGCCTTCGGCCTGCTGAGCCCGGTGGTCGCCGGCGCGGCGATGGCGGCGTCCAGCGTCAGCGTCGTCACCAACGCCTTGCTGCTACGCCGCTGGCGGCCGTCAGGGGAGCGCAGATGAACATCGGCGAAGCCGCGGCCGCCTCGGGCGTCAGCGCCAAGATGATCCGCCACTACGAGCGCATCGGCCTGCTGCCGCAGGCCCAGCGCAGCGCCGCCGGCTACCGCCGCTACGACGAACGCGACGTGCACACGCTGCGCTTCGTGCGCCATGCACGCGACCTCGGCTTCCCGCTGGAGCGCATCCGCGACCTGATCGGCCTGTGGCATGACCGCGAGCGCCCCAGCCGCCAGGTCAAGGCGCTGGCGCGTGAACACCTGGCGGCGATCGACGCCAAGCTCGCCGAACTGCAGGCGGTGAAGGCCACGCTCGAGCGCCTGGTGCAGTGCTGCCATGGCGACGAACGGCCGGATTGCCCGATCCTCGACCGCCTGGCCGGCGAGCGCCCGGGCGGCTGACGCGGCGCGGTGCTACGCTCGTGACCATGAAGGCCTTGCGCGTCTGGATGTTCGTGCTGCTGGCGGCGCTGCTGCCGCTGCGTGGCTGGACCGCGCCCGGGCCGTCGTTGCCAGCCTCGCCCTGTGCGCCGGCCGCGATGGCGCACGAGATGACGGCGATGGCCGACCACACGCCGGCCGGTCCCTGCTGCGGCGATGCGCAGGACGGCGGCTGCGGCCACGACGCCGGCACGCTGTGCGCCGCGCACTGCGCCGCGGTGCCGCTGGCCGGCACGGCTGCGGCGCCCGTCATCGCGGCGCCGGGGCCGGCGGCCGCCGTCTTCCCGCCGCCGCCGGCGCCGCGTGACGGCCACGTGCCCGACGGGCTCGAACGACCTCCAAGAGCGGCCTGAGGCCGCCACGGGCCCCGCCCGTCCGCCCGCCCACGCGCTGCGTGGGCCTCGCCCGATCTCTTGGAGACCCTCTTGAAGAACCGAATCCTCCGGCCGGCGCTGCTGTGCGCCGCCGCCCTGTTCGCCATCGCCGCCCAGGCCGACGCCGGCCATGAGCACGGCAGCGCCCATGCCGGCGCGCACGCCCAGGACACCCACGACGCCGACACGCCCTACGGCCGCCCCGGCGACGCGGCCAAGGCCCAGCGCACGGTGCGTGTCGTGATGAGCGACACGATGCGTTTCGACCCGGCGACGATCACCGTGCGCCGCGGCGAGACCGTGCGTTTCGTCGCCGCCAACGGCGGCCGCCTCGAACACGAGTTCGTGCTCGGCACCACCGCGTCGCTGAAGGCGCACGCCGAGGAGATGCGCGCCATGCCCGACATGCAGCACGCCGACCCCGGCGCGGTGCGTGTCGCCGCCGGCGCCAGCGGCGAGATCGTCTGGCAGTTCACCGAGGCCGGCAGCTTCGAGTTCGGCTGCCTGATCCCGGGGCACTTCGAAGCCGGCATGGTCGGCAAGGTGGTGGTGCGATGAAGCGGCGCGATCTGTTGACGGCGGCGCTGGCCGCCGCCGCACCGGCACTGGCCTCGGCCGCCGCCCCGGCGCTGCCGCCGGTGCAGGTGTGGAAGAGCCCCACCTGCGGCTGCTGCGGCGCCTGGGTGACGCACATGCGTCAGGCCGGGTTCGCCGTCGAGGTGCACGATGTGCAGGACATCGACGCCTCGCGCCGCCTGCTCGGCATGCCCGCCGTTTACGGCAGCTGCCACACGGCGCGGGTGGCGGGCTACCTGCTCGAAGGCCATGTGCCGGCCGCCGACGTCAAGCGCCTGCTGACGATGAAGCCGGTGGCCATCGGGCTGGCCGTGCCCGGCATGCCGGTCGGCTCGCCGGGCATGGAGATGGGCTCGCAGCGCGACGCCTACGACGTGCTGCTGGTGGAGCGCGGCGGTCGAGCCCGCGTCTTCGCCCGCTACGGCGCAGCCTGACGGCGTGCCGCGGGGCTGGCGGCAGACGCGATCGCTTCGCAGCCGCATCGGTGGTGTAATCACAGAAAGATCAACCGCCCTGCGACCGCCCGAATGCGCGACTTCTCGCCAGCGCCCCCCGCCGACGCCGATGGCCGCGCCCCTCACCGGGGCTGGCGTTGCGCTGACGGCGACGCGGCGGGCGTTCCGGCCGCCCGGCGCCGCCCCGGCTGAACCCGATGCACGGCCCGGCCGACGACGACCTCGCCCTGCTCGAGTTCCTCCATCGCGCACCGGTCGCGATGCTGCAGACCACCGGCGACGGCTGCGTTCGGCTGATGACGCCGCGAGCTGCCGAGTTGCTGGCCCCGCTGGCGCCCGGCGGCAGGCTGGACAACCTCTTCGACGTGCTGGCGCCGGCCATGCCCACGCTGCACGAGGACCTGGCCCGCCACGGCAGCGCACGCGGCACCGTGTTCGAGGACCGGCGCATCACGCTGCGGCTGCCCGGCACGCCAGCGCGCGAGCAGGTGCTGGCGCTGGGGCTGCTGAGACTGAGTGAAGACCGCCTGGCTGCCTGGCTGGTGGACGTGACCGCCGGCGAACACGAGCGCCTGGCCCTCGCCGAGCACCTGGCGCTGGCCACCGAGGCCGCCGGCATCGGCACGTTCGAGCTGCGTTACGACGGCGACGAGCCGCTGCAGTTCAACGCCCAGAGCTGCCGCCTGTTCGGCCACCCCGACGGCGGCGATCCACGCGCCATCGTGCGCGAGGCGGTGCCGCCGGGCGAGATCCGTCGGCTGGCGGCCTGGGTGGCCCCCTTGCGTGACGGACGCGAGGCCGACGCCGTGGAGTTCGAGATCCGCTGGCCCGACGGGCAGCCCCGACGTCTGGCCGCCAAGGGCCGTTTGCGCCGGGGCGGCGACGAGACCCGCAAGGCGGTCGTCGGCGTGCTCTGGGACGTCACCGAACAGCGCCTGGCCGAAGCGGCGCTGGAGGCCCAGCGTGTCGCCGAGCGTGCCAGCCGCGCCAAGAGCGAGTTCCTGTCCCGCCTGGGCCACGAGATCCGCACGCCGCTGAACGCGATCGTCGGCTTCGCCCAGATGCTGCTGCGCGGCGCGGTGGTGCCGCTGGCGCTGGAGCACCGCCAGGCCGTCGCCCACATCGCCGACGCCGGGCGCCACCTGGAGCGCCTGATCGCCGATCTCACCGACCTGTCGCTGATCGAGGCCGGCACCGTGCGCCTGGAGAGCAGCGTCGTCGACCTGGGTCAGGTGATCGACGAGGTGCTGCACGAGGCGCACGCCTCCGCGGCGATGCGGCGGGTGCAGTTGCGCAGCGCCCTGCCGGCCGAACGTCTGCTGGTGCTGGCCGACGGCACGCGGTTGCGCCAGGTGCTCGCCAACCTCGTGTCCAACGCGATCAAGTACAACCGACTGCACGGCGAGGTGGTCGTCGCCGTCCGGCGCGACGGCGCCGGCTGGTGCATCGCGGTGCGCGATACCGGGCTCGGCATGTCGCCGGCCCAGCTCGCGGCGCTGTTCGAACCGTTCAACCGGCTCGGGCGCGAGGCCAGCGGCATCCCGGGCACCGGCATCGGGCTGGTGTTGACGCGCGAACTCGTCGAGGCCATGGGCGGCAGCCTGGAGGTCAGCAGCGAGCCCGGACGGGGCAGCGAGTTCCGGTTCGTGCTGCCGGCCGCGGCGTCGACGGCGGCGCTGCCGGCACCACCTCGCGCGCTGGTGGCCCGCCCGGAACTGCGCGGGCGGGTGCTGGCCGTGGAGGACAACCCGGTCAACGCGGTGCTGCTGCAGAGCTTCTTCGCCTGGCGCCCGGGCGTCGAGTTGCGCATCGCCGCCAATGCCGCCGAGGCGCTGGCGCTGGCGCTCGCCGCGCCGCCCGACCTGCTGCTGCTGGACCTGTTCCTGCCCGACCGGCCCGGCCTGGACCTGCTGCGCGAACTGCGCGCCGAGCACGGCCAGCAGACCCCCTGCATCGTGCTGTCGGCCAGCGCGATGCCGGCTGACCTGCTGGCCGCACGCGAGGCCGGCATCGAGCTGTACCTGACCAAGCCGCTGGACGTCGACAGGCTGCTCAACGCTGTCGACGCGCTGCTGGCGACGCCGGCCTGACGCGGCGCCCGCCCACGCGGGCACGGGAGGAGCGATCGATGGACGACCTGAAGGTAGGCTTGATCGGCTGGGGCAGTTCGGCCACCACCTTCCATGCGCCGCTGATCCGCGCCACGCCGGGGTTGCAGCTGGCGGCGGTTGCAACCCGATCGCCGACATCGGCCGCGGCTGCGGTGCGGGCAGCCTGCGGCGACGCGGTGACGGTGCAGAGCGCCGAGGCCCTGATCGCCGACGGCCGGCTGGACCTGATCGTCGTGGCCACGCCGAACGACAGCCACCATGCGCTCGCCGACGCGGCCTTGCGTGCCGGCAGGCACGTGGTCGTCGACAAGCCATTTGCGCTCGACACCAGCCAGGCCCGTTCCCTCGTGGCCCGGGCCGGCGAGGTGGACCGCCTGCTGTGCGTCTTCCACAACCGGCGCTGGGACGGTGACTTCATGACGCTGCGCTCGCTGCTGGACCGCGGCGTGCTCGGCCGTCCGGTGGAGTTCGTCTCCCACTTCGACCGTTACCGTCCCCAGGTGCGCGACCGCTGGCGAGAACACGCGGGAGCCGGCAACGGCCTGTGGTTCGATCTCGGCCCGCATCTGCTCGACCAGACGCTGCAGTTGTTCGGCGCGCCGGCGGCGATCACGCTGGACCTGGCGTTGCAGCGCGACGGGGCGCTGACCGACGACTGGTTCTGCTGCCATCTGCGCTGGGAGGGAGGGCCGCACGACGGGCTGCGGGCAAGGCTGCAGGCCGGCATGCTGGCCGCCGAAGCCGGCCCGCGTTTCCTGGTCCACGGCCACGCCGGCAGTCTTCGCATCGACGGGCTCGACCCGCAGGAATCGGCACTGAAGCGCGGCGCGGACCCTGCCGATCCAGGCTGGGGACAGGAGAGCACACGCCGCGGCCGCTGGTGGCTCGGCGACGGCCCGCCCGACAGCGTGCCGCTGCTGGCCGGCGCGTATCCGAGCTTCTACGCCGGCATGCGCGACGCGATCCGTGGCCTCGGGCCGTTGCCGGTGGCGCTGGACGCTGCGCTGGCGGTGCAGGCGCTGCTGGACGCCGGGCGGCGCAGCGTCGCGGCCCGCGCCGAGCTGCGGCTGGCCTGACCCGGCACCCTGCCGCCGTGACGTAGCATCCCTGGCACGAGGACGACATGCACGCTGGCGACATCCACTTGCTGATCATCGACCCGCAGAACGACTTCTGCGACTTGCCCGCCGACTGGTGCGCTGTCGACCCCGCCAGCGGGCAACGGCTGACGCCGGCGCTGCCGGTGGCCGGCGCACATGCCGACATGCTGCGCCTGGCCGCCTTCATCGACGCCCACGCCTCGCGCATCGTGGCCATCACCGTCACGCTGGACTCGCACCACCGCATCGACGTCGCCCACCCGCCCTTCTGGCGCCGCGAAGACGGCGAATCCGTGGCCCCGTTCACCCCGATCACGGCGCAAGACGTGCGGGCGCGACGTTTCGCCCCGCGTGATGCGGCGGCGTTGCCTCGCACGCTGGCGTATCTGGACGCACTGGACAAGCGTGGGCGCTACACGCTGATGGTCTGGCCGGAACACTGCCGTATCGGCACCTGGGGCCATCTCACCCACGCCGCGGTGCAGGCGGCTTGCGACCGCTGGGAGGTCCGCCGGCAGCAGCCGGTACGCCACGTCTTCAAGGGCGACAACCCCTGGACGGAGCACTACAGCGCCTTCCAGGCCGAGGTGCCCGACATCGACGATCCCGCCACCGCGCTGAACGAGTCGCTGATCGACGAACTGTCGACAGCCAAGACGCTGGTGATCGCCGGAGAGGCCGGCAGCCACTGTGTTCGCGCCAGCGTCGAGGACCTGCTCGTCCACCTCCCCGCGGACGTGTCGCGGAGGGTGATTCTGCTGACCGACTGCATGAGCCCGGTGCCCGGCTTCGAAGCCGAACAGCAGAGCTTCCTGGAGCGCGCGGCCGCCGCCGGCGTGAGCCTCGAGACCAGCGCCGAATGCTGAAGGAATCCCACGTGCGCCCCGTCATCGGCAGCCTGCTCGAGACCGATCTCTACAAGTTCTCGATGTGGCAGGCGATGCTGCACCGCCACCCGGCGACGCAAGCGCGCTACCGTTTTCTCTGCCGCAACCGCAGCGCCTTCCCGCTGGCCGAGCTGGTGGGCGACGTGCAGCGTGAAGTCGATGCCTTGTGCGCGCTGTCGTTCAGCGCCGACGAACTGGCCTATCTGCGCACGCTGCGTTATCTCAGCTCGGACTTCATCGACTTCCTGCGCATCTTCCGCTTCCAGCGCGACTTCATCCGCGTGGAAGCCGAAGGCATGAATCTGGCCATCAGTGTCGAAGGACCGCAGGTCCACGTGATGGCGTTCGAGATCTTCGTGCTGGCGATCGTCAACGAGCTCTATTTCCGGCGGGTCGGGTCGGCCGCCGCGCTGGATGAAGGCCGGCGCAGGCTTCAGGCCAAGATCCGGCGCTTGCGCGAGTTCGCCCAGGAGCCGCCGCGCCGGCACCCGTTCCGCTTCTTCGATTTCGGCTTGCGCCGCCGATACTCGGGCAGCTGGCAACGCGAGGTGCTCACGACCTTGAAGCAGGAGTTGCCCGAGTTCTTCACCGGGACCTCGAACGTCCTGCTCGCGCGCGAACTGGACCTGGTGCCCATCGGCACGATGGCCCACGAGTATCTGCAGACATTCCAGGGTTTGGGATACCGCCTGCGCGACCACCAGAAGGCGGCGCTGGAAGCCTGGGTTCAGGAGTACCGCGGAGACCTTGGCACCGCATTGACCGATGTCGTCGGCATGGACGCGTTCCTGGCCGACTTCGACCTGTACTTCGCCAAGCTGTTCGACGGCCTGCGCCACGACTCGGGAGACCCTTACGTCTGGGGCGAGAAGGCGTTGGCGCACTACGCCCGCCTGCGCGTCGATCCTTCGACCAAGCGCCTGGTGTTCTCCGATGCTCTCGACATCGAGCGTTGCCTGGATCTCTATCGCCACTTCGCAGACAGGACCCAGTGCGGTTTTGGCATCGGAACGCACCTGAGCAACGACACCGGGCTGGCGACACTCAACATCGTCATGAAGCTGACCAGCGTGAACGGCCAGCCGGTCGCCAAGATATCCGACGCCCCGGGCAAGACGATGTGCGACGATCCCGGGTTCCTGGCTTATCTGCGCCAGGTGTTCGGCGTCAAAGCCTGAGCGCAAACCAATACCAATTCTGGTACGAATCGTTCGCCGGAACGGTTTGCCGCCGTCTGACGACGATGCTCGGCGCGTGATCGAGGCGCTGCTCAGTGGCGGCCAGCTAT